>JAEUKY010000083.1 GCA_016794005.1 Rhodospirillales bacterium
CGGCCGGCCCCCATGCACAGCGCGACGTGGTCGAAGCCCATCGCGTAGGCTTCTTCGATCGTGATCGTGCCGCCGAACCGCACGCCGCCGTACATCGCGAAGCTGTCGCGCCGCTCCAGCAGCAGGCGCACGACCTTCAGGAAGTTCTTGTCCCAGCGCACGGTGATGCCGTACTCGGCCACGCCGCCGAAACCGGCCAGCACGCGCTCGTCGAGATTCTCGAACAGGGCCGCACTGTCGCGCACCGGCTCGAACGGCACGCGGGCCCCGTCGGCGGCGATCCCGGCGATCGACGCCGGCAGCGGCTCGATCTTCAGCCCGTCGATGGCGGCGACCGAATGGCCGTCGTTCATCAGGTGATGGGCGAGCGTGTAGCCCGCCGGCCCGAGGCCGACGACCAGCACCTTGCGGCCCGTGTCGGGCTTCGGCACCGGCCGGCGGATGTTGAGCGGGTTCCACCGCGTGAGCAGCGAATAGATCTCGAAGCCCCACGGCAGGGCGAGCACGTCCTTGAGAATTCGCGTCTCGGCCTGCGGGATGTCGACGGGTTCCTGCTTCTGGTAGATGCAGGCCTTCATGCAGTCGTTGCAGATGCGATGCCCGGTCGCCGCGACCATCGGGTTGTCGACGAGGATCGTCGCGAAGGCGCCGAGTGCATAGCCGTTCGACTTCAGCGCATGCATCTCGGAGATCTTCTCCTCGAGCGGGCAGCCCGCGAGATTGACGCCGAAGACCGATTTCTGGAACGCACCCGTCTTCTTGTCGCGCAGGCCCTTCGAGCACGAATCCTTGCCCTGCGCGTGGCACCAGATGCAGTAGTTCGCCTGGTCGAGTGCCTTCGGCAGGTCCATGCCTTCGTCGGTCAGCGCGAAGCCGTCGCGATGGCGCCAGTCGTGCTCGGGCAGGCGCTGCATGCGCACGCCGTCGATTTCGATCGTCTCCAGCGGGATGTAGTTCTGCGGGTCGAGCTTCGCCGGCTGGCGGAACAGGATGCCCTTGCCGTGGCGCCTGCGCCCGGCTTCCGTGACCAGCGCCCAGCCCGCGTGATCGAGCGCCGTCGCGAGCGCGTCCTTGTTCGCGGCCTCGTCCTTCTCCCATTCGGTCACGGCCTGCGCGAACTGCAGTTCGGTCCAGCCGGCACCCAGCAGCCGGTCCATCGCCGCCGGATCGTAGGAAGCGAGCGCTTCGGCCTTCGCGGCCTTCGCCGCGCGCCGCTGCACGAACAGCCGCTTGACCGCATAGAGCGGGGCGAGCGCGTGCGTGCGTTTCGCAAGTTCCTGCGCCTCGGCCTCGATGCCGAACAGCGTGGCGACGAAATTCTCGACGTGCGGGCCGAGATCGACCAGCAGGTTGCCTTCGTCCTTGGCGGCGACCGCGCCGGGATTGGCGCGCGCGGCCATCAGGCGGTCGTGCAGCGGCGCATCGGCCGCTTTCAGCGCGTCGGCGAAAAGTCCGTCGATGCGTGCCAGCTTCGCGCGATCGTAGAGATCGGCGAAGACGAGGCCGAAGGCGAGATTCATGTGAGGTCCGTGAGCTTTCGAAGAAGTGCGGTCAATTGCGCGCGGTCGTCCGGCGTCAGCGGTTCGAGCACGCCTTTGGAGACGTGGTGGGCGCGCCGGATCGCCTCGCGCGTCAGCGTGCGGCCGGGCGCGGAAAGTCGCAGCAGCGTGGCGCGCCGGTCGTTGGGATCGGGCCGGCGGTCGATCAGGCCGCGCGCCATCAGGCGCTGGATCACGCCCTGGATCGTCGCGGGGTCCATCGCGGTCATGCGGCCGAGCAGGTTCTGCGAGACCTCGCCGCGTTCGCTTATTTTCGCGAGGGCCGCGAACTGCGTGGGCGTCAGGTCGAGATCGCCCACTTCCTTCTCGAACTGCGCCACGTGCCGCTGGTGGGCGCGGCGCAGCAGATGGCCGATCTGCGTCTCGAGGACGTATTCGCACTCGCCCGGCTTCGTCGCGGACGGAACGGCGTCGAGTTTGGCGGCAGGCTGCATCGGAACTCCGGAGCAGGTCGTTCGTATACATATGTGTCGTGCGCCCGACCGCGATTGTCAAGACGGGTCGGGGCCTGCGGCGGCA
>JAEUKY010000171.1 GCA_016794005.1 Rhodospirillales bacterium
GCTGTTCGGCGACCGTGCCCATGTCCTGGCCCGCGAGCAGCAGGTAGAGGACCGAGCCCGCGATCATCGAATGGCCGATCGGCAGGCCGAGCAGCGACAGGCCGGTGATCGCGACGAGGCAGAGGGAGAAGGGGCTCGCGAGATTCATACGCCGGAGCTCGCCTTGGTGGCGTCGAAGGCGTCGGGCGCCTTGCCGCGCAGCGCGTCGAAGCCCAGCCAGAGATAGCGCACGATCATCGCGACCGCGAAGACGATGTAGATCGAGAAGAGCCAGTCGAACCGGATCTTCATGTAGGCCGTGCGCTGGACGCGCATGAAAAGCACGTAGTCGACGACCGCCGGCAGCGAGATGGCGTAGAGCGCCACCAGCGAGAATGCGGCGGCGAGGAACATGATGCGCCGCGTCGGCGCTTGCACGGCGCCGTAGATCAGGTCGAAGCGGATCTCGTCGCTCTCGCGCACGACGAAGGCCGCACCCCACAGCACCAGCCAGATCCACGCGATGACGCTGATCTCGTGCGTCCAGCCGACCGGCAGGTCGAGCGCGTAGCGGAACAGGATCTGGACGAGGAAGGCGACGAACATCGCGGCCAGCAGGAAAGCGGCGACGTTCTCGGCCCGCCTTTCGAGCCAGCCGTGGAATGCGCGAATGTCCATCGGGGAAGATTACCTTGGCGGCGAAGGCGAGGGGGCCCCGCGAGACCCCCTCGCCGCCGTTTCGTCAGAGCGCGTTGATCTTCTCGAGCATGCCCGCCGGCCAGCTCTTGGCCAGGTCCGAGGCGAGGTACATCTTCTGTGCGTGCTCGCGGAACGCCTTCTGGTCGGGCGCGTAGACGTCGAGGCCCTGCGCCTTGAAGAAGTCGACCAGTTCCTTCTCCTTCTTGGCGTGCTCGGCGTTGCTCCAGCCCACGGCCGCGTCGGCCGCCGCCTGGAACTCGCGCTGCTTGGCCGCACTCATGGCGCCCCACGTCTTGGCCGAGACCGTCAGCAGGTCGAAGCCCACGAGGTGCGAGGTCAGCACGATCTGGCCGCTGACTTCGTAGAACTTCATGTTCTGCACGTTCGGCAGCGGGTTGTCCTGGCCGTCGATGGCGCCGGTCTGCAGGCCCGTATAGACCTCGGCATAGGCCATCGGCACCGGGTTGGCGCCCAGCGAGCGGCCGAGGAACTGCCACGCGTCGCCGCCGGGCATGCGCAGCTTGACGCCCGCGAGATCGGCCGGCGTGTTGATCTTCTTCTTGCCGCGCAGGCCCACATGGCGCGAGCCGAAATAGGTGGGGGCGAGGATGCGGATGCCGAGCTGGTCTTCGGCCATCTTCTTGAGCTGCTGGCCCACGTCGCTGGCGAACACCTTCGACATGTGGTCGGCGTCGCGGAACAGGTAGGCGGCCGTCATGATCGACCAGGCCGGGATCTGGTTCGACACGTCCTGCGGCGCGATGTTGCCCATCTCCAGGTTGCCGCGCTGCATGGCGACGAGCTCGGTGCCCTGCTTGAACAGGTTTCCGCCGAAGTAGTTCTGCATCGTGTAGTCGTTGGCGACCGCCGCCGTGAAGCGCTTCATCATCTCGGCGCGGATGTCCTGCTCGGAGAACACGGCCGAGAAGCGCAGTGTCGGCTTGGCCTGCGCGCGGGTACCCGTCGCGGTCAGGGCGAGGGCGGCCGTTCCGGTCGCAAGGAAGGTCCGGCGATTGGGGGTCGGGATCATCTGGGTCTCCTCCGAAGGGGAATGCGCGTTATGCGTCTGAGTGCCTGAATATTCTCTATGAGAAATAAAGTTTCAATATAAAAATCGAGTTTCATATGAGATTTTTAGTTTCATCGGAGTTTTGGCGGACTCGTGCCGCTGGTATAGTGTCGCGTGCGGACCCGACAGGCAGGGACATGGGCATCGAGTTCCAGACATCGACCGTCGCCGAAAAGATCTACGAGCGGCTGCGCGCGGACATCATCTTCGGGCGGCTGGCACCCGGCCGCCGTCTGCGCCTCGACGGGCTCGTGCAGGATTACGGGGCGAGCGTCAGCACGCTGCGCGAGATCCTGAACCGGCTCGCGTCCGACGGTTTCGTCGTGGCCGAAGGCCAGCGTGGTTTCGGCGTCGCCCCGGTGTCGATGGCGGATTTCGAGGAGATCGCCTCGCTGCGCCTGCTGCTGGAGACGCACGCGATCCGCCTGTGCTTCGCTTCCGGCGACGTGGAATGGGAAGCGGCCGTCGCCGCGGCGCACCACAAGCTCGACGCGATGGAACGGCGCATGCTCGCGGGCGAGCGCACCGTGACCGAGCAGTGGAAGCGCTACGACCGCGAGTTCCATCAGGCGCTGATCGCCGGCTGCGGCTCGCAGACGCTTCTCGACATCTATGCCGGCGTCTACGACCGCTACCTGCGCTACCAGATGGTCGCCGTGATCTTCCGGGGTGCGCCCGCCGCCGACGAGCATCAGGCCCTGCTCGACTGCGCGCTGCGCCGCGACGCGGACGCGGCGGCGAAGATCCTGCATTCGCACATCGACGGCTGCGTGGCGCATACGCGCGCGGGCGGCCTGCTCGAAGCGGGTGCGGCATATGCGCCCGCGGAGGATACGGTCGCCGAGACCGTCGCCGACAGCGCCTACCGGCGCATCCGCGCCGACATCCTGTCGGGCCAGCTCGCCCCGGGACAGAAGCTGAAGCTCGACGCGCTGAAGTCCGGCTACGCGACCAGCGTCAGCACGCTGCGCGAGATCCTCAATCGTCTCGCGTCCGAACGCCTCGTCGTCGCCGAGGGGCAGAAGGGCTTCCACGTCGCACCCGTGTCGGTCGCGAGCCTGCGCGAGATCGCGGCCCTGCGCCAGCTATTGGAGTGCCACGCGCTGGAGCAATCGTTCGCGGCGGGCGACATGGAGTGGGAAGGGCGCGTCGTCGCGGCCCACCACAAGCTCGCGCGCCTCGAAGAACGCATGGCGGCGGGCGACACGGCCGCGACCGCGGCGTGGAAGCGCTACGACTGGCAGTTCCACCAGTCGCTGATCTCGGCGTGCGGATCGAAGGCGCTGATCGACGCGCATGCGGCCGTGTTCGACCGCTACCTGCGCTACCAGATGACGGCGCTCAGCTATCGCGGCGACATCGCGTCGGGCGAGCACCGGCAGATGCTGGACTGCGCGCTGAAGCGCGACGCGGCGACCGCGTGCGCCGCGCTGCGCCGCCATGTCGAAGGCGGCGTGGCGCATGCGCTGGCGACCGGAACGATCCGCTAGAGGTCCGTTCAGCTTCCCCAGATCTCGCGCGTCGCCGACGCGTACCAGCCGTGCGTGTAGACGGCTTCGAGATGCCGGTGTGCGGGCGCATCGGGCGGCGTGCGCGGGGAAACGCCGCCGGCCCCCTGCACCGCGACGATGCCCTGCGCGGTCGAACGGTAGATGTCGGCGACCGAGATGCCGTAGTCCGGCCCCACCAGCGAATAGCAGGTGTTGGCATAGACCGGCGCTTCGGCGGGTTGGCCGTTGATCGACGCGGCGATGGCGCGCGCGACGAACTTGGCCTGGCTCGACGCGGCGAAGCCCGACTTTGGCATCGCACCCGCGATCGACGCGTCGCCGATCACGTGGATCGCCTTGTGGCGCTGGGATTCGAACGTGAACGGATCGACCGGACACCAGCCCTGCTCGTTGGCAAGGCCCGCGTCGCGCGCGATCTTGCCGGCGAACTGCGGCGGGATCACGTTGGCGACGGCGACCTTGTGCTTCTGGCCGAATTCGCTGACCAGCGTCATCTCGCCGGGGACGACCTCGACGATCTTGCCGTCCTTGCCCAGCGGCACCCATTCGATCAGGCCCGGATAGAGGGCGGCCCAGCCGTCCTGGAACAGCGGCTGCTTGGAGAAGGCGTCCTTGGAATCGAGGGCGAGGATCTTCGAGCGCGGCTTCGTGGTCTTGAGATAGTTCGCGATCATCGAGATGCGCTCGTACGGCCCCGGCGGGCAGCGGAACGGATTGGCCGGGATCGAGAGGGCGACCACGCCGCCGTCGGGCATGGCTTCGAGCTGCTGGCGCAGCAGCACCGTCTGCGGGCCCGCCTGCCAGGAATGCGGCATGCGCAGCGAAGCCGCCTCGTCGTAGCCGTTGATCGCACCCCAGCGGATGTCGATGCCCGGCGACACGACCAGCCGGTCGTAGCCGAAGGACTGGCCGCCGGCCGTGCGCACCGTGCGCGTGACCGGGTCGACGGCGACGGCCATGTCGCGCACGTGGCGCACGCCGTGCCGGCCGGTCATCGCCGCATAGGTGTGCGTGATGTCGGACATGCGCTTGAGGCCGCCCAGCACGTAGTTCGAGCCGGGGCAGGTCTGGAACTCGGACTTCGGCTCGATCAGCGTGACCGAGATGCCGGGATCCTCCAGGCGCAGGAACTTCGCGGCGGTGGCACCCCCGAAGCCGCCGCCGATGACGACGACGCGCGCCTTGGCGGGCGCTTCGCTCTGTACCGCACAGGCGGAAAGGGCGGTGGCGGCGAGCAGCGAGCCGGTGAAGCCGCGGCGCGAGATCGAAATGCGGGTCATGTTCGCGTCCCCCTTCAGCGCCAGTTGGCGGAGATTTCTTTGGCGATCGCTGCGATCTCGGCGTCGCTGAAGCCCTTGGCGTGGCGGTTCATCACCGTCGCCGGGCGCCGGTCGTTCTTGAAATCGAGCATCGCCTGCGCGAGCTGGGTTTCGGTGCGCCCGTTGATCGACGGGATCTCGCCCGCACTGCGGCCGGCCGGGCCGTGGCAGCCCGTGCAGGTGGCTGCGAGCGTGCGTCCGCTTGTCGGGACCGGGGACTGGGCGAAGGCGGGGGATGCGGCGGCGATCGCCGCCAGCGCCAGAAGTGTGGCGCGGATCGGTCTGGTCATCGGGGGGTCTTCCTCCCTGAACTTTCCATTCAGTTCAATCGAGTATGTGTAGGACGTACGGGATTGGCAAGGCGCATTAAGGGTGTATTCGTGCTTGCGTACCGCGCACAACACAACGATTCTAAACGCGGCCTTTAGTTTGACCGGGATCGAGGGTAGAACACGGGCGATGCTCGTCGACCTGGCCCTCAATTTCGCGACGCCGCACGGCCGCGATCCGCAGCCCGCCTTCGAAGATTCGTTCGCGCTCGCCCGCCAGGCGGACAAGTCCGACTTCGCCGGCGTGTGGGTGGCCGAAAGCCATTTCCAGGGCGACCATTCGCGCGCCGCCAGCCCCGAGATGCTGCTCGCCGCCCTCGCGCGCGAGACGCGCAGCCTGCAGCTCGGTTTCGGCGTGTTCCCGATGCCGATCCGCGATCCGCTGCGCGTGGCCGAAATCCTCGCCACGCTCGACCTGCTGTCGAACGGGCGCGCGATGTGGTGCATCGGGCGCGGCGTGACGGCGACCGAGCTTGCAGGCTTCGGTGTGCCCTACGAAGGCGGGCGCGCGAAGATGCTCGAAGGGCTGGGCGAACTGCGCAACATCGTGATGCGCGGCGAGATCGAGCGCGACGGCGTGCGCGAGCCGGTCAACCCGCCGCCCAACGCGCGCCTCGTGCGCGGCTGGATGGCGTGCATCTCGGCGCCGACCTTCGAGCTTGCCGCCGATCTGGGCATGGACGCGCAGTGCGGCCCCTACGAACCCTGGCCGATCGCCGCGCAGAACATCGCGCGCTATCGCGAACGCTATCCGCAGGGCCAGACGGCCTTCACGCTGGGCGCTTTCGTGCACGAGGACCGCGCGGAAGCGCGCCGGCTGGCGGGCCCCGGGCTTGCGTGGGCGTTCCGCCGTTTCCTCGACGGGTCGGGGCCGGTGCTGAAGTCGCTGATCGAGACGAACGAGGCGTTCGCGTCGTTCCGCTGGATGGTGCCGCTGATCGACCGGCCGGTTTCGCTGCCGGCCCTCGAAGCGCTGGGCCTCGCCATCGTCGGCACGCCGGACGATCTCGCGCGCCATCTCGAGAAGCTCGCCGCGTCCGGCCTGACGCGCGTGTCGCTGATGCTGGGGGCGGGCGACGTGGCGCGCGATGCCCTGCTCGCGTCGTGCGAGCTGATCGGGGCCAAGGTCCTGCCGCGCATCGCCGAGCCGCGCGTGGTGACGGAAAAACTCCTCGCCTGATATACAATAGATTGTAATTGAACGGTTTTCCGGATCTTCGGCCGTTTGATCCAGATCAAGGATTCCTTCATTCGTATGCGCGATGCTGGCAACCGTCGAAGGAGCCCCCCCGATGAGTTGCCCCCGCACCTGCCTCAGCGACCAGTCCGCCACCGGAAAATCCGCGTGCGACACGTCGTGCTCGAAGGTCGAGCGCATGCTCCACAACATCCTGCGGCCCAACGCGGTTTCCGCCGGGCTCATCGACGCGCAGATTCACATGCTGGCGGCGCTCGGCTCGCCGTCGATGCCGCGCCTGTGACGCCGCCGCGTTGACGGCTGCCCGGCCGGGCTGGCAGTCTCCCGCCGGACCAAGAAACCGGAATCGGGAGAGTCACATGACCGGAATTTCAGCGCGGCTCGCCGCCGCCGCCATCCTCGCGTTCGCAGCCTTCCCCGCCGCAGCCCAGGCGCCCGTGCCGGTCAAGTTCGCGCTCGACTGGGCGCTGCAGGGCAACCATGCCGTCTTCTCGATGGCCGTCGACAAGGGCCACTACGCGCGCGAGGGGCTCGCGGTCTCGATGGATCGCGGCTTCGGCTCGGGCGACACGGTCACGAAGGTCGCCTCGGGCGCCTACGACATCGGCTACGCCGATCTCAACACCGTCATCCCGTTCAACGCCAATCCGGCCAACGCGAACAAGATCACCGGCGTGCTGCTGGTGATGGACCAGTCGCTGGCCGCCGTGATCCTGCGCAAGGGTGCCGTCGCCAACCCCAAGGGGCTGGAAGGCAAGAAGCTGGCGGCCCCCGAAGCCGACGCCGGCCGCATGCTGTTCCCGGCCTTCGCGAAGGCGCAGGGGATCGACGCGGGCAAGATCGTCTGGCAGACCGTCACGCCGCAGCTGCGCGAGACGCTGCTGGTCCAGAAGCAGGTCGACGGCGTGACCGGCTTCATCTCGACCAGCGTGTTCAACATCAAGATGGCCGGCGTGCCCACGTCGGACCTGATGGTCTACCGCTACAACGAATACGGCGTCGATCTGCTGGGTTCCGCGCTGATCGTCAGCCAGTCCTTCGCCGAGAAGAATCCCGAACTGGTGCGCAAGTTCGTGCGCGCCTCGATCGCCGGCATCCGCGACGCGCTCGCCGACCCGAAGGCGGGCATGGCCCAGCTCAAGCAGCGCGATCCCCTGTTCAACGAGGCGGTCGAGCTCGAGCGCTTCGAGATGGTCCGCGACCTGACGATGCTGACCGACAACGTGAAGCGCAACGGCCTGTCGGCCGTTCCCGCCGACCGTCTGGCCAAGTCGGTCGACACGGTGGCGCAGGCCTACGGGCTGGGCGGCAAGGTCAATCCGCAGGACGTCTATACCGACAGGTTCCTGCCGCCGGCGGCCGAGCGGCGTCTGGTTCCGTAGCTAGCCCGCCGCCAGCCAGGCGGCGATGGAGCGCTTGTACCCCTCGGGCATCGCGAGCCCGGCGATCTCGCCGGGCGCGAACAGCCCGAGGGCCTTGTGCTCGTGGCTGAGGCGGGGAGTCACGCCCGCAAGCGGCGCGCAGGCATAGGTGACGATCAGCACTTCGCCCGCACCCCTGATGTCGTAGAGCCAGCTGTCGAGGATGCGCGCGACGCGCACCGCAAGGCCCAGTTCCTCGTCGATCTCGCGCACGCAGGCGGCGACCGGGTCTTCGCCCGCCTCCAGCCGCCCGCCGGGCAGTTCCCATTCGTCGCGCTCGTTGCGCAGCAGGCAGAACTTCCCGTCGATCGCGACCACGCCCTTGACCGAGACGGGGAAGCGGGGCGGGCTCATGCGCGCGCGAACAGCGCCTTCACGGCACCGGCAAGCGTGCCTTCCTCGAGATAGCGAAGGCCGAGCAGCCCGCCGGCGAGGATCGCGAGAAGTGCGATCAGCGAGCCCGCCGCCAGCGTCGACATGCCGGTGATGCCCTGGCCGATCGTGCAGCCGAGTGCCGTGACGCCGCCGGTGCCCATCAGGGCCGCACCGGCGAGGTGGCGCAGCATGTCGTTGGCGTCGGTGAAGCTCTCGACGCGGAACTCGCCCGAGGCTTTCGCCGCCCCGAACGCGCCGACGATCACGCCGAGGACGGCCGCGATCCCGAAGCCGATCTTCGAACCGGTCCAGGTCATCGCGTACACGAGCGCTTCGCCGATGGGGGCGACGAACGTGAACGACGCGAGCTGCGTGGGCTCGAAATCGTCGTTCCCGACGATTCCGGTGATGATCCAGCCCGCCGCGACGACGAGGCCGACGGCGATACCGGCGACGATGTCGCGCGGGCTTGCGCGGAACGCGGCATCCTTGAAGCAGTAGAAGGCGAGGCCCAGCACGAGGACGGCGGCGAGGACCGCCCGCGCGAAGCCGGGCGAGATCCCGGCTTTCGCGGCGAATTCGGGCAGGCCCTGCGTGGACATGCCGAGCTTGCGCAGGTCGGCCGCGAACGGTTCGATCGCCGCGACGCGCACCGCACCCGTCAGGCCGCGCAGCGTCATGTAGGCGAACAGGCCGAGGATCAGGAACACGAACAGGCTCTTGAGGTTTCCCGCCCCCAGCCGCACGAGCGTGCGGTTGCCGCAGCCGCCGGCGAGCGTCATGCCGAAGCCGAACATCAGCCCGCCGACGACGGCGCCGAGCCAGCCGAGATTCGGGGCGAGATAGATCGACTTGCCGAGGTCGACGAATCCTGCGGCGTGCAGCGCCTGGCTGCCGGCGATCGCCACGGCGATGGCGAGCAGCCAGGCCCGCATCCGGTTGTAGCTGCCGAGGAACACGATGTCGGACAGCGCCCCCATCGTGCAGAAATTGGTGCGCTGGGCGACGGCGCCGAACACGATGCCGGCCGCGAAGGCCCACAGCGCCACGGTCTGGTGGATGGCAAGTTCCCGCATGGCGGGAATGTACCGCTTGCCCGGATTGCGCGACAACCCGTAAGGTTCGCGATCTCCAGCACGGGAAGCCCGCGATGAGCGTAACGACCCTCGACGTCAAGGGACTGAACTGTCCGCTGCCGGTGCTGCGCGCCCGGAAGGCGATGGGTGGCGTTCCGGCCGGCGGCACGCTGCGCGTGCTGGCGACCGACCCGGGTGCGGTGCGCGACTTCGAGGCGTTCGTGCGCGCGACCGACGCGACGATGCTGAGCTCGACCGAAGCCGACGGCGTGTTCGTCTTCGAGATCCGCAAGGCCGGATAGGCCTTCCCCCGATGACCGACCAAGGCGCCCGCCGGGAAGGTCTCTGGCTGCTGTTCCTGCTCGCCGTCTTCTGGGGGGCGAACTGGCCGGCGATGAAGGTCGCTGTCGTCGAGCTCGCGCCTTGGACGTTCCGCGTGATCTGCGTCTATATCGGTGCTGCGGGCCTGTTCGCCATCGCGTTGCTGCGCGGCATCCCGCTGGGCCTGCCGCGCGGGCGCGAAATCGTCTTCGCGGGCACCTCGATCCTCAACGTCGCGATCTGGCAGGTGACGTCGGCCTACGGACTGCAGGTAATGTCGGCCGGCCGCGCGGTGCTCGTCGCCTTCACGATGCCGCTGTGGGCGGCGGTATTCGGCGCCATCTTCGTGCGCGAGAAATTCACGGCGCGGAAGTCGCTCGCCCTGCTGTTGGGGCTCGCCGGTCTCGGCCTGCTGGCGCTGCCGGCGGGCGGCGCGCTCGTCGACTCGCTCGCCGGCCTTGGCCTGATGCTGTCGGCGGCGATCGCGTGGGGTGCCGGCACCGTGGCGCTGAAAGCGCAGCGCTTCGCGATGTCGGCGGTGACGCTGACGGCCTGGCAGCTCGCCATCGCAGGCGTGCCGCTGGTCGCCGGCATGGTGTGGTTCGAGGTGCTCGGGCCATCCGGATCGATCGTGCTGCGCGGCGAATTCACCGCGGTCGGCCTCGCGGGTGCCGCCTATGCCGCCACCGTGCCGATGATCTTCTGCCACTGGGCGTGGTTCCGCACGCTCGAGATCCTGCCCGCCTCGGTCGCGTCGATCGGCACGCTGGCCGTCCCGGTCGTGGGCGTGCTGTCGTCGGCGCTGTTGCTGGGCGAGGCGCTCGGCTGGGCCGAACTGCTGGCGATGGTGTGCGTCGTGGCCGCACTGGCCCTGGCGCTGCTGGCACCGGGGAAAACCTAGTCGGCCGCGAGCTTGTCCTTCGCCGTTTCGGCCGCCGCGGCCGCGGCGCGCGCGGCGGACTTCTTCGCCTGCCGGCGGTGCACCAGATAGACGATCGTCGACGAGACCGCGAACACGCCGAGCATGATGTAGAGGAAGTTGTGCGCGATATCGCCCATCGCCGCCTCGAGCGCGTGGCCGAACATGTAGCCGAACCCGGCGAACGACAGCGCCCAGACGAACGCCGCGACGAAATTCAGCACGGCGAAGCGCAGCGGATGGACGCGCGCCATGCCCATCGCGAACGAGGCGAAGTTGCGCACGCCGTAGATGAAGCGGAATGACAGGATGAACCACGTATCGTAGCGCTTGAGCATCTCGAGCGCGCCGTCCACGCCGCCGCGCCATTTCGGCCGCTTCTCGAGGATGCGCGTTCCGTAGCGCCGGCCGAGCCAGAACCACATCTGGTCGCCCGAGAAGCTGCCGAACCAGGCGACCAGCAGCAGGCTCCAGAAATGCAGCGTGCCCTGCTGGGCGGCGGCACCGGCGAAAATGACGAACGTTTCGCCCTCGAAGAAGGTCCACAGGAACATGAGGGCGTAGACGAGGGTGCCGTAGTCGGCGACCAGACGCTGGATGTCGTTCGAAAATTCCAAGAAACCCATCCCGCCCGGATTGTGGTATCGTGATCGCAGTCCTAAATCGGTCGCGACGTTACCACGTTCCCGCACCGGCGGAAGGGGTTCCGGCCATGACGTTCTGGAGATCGACGATGATCCTGCGCGCCGTGTTCGCTGTTCTGGCCTTGGCATCCGCGGCGGTACCCGCCGCGGCCGAGGACCCGCGTCCGAACAGTTCGCCGCCCAAGGTCAACAAGGACGCCGACAGCATCAACGCGTCCAACCCGCGCGTGTTCCACGCAGGGCCGGGCAAGCCGCTGCAGGGCAATGTCTGGACGCCGCCTTCGGCGGCGGCCGCGGTCAAGAAGGACGACAAGGGTGCGGCCAAGTAGCGGCCGGTCGCGTCAGGGCGAAGTCGGCTCGACCGGCTTGGCCGTGACCTCGGTGCATTCGGTGGCGCCGCCGAGCGTGCGGATGCAGCGATAGCGCGCGTTGGGATCGGGCTTCGCCGGCTGTTCGCCGTTGAGGCGCTCGATCTGGTCGCAGACCAGAGCGCGGTCGCCGGTCAGGTACATTCCTTCGCAACGGCCGGGCAGGAAGTTCGGGCTGAGCAGAAGTGCCGCACCGTAGACCCCGGTGCCGATATGGCCGATATACGGATCGGTGAAGTTCTTGACCTTGGTCGGCACGGCGCTCAGCGGCGGGCTGCCCTGGAAGCCCGTCGTGGCGCCTGAATTCGTGCAGGCGGCGAGGGCCATGCCCAGAAGGAGCACGGTCGCGGCGGTTCGGAGGCGGGGAGATATCCTGAACATGTCTAAAATTTGAACCAAATTACTTAAGAAATCATGAATCGGCCTCGATAAAATCAGCCGTTCGCCTTGTATATCACTAACTCGTGGAAAAAGCTTTCGAAAGCGGCCTCCGGCGTGACGCCGGTCGCGGTCTCGAAGCGTGTGGCCGCTTCCGGCGACAGGTTGCGGACCGGGGCGAACAGGTTGTCGAACACGGTCAGGAAGTCGGCCTTCGTGAACTGGGCGATGTCGAGCCCGTCGCCGACCTGCACGTACTTGTTGGGGGCAAGGCTGATCGACGTCTGCTTGTGCTGCATGATCCGGAAGAACCATTCGCGGCGCGTGTCGAAGCGCTTGAAGGCGCGCGCGACCTTGACCAGCACCTGCCAGAAGATCGCCTGCGCGCGCGGGTCGGCATAGAACTCGTCCCAGCCGAAGGCCTGGCCCATGCGGTCGCGCAGCTCGTCGACCACGACGGTGCATTGCGCGTTCCATTCGTCCTCCTCGTCGCCGACGAGGGAATGGATGAAGAAAAAGAAGTTGTGCAGCATGCCGCGGTCGAGCTGCTGGGACTGGAAGAAGTCCGACAGCGGATGGACCATCAGGCGGCCGAACGCGTTCGTCCGGCGGTTGACCTGCTGGGCGTCGACGATCGTGCTGACGATCTGCGAGAAGACCGCGCGGTAGAAGTTGTCCATCTCGCCGGACACCTTCATCGCTTCGGCGATGCGCGCGACGTCCTCGGCGCCGATATTGCCGCCGCGACGCTCGACCTCCGCCTCCACCGTCTTGACGAAGGCGTCGAGCATCGTGACGACGGCGTGCCGGATCTGGAGCGGGCCTTTGGCGAACATGGCGGGCAGGACTGTAACCGGTGCCGGGCCGGTTGGGAATCGTCCAAGCGCCGCAATCTTGGCGGTTTGTGATAGCCTCCCGGTCTGCCGCGAGTCTTTTCGCAACGTGACGGAGGGGACCGGTTTGTCGAACGACGCGTCGCTCTATGCCGGCAAGACGATCCTCGTGACGGGCGCGACCGGCCTTTACGGCCGTACGCTGGTGCCCCGCCTGACCGCACTGGGTGCGCGCGTGCGCACCGTTTCGACCCGGCCCGCCCCCCGGGACTTTCCGGCGACCGAGCATCTGGCCGGCGACCTTACCGACAGGCATTTCGCCGACCGCGCCGCGGCGGGTGCGGACGGCATGTTCCATCTCGCCGGCCGGCGCGGCTCGATCGCCATCCAGATCGCGCGCGCGGCGACGATGCTGGGCGAGAACACGCTGATCTGCATGAACATGCTGGAAGCCGCGCGCCGCGCGAAGATCGCGCGCGTCGTCTATGCCAGCACCGTCTCGGTCTATCCGCCGATGGAGCTCTACCGCGAGGACCTGACCTGGTCGGCCAACCCGCATCCGGCCAACGAATATGTCGCGTGGGCCAAACGCATCGTCGAGAAGCTGATCGAGGCCTACGGGATCGAGTACGGCATGGCGAACATCGCCGTCGTGCGCCCGGTCAACACGTTCGGCCCGCACGACGACTTCGATCCGAAGACGGCACTCGTGGTGCCGGCTCTGATCGCGCGCGTGCTGTCGGGCGAGAATCCGCTGACGGTCTGGGGCGACGGCACGGCCGTGCGCGATTTCCTCTATGTCGAGGACGCCGTCGACGGGCTGCTCGCCGCCTACGAGCGCGGGCTGGGCGCCGGCCCCGTCAATCTCGGCAGCGGGCGCGGCTATACGGTGCGCGAGGTCGTCGCGAGCGTGCTCGCGCATTCCGGCCTGTCGCCCGACGTGCGCTGGGACGCGAGCAAGCCGGCCGGCGAAGCGCGCAAGGTCGCCGACACGACGCGCGCGCGCGAGATCCTCGGCTTTTCGCCGCGCGTGGGGCTCGACGAGGGGATCCGGCGCACGATCGCGTGGTATCGCGCGGCCGGCAAGGCATAGGCCGGGCGCTCAGCCCAGCGACACGCAGCACATCAGGATGTCGGGCCGTTTGCCGCAGTCGGACAGCGGCAGGACGATGCGTCGCGCGTGGCGGAACTCGCGGTCGGGATAGGCGAGCGGCATGTCGAGAGTCATCGGCCGGGCGGACCGCTCGGCGGCGTCGAGCCAGTCCCACACGAGGCCGCCGCGTTCGGGCGTGAGCACGTCGTCGAGGAAGCGGTTCGTGACGTCGGCGCCGATCGCGTTCACCAACTCGGTGCCGATCAGCCGGTAGCGATAGCGCGGGCGTGCGGACTGGTCGGGCGAGCGCACGATGTCGTGCAGGATGATGTAGGGAAGAATGGTGCGGTCGATCTCGACCATGTCGATGTCGCGGCGCGCGGGCATCGTGCGCCCGGCGCATTTCGAGCGCCAGTAGTCGTGGAGCTTGGCAAGCATTGGCTCGCGGCCGCCGAAGGGCACCTGCCCTTGCGTGACCGCGTCGATGGGGCCGTTCATCCGGGGAGAATCTCCAGGGGGTCGTCGCGAGCCCCGGAGATAAGGTTCTGAATCGCATATTGCAACGCAGCAACGCATGGATTCACATGTGCTTTCGGCTATCCCGCGATACCGCGAAGCCCGCAATCACAAGTAAAATATGGATAATTCCCGGCGCACCCGGATCGCCGCGCGGCTGCCATGCGCCAAGCATATGGCGGTTGGTGCCGGCTGAGGGGATTGAACCCCCGACCTTCGGTTTACAAAACCGCTGCTCTACCGCTGAGCTAAGCCGGCATCCGGTTGATCCGTATATTCGATCAGCCGGGCGGGCGTCCATGCTCGCCGTCCCGACAGGGCCTGAAGTCCCGCCAAAGTGGGTCTGGCCCGATCTTCAGACGCGAGTAGAGTGTTGAAAATCGATGCAATTCGGGCTCCGAGCGGCGTCGGGCAGGACCGGTGCTCTACCGATCGGCCGGATCGCCAACTTCCCGAATCAGTCTGGGAAACCGGGGGATGCAGGTTCGAATCCTGCCGCTACGACCATTGAAGAAGCCCGCCGCCGGAAGACCGGTCGGCGGGCTTTGTCGTTCGGGAATCACGCCGGCAGCGCTGCGACGGCCTCGATCTCGATCAGCATGACGTCGAGCGCCAGGCGCGGCACCGGGATCAGCGTGCAGGCGGGCTTCATGCCGGCGCCCCACGCGGCGGCAAGTTCGGCCCCGAAGATCCCGAGCTTCGGCTCGCTATGGTCGACGATCAGCACGGTCATCTTGGCGACGTCGGCGAAATCCGCACCTGCCCCCTTCAGTGCCGTGCGCAGGTTGGCGAGCGCGTTGCGCGCCTGAACCTGGAAGTCGGGCGGATACTTGCCATCGGCCGTTTCGCCGCCCTGCCCGGCAGTGAACACCAGCCGCGTTCCCGGAGCGACAAGTGCCAGATGCGAATAGCCGTATGCGCTGGGATCGTACAGGCCCGGCGGATTGACGAGGCGGAGCGGGGTGGTCGGCATGTGGTTCTCCCTGGTTCAGAGATGTCGGTCGGTCCATTTGGCGTGCATGATCGCCAGCGACGGTGCGGCCCGTGCCAGCAGATGGAACGGAATCGCGCGTGCCGGCGCCGTCGGGATCGGCAGGTCGGCGAGCGCCGTCCCGCTGGCGGCTTGCGCAAGTACCTCGCCGAGCATCGTCGTCAGCGCGATTCCGCGGCCATTGCAGCCGATGCCGCCGACGAAGCCCGGGCCGAGTTCGTAGACATGCGGCAGGAAGTCCGTCGTCATCGCGGCGGTGCCGAACCAGACATGTTCGACCTCGGGGACGTCGGCAAGGCCGAGTTCGCTCGCCAGCCGCCGCGCGATCGCGTGCCCCATCCGCGCGTGCGCGCGGAAGGGCAGGATCGGCATGCCGCCGCTGATCAGCCGGTTGTCGCGGTCCAGCCGGTAGGTGAAGAAAGTCGCCCGCGTGTCGGCGATCGGATTGCGGCCCGGTGCGATCCGCGCGGCTTCGGCCGGCGCCAGCGGTCGCGTGGCCATCTGGTAGACGCGCAGCGGAACGACCGTGCGGAACAGGCGTCGCGCGGCACCGATGCTGGATGCGTTGGTGGCGAGCACGACGCGGTCGGCCTCGACGTGACCGTCGCCGAAACCGAGACGCCAGCGCGGTCCGGTCCGGACGACCGTCGCGACGCGCGCGCGTTCGTGCAGATGCACCCCGGCTTCCCCGGCGAGTCGCGCGAGGCCGAGCGTGTAGGCGAGCGGATTGAGCATGCCGCCCGCCGGATCGAAATAGGCGCCTGCACAGTAGCGCATCGTCGTGCGCGCCCGGGCTTCGCCTTCGTCGAAGATGCGGACCGGGCGGCCGAGCTTCTGCCAGGCCGTTGCGCGGACCCGCAGCATGTCGAGACTCCTCGCGTCGTGGGCGACATGCATCCAGCCGACCTGTTCGGCATCGCATTCGATGGCGTTGTCGCGGATCGTGGCGAAGACGCGATCGGCGCCGGCGCCGACGAGAGCGAGCAGACGTCGGCCACGGTCCTCGCCGAGGCGTGCGACCACGGCGTCGGGATCGGCCTTGGCGAAATTCGGCACGACGTAACCGCCGTTGACGCCGCTGGCGCCGCTGCCCAGCGTATCCGCCTCGAACAGGCCGACCTGCATCCCGAGCCGGGCGAGGTGCCGGGCGGCCGTGAGTCCGGCGATACCGCCGCCGACGATCGCGACGTCGTAGCGCCTGCCGGCTTCGATCGAAGCCGTCTGCGGTCGCGACCCGGCGGATTTCCACCAGACGGTCTTCGCAACTTCGCTGTCGTCGGTACGCATGCTGCTCCGGCGCACCCTCAGCCGATCTCTTCGGCGCGATGGCAGGCGACCGTGCCGCCGGCAAGCGGCCGCAGGTCGGGCCGTTCCTGCCGGCACCTGTCGGCGGCGAACGGGCAGCGCGGATGGAATGCGCAGCCCGTCGGCGGGTCGATCGGATTGGGCACTTCGCCCTGCATCGGTTCGCGGACCGCCCCGACCTGGTCGAGCGAGGGCATCGCCTTCAGGAGAAGGCGCGTATAGGGATGCTTGGGTGCCGAAAAGAGATCCGCGGTGTGCGCCGTCTCGACGATGCGGCCGAGATACATGACGGCGACCTCGCTCGACATGTGATCGACGACCGACAGGTTGTGGCTGATGAACAGATAGGTGAGCCCGAACTCGTCCTGCAGGTCGCGCATCAGGTTGAGGATCTGCGCCTGCACCGAGACGTCGAGCGCCGACGTCGGTTCGTCGCAGACGATCAATGCCGGGCGGCTCGCCAGTGCCCGCGCCACTGCGATGCGCTGGCGCTGGCCGCCGGAGAATTCGTGCGGGTACTTTCGTGCGTCGGCCGGCGACAGGCCGACGGCGACCAGCAGGCGCGCGACCGCCGCGTCGGTCTCCGCGCCCGATGCGGCAAGCTTCAGCGCGCGGATCGGATCGGCGATGATGCGGCCGACGCGCCAGCGCGGATTGAGGCTGCCGTAGGGATCCTGGAAGATCATCTGGATCTCGCGGCGGTACGGGCTCTTCCCGGCGACGATGTCGGCGATCGGAACGCCGCGATAGGCGATCGTGCCACCCGAAGGCGCCTGGAGACCGGCCACGCAGCGCGCGACGGTCGTCTTGCCGCAGCCGGATTCGCCAACGAGGCTCAGCGTGCGGCCGGGCGCGATCCGGAAGCTGACGCCGTCGACCGCCTTCAGCATGCGAGGCTTCGCGCCCGTCGCCAGGCGCGTGATCAGGGGCGGCGAAACGTCGAACGTCTTCATCAGCCGGTCGACGACGACCAGATCGGGAGCGGGGATTGCCGGCGTCGTCATGCGGAGCCGACTTCCGCGCTGCGCCGGCAGGCGGCCCGGTGGATGCCGTCGGGGTCGAGTGCCGGCCGCTGCTCGCGGCATTCCGGAACGACGATCGGGCAGCGGGGTGCGAACGCGCAACCGGGCGGAATCTCCGATGGCCGGGGCATCGCCCCGTCGATTTGAGGCAGGCGCTTCAGGCGCCGGCCGATCGCCGGGATCGAGCCCATGAGCCCACGGGTGTAGGGATGGCGCGGGCGATGCACGACGTCGGCGACGGGGCCGATCTCGACGATGCGGCCGGCATACATGACGGCGACGCGATGGGCCGCTTCGGCGATGACGCCCATGTCGTGTGTGATCAGCATGACGGCCGTTCCCCGTCGCGCGCACAGGTCGCGCAGGAGGGCGATGATCTGGCCCTGGATCGACACGTCGAGCGCCGTCGTCGGCTCGTCGGCGACGATCAGCTTCGGGCGCCCGGCAAGCGCGAGGGCGATGACGACGCGCTGGCGCATGCCGCCGGAGAATTCATGCGGATAGCTTGCGAGGCGGGATTCGGGTGCCGGGATCCCGACCTGTGCGAGGAGCGTTACCGCTTCGCGCTGCGCCTCCGCGCCGGCAAGACCGGTATGCTCCCCGATCGTCTCGACGAGCTGGCGGCCGATCGTGAACACCGGATTGAGCGCCGTCAGCGGATCCTGGAAGATCGTCGCGATCTCCTTGCCGCGCACGAGGCGGAGCTGGTCGGGCGGGAGATTGTCGATGCGCCGGCCGGCGCACCGGATCTCGCCGCCGTCGATCGACATCGGCGGCTCGATCAGGCCGGTAAGCGCCGTTCCGGTCATCGACTTGCCGGCCCCGGATTCACCGACGACGCCGAGAATTTCTCCAGGCATGATGTCGAACGACACGCCGTCGAGGACGGTCAGATGTCCGCGGTCGGTGCGCGCGCAGACACGCAAGTCCCGGACATCGACCAGCGGCGTGCGGGTCATGGTCGGCACCGGGCGTCAGGCCGGCTCGGGGAGTGGGGCAGGATCAATCGGATGGCTCATCTTGGCAGGCAAGCGGGCCGATCGCCCGGGTCCCGCCAATGTCACAATGCCGCAATCGGAAGCCCGAGTAAAGGCGCTTGATCAAATGATCGTAGTATGAAATTATCTTGGTATGGCTTGCTGAAAGGAACGCAGATGTCGCTTTTCCAGAGAACCGCCGCCGCACTAGCAGCCCTGTTTCTCCTGGCCGGCCCGGCCGATGCGACGACATTGCGGTATGGCGGCGCCACGCCTGCGCTGACCATGGATCCCCATTCGACAAACGATTTCGTCACGGCGGCCGTCAACCGGCAGATCTACGACAGCGTCGTCGGCATCGACGACAGGATGGAACTCACGCAAGGACTGGCGGTCGAATGGACCTTCCAGGCACCTGAGACGTGGCGCTTCAAGCTGCGGCCGGGCGTGAAGTTCCACGACGGCACGCCGATGACGGCCGAAGACGTTGCCTTCTCGGTCCAGCGCCAGAAGGTCAGCCCGCTCTATCGGGCGCTCTTCGGCACCGTCAAGGACGCGATCCGCATCGACGATACGACCGTCGACGTGATCTCCAACGGGCCGGACCCGATCCTGCCGCGCAAGATGACCAAGCTCTTCGTCATGTCGAAGGCCTGGTCGACGGCGAATAACGTCGAGAAGGTGCCGGACCTCGGCGCGCAGGGGACGGAAGCGTATTCGCTGCGCCATGCCAACGGGACAGGCCCGATGAAGCTCGTCGTGCACGAACCGGGGCGGCGGACCGCCTTCGCCCGCAACCGCGACTACTGGGCGCCGGGCGCCGGCAACGTCGACGAAGCGGTCTATACGACGATCGGGGCGGCTCCGACCCGGGTTGCGGCCCTGCTGTCGGGCGAACTCGACCTGATCTCCGACATGCCGCTGCAGGACATCGAGCGCGTCAAGGCGACGCCGAACTTCAAGGTCCAGCAGGCGCCCCAGCAGCTCTACATGCATATCGAGATGGATGGCACGCGCGATGTCGCACTCGACATCTTCGACAAGGCAGGCCAGCCGCTCAAGGCCAACCCGCTGAAGGATGTCCGCGTCCGCCGCGCCTTTGCGCACGCGATCGACGCCAAGCTCATCGTCGAGCGCGTGATGCGCGGCCACGGGATCGTCATCGGGACGGGAGCGGCGGAAGGCTTTGCCGGCTACCAGAAGGATCTCGACGTCCGCTGGCCGACGGACATCGCGCTTGCCAAGTCGCTGCTGACGCAGGCCGGCTATCCGGACGGCTTCATCGTGCAGCTCAACTGCCCGCTCGAGCGCTACACGAACACAGAGGAAATCTGCCGCGCGACCGCCAGCATGCTGGCGCGCATCGGCGTGGAAGTGCGCGTCAAGGGCATGGTCTGGCCGGAATTCGCGCGCATGCTCGTCAACGGGCCGAATTCGAGCTTCCACCTCATCGGCGGTTCGGGCAACTCGGGCGACCTGCAGGACGCGTTCGTGTCGATCATGGCGACGCGCGACAGGGACAAGGGCCGCGGCGGCACGAACTGGGCGATGTGGACGAACGCCGAGTTCGATGCGGTCGTCGACGAACTGGTGAAGACCGTCGACCCGGCCCGCCGGACCGAGCTCTACCGCAAGGGCCTGACGATCGGGCGCGACATGGTCCACTCGATCTACCTGCACCAGCCGGTCCTGACCTGGGGCATGAAACAGTCGGTGACGATGGCCGCACGTGCCGACAGCGCGATCATGCTCCACACCGTCGTCATGAAATGACGGCGCGGGTGCGGCGAGCCGTCGGGAAGGGGCGCCGATGCTGGCGTTCCTGAGCGCGCGGCTCGCGCACGCCCTGCTCGTCGTCGTGGTGGTGAGCCTGCTGGCGTTCGTGCTCGGCGATCTGATCGGCGATCCGGTCGCCAGCATCCTCGGACTTGAAGCCACGGCGGCGGACCGCGCGGCCCTGCGCCTGCGGCTTCACCTCGACGACCCGTTCGTCGTCCGCTATCTGCGGTTCATCTCGCGGATCATGGCCGGCGACTTCGGCGTCTCCTACGGCGCGCAGCGTCCGGTCGCCGACCTGTTCGCCGAGCGCCTCCCGGCGACGGCCGAACTGGCCCTTGCCGCCCTTGCGCTGTCGCTGTCGGTCGGCGTGCCGCTCGGCGTCTATGCCGCGGTCCACCATCGCGGGACGGCCGCCCGCATCCTGATGACGCTGTCGATCTTCGGCGTGTCGCTGCCCACCTTCGTCGTGGGCATCCTGCTGATCTTCTGCTTCTCGCTCGGGCTCGGCTGGCTGCCGTCATTCGGCCGGGGCGAGGTCGTCCGGGTCGGGAGCTGGACGACGGGACTGCTGACGGTTTCCGGCCTCAAGTCGCTCGTCATGCCGGCGATCGCACTGGCGATCGGCCAGATAGCGCTTGTCGCACGGCTGGCGCGCGCCGAAATGCTGGGCGTGCTGAAGTCCGACTATATCCGCTTCGCGCGGGCACGCGGTCTCAAGGACCGGGCGGTGAATTTCTCGCACGCCCTGCGCAACACGCTGATCCCGATCATCACGGTCAGCGGCATCCAACTCGGCTACCTCGTCGCGTTCGCGGTGGTCGTCGAGCAGGTCTTCCAGTGGCCGGGCATGGGTCTGCTGTTCCTGCAGGCGCTCGGCCAGACCGATCTGCCGGTGATCTCGGCGTTCCTGATGGTCGCAGCGGTGCTGTTCGTCGCCATCAACCTGATCGTCGATCTGCTCTACGCGGCAGCCGATCCCCGGCTGCGGATCAAGTCGCTTGCGGTGAGGTCCTGAGATGCCGGCAACGTCGACATCCGCACGCGCTTTCCCGGGAAGTTCCGCCATTGCCTGGTTCGCGGGCAGCCTGTTCGCGCGCCGTCTGGGCCGTGCGCCCGCGGCGATCGGCGCCCTTTGCGTCCTGACCGCACTTGTGCTCGGTGCGCTTCTGGCGCCGTTCATCGCGGTCACGAACCCCTATGACCTCGCCTCCCTCGACCTGCTCGACTCGCACCTGCCCCCGGCGTTCATGCCGGGCGGAAACGCGCGCTTCCTTCTCGGTACCGACAGCCAGGGCGCCGACGTCGCCTCGCTGATCCTCTACGGGCTGCGCGCTTCGCTGTCGGTTGGCGTGCTCGCGGTGTCGATCTCGGTCGGCCTCGGCACGCTGGCGGGACTGGCAAGCGGCTATCTCGGCGGTCTCTATGACGGGATCATCATGCGGATCGCCGACATCCAGTTCACGTTCCCGGCCATGCTGCTGGCGCTGCTTATCGGCGGCGTCAGCCAGTCGCTGCTGTCCAACGAGATGCGCTCCGCACTCGCCATGCCGATCGTCGTCCTCGCACTTGGAATCGCCCACTGGCCGCATTTCGCGCGTCTCGTGCGCGGTGCCGTGCTTGTGGAGCGCCAGAAGGACTACGTCGCCGCGGCCCGCCTCGTCGGGCGGGGCCCGGCCTTCATCATGGCGACCCAGTTGCTGCCCAACGTCCTCAATCCCATCTTCGTGCTCGCGACCCTCGACATCGCCTTCGCGATCATGTCGGAAGCGACCCTGTCGTTCCTCGGATTCGGAATGCCCTCGACCCAGCCCTCGCTCGGGACGCTGATCCGGATCGGGTACAGCTATCTCTTTTCGGGCGAATGGTGGGTCGTCATCTTCCCCGGCATGACCCTCGTCGCCCTGCTTGTTTCGATAAACGTTTTCGGCGACTGGCTGCGGGACCTGCTCGATCCCAAACTCAACTGAGGGGGCCTTGACCGGCGGCGATGTTGGCGGAATTCTAAGGCACACTTCGCGACTCCGGACGAGCGGGTCGGCAATTTCAGGAGAGTCAGGTTGTCTCGCGCAGGTTCCGAGAAACTCAGAAGTGTGACGCTGGAGCCGATCTCGTCGCGTCGGACGATGCAGGAGGCCGTTTACCAGCAGCTCAGCCACGCGCTGATGACGGGGCATTTCGATCCTGGACAGATGCTGACGATTTCGGCTCTCGCCGCGCTGTTCGACACCAGCCACATGCCGGTGCGCGAGGCGCTGCGGCGCCTCGTGGCGGAAAACGCTTTGGAGATCGCATCGACCGGTACCGCGGTTGTGCCGACGGTAAACCGGCAGCGACTCGATGCCCTGTGCGACGCGCGCATCATCGTCGAAGGAGCGGCAACCGAGCTCGCGACGCCGAAGACCGACGCGCGCCTGATCCGCTCGCTCGAGCACATGGCGGACGAGCATGTCGAGGCCTATCGGGAAAAGAGTGTCCCGACAATGCTTGCCAAGAACCAGGAATTCCATTTCACGATCTATCGGGCCGCGCAGTCGCCCGTTCTTTTCCAGCTCATCGAGACGCTATGGCTGCGGTTCGGCCCCTACCTGCGCATGCTTACAGAGCATCTGCAGCCGCAGCTCGAGGCCGGCGACGGCGAGAGCTACACGCGGCACCATTTCGATATCATTGATGCGCTGAAGGCCGGGGATGCCGCTGCTGCCCGCAGGCATATGGAAGACGATATCCGCACGACGCATGCGCTGTTGCAGACCCTGTACCCGTCGGAAGAGAGCAGCGCCCAGTCGGCGTAAGACCCGCCTCTAGAGCGCGTTGAAGAATCCGCTAAGGCGGTCCATCGCCTCGTCGAGCCGTTCGATCGTTTCCGTCCCGAAGCAGACCCGCAGATGTCCTTCGCCGGCAGGACCGTAAAAGCTACCGGCTTCGACGACGACATCCGTCTTTTCGAGGATCATGTCCGCGAGTGTCTGCGACGGAATCCCGGTCTCCCGGATGTCGGGGAACGCGTAGCTCGTGCCTTCGGGCAACGCGCAGCGGATGCCCGGCATCTGGTTCAGGCGGCCGACGACGAGATCGCGCTTCCGGCGGTCGTCGGCGACGAGCGCATCGAGTTCCGTGCGCGAACCGGTGACCGCGACGTACGCACCTTCCTGGATGAACGTGTTGACGTGCGTGACGTCGTTCATCGTGATCTTCAGCAGGCCCGGCATCAGCCACGAAGGTGCAGCGATATAGCCGATCCGCCAGCCGTCCATGGCGTGCGACTTCGTGAAGGCGAACATCGAGATCGTGCGTTCCGCCATGCCGTCGAGCGACGCGATGCTGATGTGCTTCTTTCCGTCGAACACGATTTCTTCGTAGACCTCGTCGGAAGCGACGATCAGGTCGTGTTTTATGGCGATGTCGGCGAGAATCTGGAGTTCGGCGCGGGTGTAGACCCGGCCCGTCGGATTGACCGGGTTGACGAGAACGATGATCCGCGTGCGTTTGGTGATCTTGCTTTCGATCTCGGCCGCGTCGATCGTGTAGTTGTTCGCGGCGTCGAGCATCGCCCGGACGACCTTGCCGCCGGCAAGTTCGACCTTCCCGACATGCTGCGGGTAGTAGGGTTCGAGCAGGATGACCTCGTCGCCGGGATCGAGGATCGCCATGAACGTGGCGAAAGCGGCGTGGGTGAGGCCGTTCGTGACGAGGATGTTCTCGGCCTTCGTCCGGACCCCGTTCCGGCTTTCCAGCTTCGCGACGATCGCATTGCGCAGTTTCGTCGATCCCTGGATCTCGCTGTAGTGGACCTGTCCGGCGCGCAGGGCGGCGATGGTCGCTTCCTTGATCGGAAGGGGCGTGTCGGCATGCGGCTTGCCGAGTTCGAGATGGATGAGGTCGCGGCCGAGGGCCGCCTTCTGGAGGGCCTTTTCGAACATGCCGAAGGTCTTCTTGGACGTCGCCGAGATCCGCTGGGCGACACGCAGGTTTGCGGCAGTTGTCATTGGCTTCACGAGGCTCCAGGAGTGCGGCGGCGCGCGACGGCTTCGATTTCGACCTTGATCTCGTCGACCGGGAATCCGCAGATGATGGTGGTGTTGGTCGGTTTCGGGTCGACGAAGGTCTCGCCGAGAACCTTGGAAGCCGGCATCACGTGCGCGCGGTCGGAAAGGTAGACCCGCACCGACACGATGTCGGCGAGCGATGCGCCGGCTTCGCCGAGTGCCGCAGCGATCGTGCGCAGCGACTGGCGTGCCTGGTCGGCCGCATCGTCGGGGAAGGCCATCGTCTTCGGGTCGTAGCCGGCGGTGCCGGATATGAAGATCCAGTCGCCGTCGACGACGGCGCGCGAATAGCCGGCCAGTTCCTCGAACTTCGAACCCGAATAGATCGCTCGACGGGTCATCGTTACCTCCCGCCAGCGAGGCGCACGGCGTGGCGCGGTGCATACCAGTTCGCCGCTGCGGCTGCGGCGCGCTCGACATCTTCCTGGAGCAGGAACCCGTCGCGCGCGAGCGCTTCTGCCGCGGTGCGGATCGCCGCCTGATATGCGGTGGCCGAAGCGTACCGTTCGGCGACCGAGGCACGTGGATCGCCGCGCAGGGCCCGCTCCTCCGGCGTGTCGGCGAAGGGAATGTAGCTGCCGCTGAAGTCGTGCAGCGCGCCGGCGCCAAAGCCCTCGATGCGCAGGTTCCAGCCGGTATAGCTGCCGAGCGGTGCGGTCACCATCGGGGCACGCAGGCCCGCCCGGTCGTTGCCATCCTTGTCGACGGCGGGAACGAGCACGGCATAGGTCTTGTCGGCCGAGACGACCGGCGGCTCGGCGATCGGGCCGCCATTCGCGAAGTCGGGCCCGTAGTCGACATAGGGCAGCAGGTTCGGTTTCGCCGGCAGTGCGGTGCCGGGGATCGCCGGGAACTGGGCCCGCCAGGCTTCGTGCGCGACCAGCGTGCCGTCGCTGCGGCGCGGATGGCGGCTCGGCGGCGGCGCTTTGCCGTCGCGTACCCAGCCCTCCATCAGGGCCAGCATCGCCCGGAAGAACGACGATGTGGAAACGACATTCTGGTAGTTCGTGCAGATGCCCTTGGGCGGCAGGGGATAGGTCGCCGCCGACCAGTGCTGCGAACTCGACCAGAAATAGATCCGCACGTTGTCGGGCTGCGGCAAGTCGTTTCCACGCGTATCCGTGTGGACGAGCGAGCCGCGCCGGTACCAGTACTCGCTCGCCGTCTGGGTATGGATGACGAACGGATCGGTCGCGGGATCCTTCAGGATGCCGTCGGTGACACCGGTCACGTGGTCAGTGCTGACGGCGTAGGAGAAGGGGAAGCGGTCCGACGGATTGAGCCAGTCCTCGTACTGCCGCGATGCGGCAAGGACGAGGTTGCTGAACAGCGTCATCGCCGTGCGACCGCCGCCGGCGACGTGACTCAGCACGCCGTCGAAGACCTTCCGTCCTGCGACGTCGGCGTTGAAGCCGCGATGCACGAAGTCCCGGATCGTACGGCCCGACTGCGAGCGACCCCACGCGTAGGTACGGGCGATGCTGGCGCGGACAGGATTGGCGACTCCCGGTCCGCCGCGCAGGTGCGCGACGAGATCGCGGATCGCAACCATGCCGAGATCGATGACCAGCGGATCGCGGGCGGTATAGATCAGCTCGTAGATCCAGCCCGTCTCGAAGCCGGCGGGAAGATAGATGTGGCCATCCGATGGGACGATGCCGATTTCGGCACCGGTGATGTCGCCGATGCCCGTACGCCGGCCGCCTTCGAGGCGGGCGAACTCCCACTGGTCGGCGGGGATCGGTTCGGGATCCGTCCACGGATAGCGGCGCCGGCGGAACTCGGCCTTCGACGTATCGAGCGAAGCGGCCGGCATCGAGCGCGTGCCGTTCTTGCCGCTCAGCGGCAGGTAGTTCGTGCCCGTCGCATCGGTGATGAACTCGGCCCGGATGCGCGCCGTGATCGGTCCGCCGTCGGCGTCGCGCGCGACCGGAAGGTCGGCGAACATGCGGCCGTCGCCGCGCAGGACATCGCCCTGCCAGGCGGCGCAGACAACCGTATAGCCGTTGCGCATCAGGTAGCCGTTGCCGGCATCTGCGGCGGCGATCGGATCGTTGGAGCCCGGCGCATCGTTGAAGAACTGCAGGACGCGCTTGTTGCCGCGGTTCGGGAACTCGAGCAGCAGCGCGCCGTTGGCGCCGGCCGGGTCGACCGGCTGGAGGATGAAGACATCGATCGCGAACCGCACGCGGCCGTCGGCGTCGCGCGGGGCGAGCGCGATGTTGAATGTCTTCGCGTCGGCCGGATCGTCGGGGTTTGCGGCGAAGCGGGCGCGTCCGTCGATTCGCTCGTAGGCGCCGACGGTTCCGAAGGCGGCACCGCCGGCAAACAGGGTGCGCTTCAGGATCTTGAATTCCTCGAGGCGGCTCATGGCGGCGCTTCGGCTCCAGCTTGGTTGCCCGGGCGGCGATTCTGGCAGACCGGGCTTGACGTCGTTGAAGTCATTATGAGATCATTTGATCAAACAAGCAAGA
>JAEUKY010000185.1 GCA_016794005.1 Rhodospirillales bacterium
CCCTTGCTCTCGCCATAGGCCGCGCGGCGGTGGTTGCGGATGACGCGCAGCATGTGCTCGCGGTTCGGCTCGTAGCCGGGGAACGGCCCGAGCTCGGAGGCCATCTCGGCCGACGTCGCGTAGCTGACGCCCGTCATGACGGCGGAGATGGCGCCGCAGATGGCGCGCCCCTCGTCGCTGTCGTAGGAGAGGCCCATCGCCATCAGCAGGCCGCCGATGTTCGCGAAGCCGAGGCCGAGCGTGCGGTACTCGTACGAGAGTTCCGCGATGCGCCTGGACGGGAACTGCGCCATCAGCACCGAGACTTCGAGCGTGACCGTCCACAGGCGGCAGGCGTGCTCGAAGGCCGGCGTGTCGAACGAGCCGTCGGCGCGGCGGAAGGCGAGCAGGTTGATCGAGGCGAGGTTGCACGCCGTGTCGTCGAGGAACATGTACTCCGAGCACGGGTTCGAGGCGTTGATGCGCCCCGAGGCCGGGCAGGTGTGCCACTCGTTGATCGTCGAATCGTACTGCAGGCCCGGGTCGGCCGACGCCCATGCGGCGTACGAGATCTGGTCCCACAGCGCCTTGGCTTCGACTTCCTTGTGGACCTTGCCGTCGGTGCGGCGCACCAGCGTCCACTTGCCGCCGTCGAGGACGGCCTGCAGGAACTCGTTGGTCAGGCGAACCGAGTTGTTCGAGTTCTGGCCCGAGACGGTCAGGTAGGCTTCCGAATCCCAGTCGGTGTCGTAGGTCGGGAAGTTGATGCTGTCGAAGCCCTGGCGCGAGAACTGGATGACGCGCTGGATGTAGTTCTCGGGGATCAGCGACTTGCGCGCGGCCTTGATGGCGTCGCGCAGCTTCCTGTTCGCCTTGGGATCGAACGTGGCGTCGCCGTCCTTGCGGTCGATGGCAGCCATGATGTCGTTGAGGTGCTTGGCGCACAGGCGCGAGCCCGCGACGAGGGCGGCGACCTTCTGCTCCTCGACGACCTTCCAGTTGATGTAGTTCTCGATGTCCGGATGGTCGACGTCGACCGTGACCATCTTGGCGGCACGGCGCGTGGTGCCGCCCGACTTGATGGCGCCCGCGGCGCGGTCGCCGATCTTCAGGAAGCTCATCAGGCCCGACGACTTGCCGCCGCCCGAGAGCTTCTCGTTCTCGCCGCGCAGCTTCGAGAAGTTGGAGCCGGTGCCCGAGCCGTACTTGAACAGGCGCGCCTCGCGCACCCACAGATCCATGATGCCGCCCTCGTTGACGAGGTCGTCCTCGACGGACTGGATGAAGCAGGCATGCGGCTGCGGATGCTCGTAGGCCGAGCTCGACGCGGTCAGCTTGCCGGTGCGGAAATCGACGTAGAAGTGGCCCTGGCCGGGGCCGTCGATGCCGTAGGCCCAGTGCAGGCCGGTGTTGAACCACTGCGGCGAGTTGGGGGCGGCGAGCTGGGCGGCCAGCATGAAGCGCATCTCGTCGAAATAGGCGCGCGCGTCGTCCTCGCTGTCGAAATAGCCGCCTTTCCAGCCCCAGTAGGTCCAGGTGCCGGCGAGACGGTCGAACACTTCCTTGGCCGACTGCTCGCCGCGGATGCGCTGGCTCTCCGGCATCTTGGCGAGCGCGATGTCGTCGGGCTTCTTGCGCCACAGCCACGAGGGAACGTCGTTCTCCTCGACGGCCTTCAGCGCCGCGGGCACGCCGCGCTTGCGGAAATACTTCTGCGCCAGCACGTCGCACGCGACCTGCGACCACGTGGCGGGCACTTCGATATCCTTGGCCTGGAAAACGACCGAGCCATCGGGATTGCGAATCTCGCTGTTCGTCGTGGTGAACGCGAGCGACGCGTACGCGTCGTCCCCTGCCTTCGTGAATCGCCGTTCGATACGCATGCTGGCCTCCGGCCGGACTGTGGTTCACTTCCGAACGTTCGACCCCGCCGCGCCTGCCCTTCGAGGCTTCTCGCGCAAGGTCTCCCGCCGTCTTCGCCGACTCCTGCCCCGTCCCCTGGGTGGAGGTTGGGCCGCCTCACAAGATGTCGTGGTGGAGGGCGAAGCTCGTTACCAAATGTTGACCAGAGGCAGGAATCGCCCGCAACTGGATTTTGACCGAATTGTGCGTACCGCCACAATATCTAGACGCGACAAGGGGATATCGGGGTACAGGTTGCGTCTATCCGCGGAAAACCGAGGCGAAATCGGTCAAGTGTTAATTTATCGTTATGCGCCTGTAGCTTAACCCCCATGCCGAAAGTTACAATTCGTGTTATTGCGATGCAACAAGAGGCTTGCGAAGCTTGCCAAGTATCAAAATTTTTCAAGCATATTCAGATAATTAATTCTACGCCGGGAAAAGTGTATAACCCTGAAACCGCCGGAAAATCGCAACTCGCGACGCGACGCGGGGCCGCGTCGCTCAGGCCCGCGCTGCAAGCGGCAGGTTGACCAGCAGGTTCTGGGGCTTGAGGCGTACGCGCTTGTCGGCGTCCATGCCGAGCCCGAGATAGACGGGTCGGCCCGCGATATCGGAACGCATCACGCGCGGATCGGCAAAGTCGAGCCGGAACAGCGCCACGATGCGCTGCAGGCGCGCTTCGTCGACGGTCTCGCCGCGATAGAGGTCGTTCATGATGGCGCTCGCCTCGGCGTCGAGGCCCACATGCCAGACCCAACGCTCGTCGTCGATGCGCACCATCGGCTGGATCGACACGGCGAGGCCGAGGAAATGCGCGACCCACGTCTCGAGCACGCGGGCCAGCGCGTCGAGGCCCGCGCGCCCGAAGGTGAGATCGAGCACCAGGTCGTGCGTCTCGTCGCGGCCCCAGTAGACCGATCCGTTCGCCTCGGTCATCACGTCGAGCTCGATCGCGCGCGCAGGCAGCTTGGCTTCCTTCAGCAGTTCGCCGATGGCGCCGAGGCCGACGTCGCCGGCCGCCTGCCGGGCGGCGTGCATCTCGACCGTCTCCTCGTCGGCCGCCATCGTTGCGCCGTCGGAAACGGTGATGCGCTGGCTGCGGTAGAGAAGCTCGGCCGCGCGCAGGCGCATGGGATCGCCCGCGCCGTCAAGCGCGTGGCGCAGCACCACGTGCGCGAGCTGGTCGAGGAACAGCGGCGGGACCGGCGGCGCGCCGCGCGCGGGCGGCGTCACGAAATGGCCGAGATAGGCGTCCTCCACCGTCCCGGCCTTGGCGAGCTTCGCGAGGAAGGCGAGCAGCAGCGCGTAGTTGTCGCGCATGTCCGCGTCGGCGAGGGCGGCGATCTCGGCCGGCTTGACCGCCCGGCGCGGGCTTTCGAGCAGGCTCGCGTGCAGGGCGCGCTCGGCCGCGCAGGATTCCTCAACCGGGCGGATTTCCGGGCGCATCAGGTAGGCGCGCAGGAAGTCGTCGGTCACGCCCAGCCGGCGCGGCGGGCCGGGCCGCGCATCGAGCAGATGGTACCCGGAATTGCACCAGAAATCGTTCATTTGCGGGCCGGAAGCGGCAGGGGAAAGGGTCCCGCAATCTGGACGAGGGCAGGGGGGGCGTGCAATAGTCCGCTCGCGTCGAACGCGTGATTCGACAAGGGAATCGAAATGACGATCGGAACTCGCCTCTACACGTGGCTGCGCGGCCAGGAAGTCGGCCGCGACGAATTCGGCAACCGCTATTACAAGGACAAGACCGGCGTGCTGCGCGCGCGACGCGAGAAGCGCTGGGTCGTGTACGAGGGCGATGCCGAGGCCACGAAGGTGCCGCCCGACTGGCACGCGTGGCTCCACCACCTGATCGCCGCCCCGCCCCCGGCCGGCGGCCTGCCGACGCGCAAGGCCTGGCAGCTTCCCCACCAGCCCAACCAGACCGGCACGCCCAACGCGTACCGCCCGCCGGGCCACGAATTCCAGGGCGGCCAGCGCGCCAAGGCGACCGGCGATTACGAACCCTGGACGCCGAACTGATTTCGACGTTTCCCGCCAGACAACGGAGTCGCCACTAGATGGGCAAGAATCTCGTCGAGACGCTGATGGGGGCGGTCGTGCTCGTCGTCGCGGGCATGTTCCTGATGTTCGCCTATTCGACCGCCGACATCCGGCCGGTGCGCGGCTATGCGCTGACCGCCAAGTTCGAGCGCATCGACGGCGTGCGGCTGGGCACCGACGTGAAGCTCTCGGGCATCAAGGTCGGCTCGGTCGTCGGCCAGTCGCTCGATCCGGAATCCTACCAGGCCGTGCTGACGCTGACGGTCGAATCGGGCATCAAGCTGCCGGTCGACACGGTCGCGCAGATCTCCAGCGAAGGCCTGCTCGGCGGCACGTTCGTCCAGCTCGTCCCGGGGGCCGAGGACAAGATGCTCGCCGCCGGCGGCCAGATCAAATACACGCAGGCGCCCGTCAATCTCGTGCAGATGCTCGGCAAGTTCATGTTCAATTCCGCCGAAGCGGCGCAGGGCGCGCCCAAGAACTGAACGCCGGGACGCCGCCCGCGATGGCCGACGGGAAAAAGGCGGGGCGCGATCTTCGCCTCGATTTTTTCCGCGGTCTCGGCCTGCTCTTCATCTTCGTCGACCACATCCCCGAGAACGCGTTCTCGTATCTGACGCTCGCGAACTTCGTGTTCTGCGACGCGGCCGAGATCTTCGTCTTCCTGTCGGGCTATGCCGCAGCCCTCGTCTTCGGGCGCGAGGCCCGGCGCGAAGGCAACGCCTACGCGATGGCGCAGGTGCTCAAGCGCTGCTGGACGCTCTACGTCGCGCACATCTTCCTGTTCGTCATCTATACCGCCCAGGTGAGCTGGACCGCGCAGCGCTTCGAGAACTCGCTGTTCATCGAGGAAATGCAGGTCGCCTCGTTCCTCGACGAGCCGCACGTCGCGATCATCCAGGCGCTGATGCTGGCCCACCAGCCGCTTTTCATGAACATCCTGCCGCTCTACATCGTGCTGCTGACCGGCTTCGCGGTGGCGCTGCCGGTATTGCGGCACGCCGGCTGGGGGTTCGTCGCGGCCTCGGCGCTGCTCTATGCGGCCGTGCCGTTCGCGCCGCTCAACCTGCGCGCCTATCCCGACGGCGTGTGGTTCTTCAATCCGGCGGCCTGGCAGTTCCTGTTCGTGATCGGCGTCGTGTGCGGCTGGCGCGCCGGCGTGGCGGACATGCCGGTGCGGATCCCGCGCCCGGCGTTCCTCGCGGCGGCCGCCTTCGTCGTCGCGGTCGTCCCGGTCCGCGCCTGGATCAGCATCGGATATTTCTTCGACGGCGTGCCGCCGGCCTTCGCCGAACTCGCCTACCAGTTCGCCAGCAAGACCGACCTGGGGCCGCTGCGGCTGGCGAGCTTCCTGGCGCTCGCGATCGTCGTGGTCGGGACCGTGCCGCGCAGTGCCCGCTGGCTCGAAGGACGGCTCGCGGGCTTCGTCGTCCTGTGCGGGCAGCACTCGCTGCAGATCTTCTGTCTGGGCATCTTCCTTTCCGTCACCGGCCATTCGCTGCTGCTCGAGTTCGGCTACGGAGTCGGGATGCAGGCGGCGGTCAATCTGGGCGGTTGTCTCTTGCTCTTGGGTGCGGCGCGCGTATTGTCGTGGAGCAAGGAACGCAAGACCGCCCGCGCCGGGGGCAGGCAATGACGATTCGATGGACGCGCGCCTTACGGACATTCGCCGTGGCGCTTCTGCTGTCGGCAGGGGCGTCCGGTGTGCGCGCGCAGACGCAGATTCCCTCCGACATGCCCGAATCGTGCCGCGTGCCGCGCGCCGTGTTCGTCGACGAGGCGAAACTGCACAACGCCGCCAAGCGCGTCGCCCGGGAACGCCGGCTGGCCGTCGTCGCGATCGGGTCGAGTTCGACGCTCGGATCGGGAGCAAGCGCCCCCGCCGCCGCATGGCCCACGCGGCTGGAATCGGACCTGCGCCGGCGCCTGCCCGGCGTCGAAGTCTCGGTCCACAACAAGGGCCGTGCGCGCGACGACGCCGAGAACATGCTGCGCCGCCTGAAGGCCGACGTGCTCGACCTGAAGCCGGACGTCGTGATCTGGGAGACGGGCACGGCCGAGGCGATGCGCCATCGCGAGGTCGAGCTGTTCTCCGAGCATCTCCAGACGGGCGTGGACCGCATCGTCCAGGCGGGCGCGGACGTCGTACTCGTCACGCCGCAGTATTCGCGCGAGACCGCGCGCCTGATCGCCTATCAGCCCTATATCGACGCGATGAACAGCATCGGCGTGCGCAAGGACGTGCTGCTCTTCCCGCGCTTCGAGGTGATGCGCCATTGGGTCGAGTCCGGCCAGATCCAGCTCGAGAACCTGACCCCGGCGCAGGCGACCGGCATGGCCGACCGGGTCTATGACTGTCTCGGCCGGCAGATCGCGCGCGTCGTCGTGCATGCCATGACGGCAATTCCCGCCCGCTGAGGGCTGTGACGGGGGTCACTGCGCCGCCGACGCGTCCGCGCCATTCTCCCATCGTCGGCAGGACCCGATCCGGGTGCCGCCGGCGGCAACGGGAGAAGGAACATGGGCAGCGGACAGACGATCTCGTCGATGCGGACGGTCCTGAAAGGGATGCGCCAGGCGATGTTCGGCCTCGGTATCGCGGTCTTCGTGGGCATCGTCGGACAGGCGGCGGCGATCTACATCGCCGGACCCGGTGACCGCACGGCTGCGGCCCTGGCCGCGCGCCCGCAACCGCGCGAGGCGGGCCTGCGCGTCCCGCGGCATTCGGGCTTCGACCATGCCGCCCGCCGGTTCGAGGCCGTCTACGGCCGCGACGGCGAGGAAATCGGCGCCGCGCGCTGAGCGGCACTTGCCCCGGGCGGGGGCGACGCGCTAGGGCTAGCGCCGCCATGCGCCTGACCGCCGTCCCGATCCTTCTGGCCCTTGCCGTTCCCGCCGTCGCGCAGGCGCCGGCGGGCGACGTCGCCCTTCTCCAGACCCTCGACAAGGTGACCGGCCGCGTGCGCGGTCTCGAAGCGCCGGTCGGCCGGACGGTCGAGTTCGGCCCGCTTTCCATCGTCGCGCGCGCCTGCCGCAAGCGCCCGCCGGAAGAGCCGCCCGAAAGCTCGGCCTTCCTCGAGATTTCCGAACGCAAGTCGGCCGACACGGTCAACGAGCTGTTCAAGGGCTGGATGTTCGCGTCGACCCCTGCGGTGTCGGCGCTCGAGCACCCGGTCTACGACGTCTGGGTCATCGACTGCAGGGCTTCGAGGACCTCGGCACCCGCCTCGCGATAGAAGACCGCGTCGCCGTCCAGTGCGGCGGCGAGGCGCTGGCGATATTCGGCGCGCGGGATCTCGACCGCGCCGAAACGGATCATGTGGTCGGTCGCCATCTGCGTGTCGAGCAGCAGGAACCCGCCGGCGCGCAGGCGCGCCACGAGATGGACGAGCGCCACCTTCGAGGCGTCGGTCTCAATCGCGAACATGCTCTCGCCGAAGAACGCCGCCTTCAGGTGCACGCCGTAGAGCCCGCCGACCAGTTTTCCCCCGCGCCAGCATTCGACCGAATGGGCGAGGCCGGCCTCGTGCAGTTCGCAGTAGCCGCGCACGATCTCGTCGTTGATCCAGGTCGATCCGCGCGCGGCGCATCCCGCCATCGTCGCCGCGAAATCGCCGTCGACGCGCACCTCGTAGGGGGACCGGCGCAACGTCTTTCGCAGCGAGCGTGGCACGTGGAACGCGTCGAGCGGCAGCACGCCGCGCGGATCGGGATCGTACCAGTCGATCCGCGTCGACGTCGCGGACCGGCCCATCGGGAAGATGCCGTTGGCGTAGGCCCAGACGAGATTGCGCGCGCTGAGGCGGGTGGCGGTCACGCCTGTCTCCCTCGCGCCCGCCCGCTCAGGTGCCGTCCCTGTTCGGGCGCGGCGGCAGCCCGGCCGATCCGGTCGGGCTGATCCCGAGCTTCGCGTTCATCGCGAAGATGTCCGCGAAGGTGAGAGGGGCCTGATCCATCGGGACGGCGCCGATCAGCATGCGCACGACCTGCCCGCCGGGCGCATCGGCCAGCGGCAGCGCCAGCCGCGCCCAGGTGATCGTGCGTTCGCGCGCCTGGGCGGTGTGCATCGTGAACAGCGCCTTGCGCCGCTCGACGGCCGCGAGGTTGGCCGCCCGGTAGAACGTGCCCACCGGCATGCCCGTGCGTTCGGCCATTTCGGCACCGGTGTGCCCGGTCCAGTCGACGCCGCCGGCGAGCGCCACCTTCTCGCCGAACACGCGGTAGCGGAAGTCGAGCCCGTCGCGCTCGATGTCGGCGAGGATCGAGAAACCGATCGCGCGGCCGAGATCCTCGGGCTTCAGCGCGTCGGCGGCGGGCATGTCGTTGCCCGCGCGCAGCGCGTCCCAGTGGCGGCGCAGGTGCGGAAGCTGTTCGGTCGGCAGCGTTTCGGCCGGCGGATCCCAGATCAGCACCGGCTGGGCGAGGTTGCCCTCGCGCAGCAGCGCCTTTACGGCCTCGCGGCGCGTCGCGGCGATCTCGGCGGCGACCAGGCGCACTCGCGCGTCGTCGTCCGCCGGACCGGTCATTTCTTGAGACCCATCCAGCGCTCGAGCCAGTGGATGTCGTAGCGTCCGTCGATGAATTCCGGCGTCTGGACGAGCTTGCGGTGCAGCGGCAACGTCGTCTTGATGCCGCCGATCACGTATTCGTCCAGCGCGCGGCGCAGGCGCATCAGGCACTCGTTGCGGCTGGTGCCGTGCACGATCAGCTTGGCGACCATGCTGTCGTAGTTGGACGGCACCTTGTAGCCCGAATAGAGCGCGCTATCGACGCGCACGCCCAGCCCGCCCGGCGGATGGTACTCCGCGATCCGGCCCGGCGAAGGCGCGAAGGTCTCGGGGTCCTCGGCGTTGATGCGGCATTCGATCGCGTGGCCCTGCAGGCGCACGTCGTCCTGCGTGAAGGCGATGGGCGCGCCCGACGCGATGCGGATCTGCTCGCGCACAAGATCGAGCCCGCAGATCATCTCGGTCACCGGATGCTCGACCTGCAGGCGGGTGTTCATCTCGATGAAATAGAAGCCGCCGTCCTGGTAGAGGAACTCGAGCGTGCCGGCGTTGCGGTAGCCGAGCTTCTTCAGCGCCGACGTCACGATCTCGCCCATCTTGTGGCGCTGGTCGGCGTTGAGGGCGGGGGACGGGCTCTCCTCCAGCACCTTCTGGTGCTTGCGCTGCAGCGAGCAGTCGCGCTCGCCCAGATGCACGACGTTGCCGTGCGCGTCGGCGAGGATCTGGAATTCGATGTGGCGCGGATGGCCGAGATACTTCTCGATATAGACGACGTCGTTGCCGAAATTGGCACCGGCCTCGGCGCGAGCACTGCGATAGGCCTCGGCGAGCTGGTCGGCGTCGCCTGCGACCCGCATGCCCTTGCCGCCGCCGCCGCCCGCCGCCTTGATCAGCACCGGGTAGCCGATCTCCTCGCCGAGCTTCACGGCCGTCTCGACGTCGGGCACCGGCCCGTCGGAGCCGGGCACGCACGGCACGCCGAGCGAGATCATGGCGCGCTTGGCCTCGATCTTGTCGCCCATCATCGTGATGTGGTCGGGGCTGGGGCCGATGAACACGATGCCGTGCTCCTCGACCATGCGCGCGAAATCGGCATTCTCCGAGAGGAACCCGTAGCCCGGGTGGATCGCGTCGGCGCCGGTGATGACCGCGGCCGAGATGATCGCCGCCTTGTTGAGGTAGCTGTCGCGCGCCGGCGGCGGGCCGATGCACACCGCTTCGTCCGCCAGGCGCACATGCATGGCGTCGGAATCGGCGGTCGAATGGACCGCGACGGTCTGGATGCCGAGCTCCTTGCACGCGCGGTGGATGCGCAGTGCGATCTCGCCGCGGTTCGCGATGAGGACTTTCTCGAACACGGTTACTCGACGACCAGCAGGACTTCGCCGTACTCGACCGGCGAGCCGTTTTGCACCTCGATGCTGGCGACGACGCCCGCGCGCGGGCTGCGGATCGGGTTCATGACCTTCATCGCCTCGACGATGACCAGCGTCTGGCCTTCGCGCACCTTGTCGCCGACCTTGACGAAGGCCGGCGCGCCGGGCTCGGGCGACAGATAGCAGGTGCCGACCATCGGCGAGGTGACCGCACCGGCCGGCGGGCCGTCGCTTGCCGCGGGTGCTGCGGCGGCGGGGGCCGGCTTGGCGACGGACGGTGCCGGAGCGGCATGGGCCGCCGCGACGGCGACGGCACCGCGCCCGAGCTTCAGGCGCTTCGCGCCTTCCTGGTACTCGATTTCGGTCAGGCCGGTCTCTTCCATCAGCTTGGCGAGACGGCGGACGGTCGCGTTGGAAGGTCCGAATTCGGCTTTTTCGTTCTTTGCGGGCATGGTCCGGCTTTTCATTCGAGGTCGGGATCGACGATGCGCGCGAGCGCTTCGAGGCCGAACAGGTAGCCCTGCGGCCCGAGGCCCGCGATCACGCCCTTGGCGATGCCGCTGACGTAGGAGTGGTGGCGGAACGTCTCGCGCGCGTGGATGTTCGAGATGTGCACCTCGATCACCGGCAGGTCGCTGGCGAGCAGCGCGTCGCGCAGCGCCACGGACGAATGCGTCAGCCCGCCCGGGTTGATGACGATGCCCTCGGCCGTCTGGCGCGCTTCCTGGATCCAGTCGATCAGCTGGCCTTCGTGGTTCGACTGGCGGAACTCCAGCGCGAAGCCGAGATCCTCGGCCAGCGCCCGGCATTCGCCCTCGATGTCGGC
>JAEUKY010000186.1 GCA_016794005.1 Rhodospirillales bacterium
CCGGCGACGGATGTCGCCTCGCTCAAGCGCGATCCGAAGATCGACGTCGCGACGATCGGCACCGTCTACGTGTTCAACGTCGAGCTCGACATGCGCGATACGCCTCCCGCCGGCCAGATCACCGCCAAGGACGGCTCGGCCCTGCCGAAGAACCCGCTGCAGGACCGTCGCGTGCGCGAGGCGATCGATCTTGCCATCGACCGCAAGACGATCGCGGAGATCTCGATGGACGGGCTCGGTACGCCGGTCAACCAGCTCGTGACGCCGTCGATCTTCGGCTACAACAAGAGCCTGCCGGCGCGCCGCTACGACGTGGCCGCCGCCAAGAAGCTGCTGGCCGACGCCGGGTACCCGAACGGCTTCCGCATCCGCTTCGCGTTCACGCAGGATCGCCTGCCCGGGGACACCCAGGTCGGCACGTCGATCGCGCAGATGCTTGCGTCGGTCGGGATCGAGGCGACCGCCAGTGCACAGCCGGCGGCGGTCTTCTTCCCGGCGCGTACCCGCGGCGAGTTCTCGATGTCGATGTCGGGTTGGGGCACGCTGACGGGCGAGGCGCACTATACGCTGTCGTCGGTCGCGCATTCGAACGATCCCGCCGCCAAGATGGGTGCCTTCAACGTGCTCGGCTACAAGAACACGACGATGGACAAGCTCCTGCAGGATGCGGCCGTCGAGCTCGACGACGCGAAGCGCCGCGGCTTCCTCGAGAAGGCGAACGCGCTCGTCCTCGAGGATCGTCCGCGCCTGCCGATCGTTTCGGTCGGTTCGGCGTGGGCCATGCAGAAGGGTAAGGTGCGCATCAAGGCGCGCGTTGACGAAGACACGCTGGCGATGAACATCAAGCCGGTCCGCTGAACCGGCCTCGTCTGACACCCGCAGGCGGTACCGATCGCCGCCTGCGGGTTCCCTTTTCCCCCAATCGGACGGACTTGGAAATGCGCCTCATCGAAATGAACTGGATGCAGCTCGAAGCGCATCTGAAGGGCGACGACCGCTGCGTCCTGCCGATCGGCAGCATCGAGCAGCACGCGCAGCTGAGCCTCGGCGTCGACGCGATCCTGTCGGAGAAGGTGTCGCTCGACGCCGCGCAGCCCGCAGGCGTTCCCGTCTTTCCGGTGCTGTCCTACGGCATCACGCCCTATTTCAAGGCGTTTCCCGGCACGGTCTCACTGCGCATCTCGACGGCGCTGGCGCTTGTGCAGGACGTGCTCGATTCGATCAAGCGCAGCGGCTTCAGGCGCGTGCTGATCGTCAACGGCCATGGCGGCAACAATCCGGTCGGCGCCTTCGCGCTGGAATGGATGTCCGAGAACCCCGGCGTGGCGATCAAGTTCCACAACTGGTGGTGCGCGCCGAAGACCTGGAAGAAGGTCAAGGAGATCGACCCGGTCGCCAGCCACGCGTCGTGGATGGAGAACTTCCCGTGGACGCGCGTGGCGAACGTCGCCTATCCCGACATGCAGAAACCGATGGTCGACATCGAGAACCTGAAGATGCACGGACCCGCCGAGGCGCGCCGGATCCTGGGTGACGGAAACTATGGCGGCCGGTACATCCGCGACGATTCCGAGATGCTGGCACTATGGGACGTCGCCGTCGCGGAAACGCGCGACATCCTGAACGGGCCGTGGCCGAAATGACCGGTACAACCGTCATCTGGGGCGCAGGTGCCGTCGGCGGCACGCTGGGCGCCTATCTCGCCCGCGCGGGCGAGGACATCCTGTTCGTCGACAACGTGCCGGAGCATGTCGCGGCGATCAACAGATCGGGTCTGACGATCGAAGGGCCGATCGACAATTTCACGGTCGCCGCGAAAGCCTGCCTGCCGACCGACGTGCCGGGCCGGTTCGGGCGGATCATCCTGGCCGTCAAGGCGCAGCACACCGTGGCCGCGTCCGCCGCGCTTGAGCCGCACCTGGCGGATGACGGTTACGTCGTTTCGGCGCAGAACGGTCTCAACGAAATCGCGATCGCACGGCAGGTCGGCGAGGCCCGTACGATGGGGTGCTTCGTCAATTACGGGGCGGACTATCTGGAGCCGGGCCGCATCATCTATGGCGGCTACGGAGCCGTCGTGCTCGGCGAACTGGATGGAAGCTCGACGCCGCGGCTTGCCGACACGCTGACGCTGTTCCGGAAGTTCGAGGCGCGTGCCATCGCGACCGACAATATCTGGGGCTATCTGTGGGGCAAGCTCGGTTACGGTGCGCTGCTGTTCGCCACGGCGCTGACCAACCGGTCGATCGCCGATGCGCTGGCCGAACCGCGCTGGAAGCCGATCTTCCGTAAGATCGGCACCGAAGCGATGCAGGCTGCCCGCGCACGCAAGGTGCGCGCCGAGGGCTTCAACGGATTCGATGTCGCCGCCTTCGCGCCGGATGCTCCCGACGCGGCCGTGCAGGCCTCGCTCGACGCGATGGTCGCGCACAATGCCAAGTCGGCCAAGACGCATAGCGGCATCTGGCGCGATCTCGCGGTGCGCAAGCGCAAGACTGAAGTCGACGCGCAGATCGCGATCATCGCCGATCTCGCGAAGGAAGTCGGCGTCGATACGCCGGCGATCCGAGCCCTCGTCGCCTTCGTCCACGATGTCGAGGGCGGGCGCCGCCAGATGGACGACGCGACGCTCGACGCGCTTGCGGTGGCGGTCGGCGCATGAAGATAGGCTTCGAAGGCAGGACGGTCGTCGTCACCGGGGCTGGCCACGGAATCGGTCGTGCAATCGCGCGTGCATTCGCCGACGGTGGAGCAAGCGTGTGGGCGACCGATCTCGACGCGAACGAGTTGGCCGAAACGTCGGCCGGCCGGATGCAGACGGGCGCGCTGGACATCGCCGACCGGACCGCGATCTTCGCCTTCGTCGGCAAGGCGGCAGCGGCGACCGGCCGGGTCGACGTGCTGGTCAACAACGCCGGCGGCGTACGCGGGCAGGTGAGGCAGCCGCTCGAAACCGTGACACCCGAGGCGTGGCGGGCGCTGTTCGAGGTCAATGTCGACGGCGCCTTCGCGTTCGCGCAGGCGGCGGTTCCGCACATGAAGAAGGCGGGAGCGGGCCGGATCGTCAACATCTCTTCGGGTGCCGGGCTCGGCGTCAGCCTGACCGGCATCCAGGCCTATGCGTCGTCCAAGCACGCGCTTGTCGGTCTCACGCGCCAGCTCGGCCACGAACTTGGCCAGTTCGGCATTACGGTCAATTCGGTTGCACCGGGCTTCGTGCGCTCGAACCCGGCCAGCGAGCGCCAGTGGGAAAGCTATGGACCGGACGGGCAGAAGGCGCTGCTCGAACGCATCGCGATGCGCCGGCTGGGCACGCCCGAGGACATCGCGAAGGCCGTGCTGTTCCTTGCTTCCGAACATGCCGCCTGGATCACCGGGCAGATCCTGCAGGTCGACGGCGGGAAATAGCTTCTAGCGTTTCAGGCCGGCCATGGCGGCGCAATAGGCCGCGATGTCGGCGTGCGTGGCGATCCACGTACCGGGCAGGGCCTTCGCCATCTTCACGATCTCTTCGAGGATCCATATCCGCGAACGATGCCCGATCACGTGCGGGTGCATCGTCAGCACGTAGAGCCCGCCTTCGGCGTGCGCCACCTCGAGTTCGCGCCGGAAGATGTCGAACACGGCGTCGGGCGCCGTGTAGGGGCGCAGGCTCGCCATGCGGTCCATGTTGAAATAGATCGCGTCGTCGCGAATCCATTCCACCGGCAGTTCGACCACGCCCGTCGGCTTGCCGTCTTCGAGCAGCTCGTAGGGGTCGTCGTCGGCCATCAGCGAGGAATCGTAAAGCAGGCCCATCTCGCGGATGATCCTGAGCGTGTGCGGGCTGAAATCCCACGAAGCCGTCCGCATGCCGACCGCTCGCTTTCCCGAGATCTTCTCCAGCACGTCTGCCGCACGGAAATTCAGATCGCGCTCGGCCTCGTAGCCCAGCGTGCTGTTGAATTCGTGGATCCAGCTGTGGATCGCCAGCTCGTGTCCGGCCGCGACGACCGACTTCACTTCCTGCGGATGCAGAAGGGCCGAGACTGCCGGCTGGAAGAAGCTCGCAGGCACGGCGTGCCTGTCGAGCAGCCTCAGGATGCGCTTGATGCCGGAGCGTGCGCCGTATTCGCCCTGGCTCATCTTGCCGAACGACTTGCCGCCGTGGCGCAGCTCGCCGGTCTCGTGGTCGGAATCGAACGAGAGTGCCACCGCGCAACGCGCCCCGTCCTTCCAGCGCTCGGGCAGCAGAGTCTTGCCGCCGCGTACCTTGTTGACGATGGCCCGCCAGGTCGCCTCGCTCCACTGCCACGGTTTCAGGTCGTCCTGTTCCGCCATCCGCCAGTCTCCAATTCCGGTTCCGGACGCGACTATAGGGCACTGTTGCAGGGGGTGGCAAAGCGGGTAACGTCCCGATCTGGAACAGGGGAGTCCGCATCGATGCCTCGCATTCTCGTCGTGGGGAGTTACAATCGGGACCTGAGCTTCGTAATGCGGCGCATGCCGGCCGACGGAGAAACCGTCATCGGCGCCGATCTGGTCGAAGGACCGGGCGGCAAGGGCAGCAACCAGGCGATCCAGACGGCGCGGGCGGGGGCACCTGTCGCGATGCTGGCGGCGGTCGGGGCCGACGGGGCGGGCGACGATGCGCTGGCGCTGTGGCGCAGGGCGGGCATTTCCACCGGCACGGTCGTCCGCAAGAAGGGGGTCGTCACGGGCTCGGCAGCCATCCTCGTCGAGGCCGATGGCCGCAACCGCATCGTCGTCGCGTCGGGCGCCAATGCGCGTTTGACTTCGGCTGATATCCGGAAGGCGTCTTCGGGCATCGCCTCGGCAACCCTTGTCGTCGGTCAGCTCGAAGTTCCGATTGCGGCGACGCAGGCGGCGTTCGCGCGGGCGCGCAAGGCCGGTGCCACCACGCTGCTCAACACCGCGCCCGTTTCCGGAAAGCTGCCGGCCGGACTGCTGCGACTGGTCGACATCCTCGTCGCCAACGAGATCGAGGCGCGCGCGCTGACGGGGTTGCCAACACGTGCGACGCCGGGTGCCCTCGCAAGGGGCCTGCGCAGGCTTGCCCGGCTGGCGGCAGTCGTCACCGTCGGTGCGGACGGCGCATGGCTGGCGGAGGGTGATGAAGCGCCGGCCCATTTCGTCGCACCAGCCACCAAGGTCGTCGACACGACGGGAGCCGGGGATGCATTCGTCGGCGCCTTCGCCGCGCGATATGCTTCCGACGGCGACATGGCGGCTGCCATGCGCTGGGGGGTCGCGGCGGGCTCGCTTGCGTGTCGCAGGCGCGGCGCGGCCGCGTCATATTCCGCGCATGCCGCCATCCGGCGGATCGCCGGCGCATGAGCTGCGTTCTCGCCTTCGATCTCGGCGGCACGAGCTTCCGGGCGGGGCTCGTCGACGAGACGGGAGCCATGGTTGCTGTCCGGTCGATACCGTCGACGGCGGGGCAGACCGCGGAAGCCGATCCGGAGATCTGGTGGCGCGGTCTTTCGGAACTGTGCAGCGCCCTCGCCGATGCCGCGCCGACGGCCTTCACCACGACGAAATCGATCGCGATATCGGCCTTCACGCGCACGCAGGTCTTTCTCGACGGCACGGGCCGTTCCACGCATCCGGCCTTGCTCTGGCACGACAGCCGGGCCGAGTCCGTCGTCGACGATCTTCGCGCGGCATGCCCGCCGGGGCATCCGGAAGCGGCACGCCTCAACGGCTATCATCCGGCGGCACGCCTGCTTTGGCTCAAGCGAAGCGCGCCGGCAGCATTCGCGGCGACCACGCGCGTCGTCGAGCCCAAGGACTGGTTGAATTTTCGGCTGACCGGCACGCTGTCCGGCGACAGCGTCTCCCTGGCACGGCTTGATGCGGGTCGGTCTCTGCTTGCCGCCACGGGCATTTCGGAATCGATGGTGCCAGTCTTGCGTGATCCGGCGTCGATCGTGGGGCATGTCGTCGCCGGACTGCCCGGCGCACTTTCCCGCCTTGCCGGATGCCCTGTTGTCGCGATGGCGAACGACACCTGGGCGGCCGTGGCCGGCCTTGGCGCATTGCAGGCAGGCGTTGCCTACAACATATCGGGAACAACCGAAGTGTTCGGGTTGGTCGCCGAACATGCCTCGACCGCCGAAGGGCTGCTCGACGTCGTCTGGGGGCCGTCGCTGCACCAGCTCGGCGGCCCCGGCCTGAACGGGGCCGACACGGTTGCCTGGATCCTCGATCTGCTGGGCCGGCGCGGCGACGTTACGCACGCGCTCGACGCACTCCTTGCCGAACCCCGGTTCGAAGCGCCGCTGCTGTTCCTGCCCTATTTGCAGGGCGAACGCGTGCCCTTCTGGGACCCGAATCTGCGCGGCGCTTTCGTCGGCCTCCATCGCCGGCATCAGGCGGTCGATTTCGTCCGGGCTGTCATGGAAGGCGTGGCATTCCTCAACCGTATCGTCTTGGAGCGTGCCGAAGCCGGTGCCGGCCTTCGCGCCCGCGAAATCCGGATCGGCGGCGGGGGCGCGGCCAGCGCCGTCTGGTGCCAGATCAAGGCGGACATCCTCAACCGGCCCGTCGTCGCTCCAGCGGTGGACGAGCCGGGCCTGCTCGGAGCCGCGATCGTCGCGCGGACGGCCTCCGGCATCTATCCCACGCTGGCGGCCGCACAGGCGGCCCTCGTCCGGCCGGGCCGTCGCCATTCACCGGACCCGGCCTTGCGGACGCATTACGACGGCCTCTACGCCGAATTCCGAAGGGCGCACGACGCCATCTCCCCGGTTTCGCGCCGTCTTGCCATCTGGGCCGCGGATCGGCGATAACTCTCGGCCGGTTCAATCGTCAACAGTAAGTGCCGTCGGCCGATGCTTCCCTCCGCCCAAGTCTCCGCATCCGTCGACCGCCGAGTGCGCGATGCCATCGAGCGCTACGGGACGGCGATGGCGGGGCTGATGCTGATCGCCTACTTCTTCGTCTTCGCTCAGAACTTCGCAAGCCCGGCAAATCTCCTCAACATCGCCAAGGACACGAGTTTTCTCGCGATCCTCGCGATTGGCTTCGCACTGGCGCTGACGATCGCCGAACTCGACCTGTCGATCGCCGAAGTCGCGAGCCTTGCGGCCGTCGTCGCCGGCTGGCTCGTCCAGCAGAAGCACGATCCGTCGACCGCATTCGCTGCCGCGATCGCGATCGGTCTCGGCCTCGGGCTGTTTAACGGTTTCGGCGTGACGGTTCTGCGCGTTCCCTCGCTGATCGTCACGCTGGGTACGGCGGCGATCGCCAAGGGGCTCGCCTTCATGATCACGCAGGGCGTCGCGTTCGTCGGCCGGTGGCCGACCGGATTCACCGGCCTGTCGCGCGGTACAACGTGGGGAATCTCGAACCTGATCCTGTGGATGGCAGGCGTGGCGATCGCGGCCTATCTGCTCGTCAAATGGACGCGGATCGGGGCACACATGACCGCGACCGGCGAAGCGGACGAAGCGGCGCGCCTTGCCGGCATCGCCACCGCGCGCATGAAGCGCATCGGCCTTGCACTGTCGGGAGCCTGTGCGGGCCTTGCGGCCGTGCTGCTTGCGGCGAACCTTTCTTCGGCCGCCCCCAACATGGCGGGCGACTATTTCCTCTACGCGATCGCCGCGGTGCTGCTCGGCATGACGATGTTCGAGCCGGGCCGGCCGAATATCCCCGGCACGCTGTTTGCGGCCCTCGTTCTCAAGGTTCTCGGAAACGGTCTCGTTCTAAAGGGGGCCGCTTACTACGTGCAGGATATCGTCCTCGGTGGCATCATCATCGGATCGGTCGCGTTTTCGGCGATGGTCACGAAGAAGCCTGCCTTCAAGGTTTGACGCCAGAAGATCTCGCAAGAAAGGGAGAAGACGGAATGGACAAGTTCAGATCGGTAGTCGCGGCGGCAGCCATGCTGTTCGCCGGTACCGCGGCGGCGCAGGCGGTCGAGATCGGCGTGATCGGCTTCCAGTTCTCGTCCGAGACGCATGCGCGCGTGGCGAATGCCGCGGCGGCCGCGGCGAAGGCGAAAGGCTGGGGCGTCACGCTTCTCAATTCGGAGGGAGCGCTTCCCAAGCATGCCGAGCAGTTCGAGGCTCTGATTGCCAAGAAGGTCGACGCCATCGTCATCGCGATGGGCAAGCCCGTGGAAGCGGACGCGCAGTTCAAGCTCGCCAAGGACCGTGGCATCCCCGTCATCACGGTGCAGTCTGGTGCCGGTCCGCACGCGCTGTTCGACATCCAGACGAACGAGTACAAGGTCGGAGCGGACGCCGCCCTCTATCTGCTTGGTCAGATGGGCTATGTCGGCAACCTGCTGCAGGTCCGTTTCGAAGGCAACATCGC
>JAEUKY010000244.1 GCA_016794005.1 Rhodospirillales bacterium
GGCCGAGCGCCAGCCGCCGGCGTTCCAGCGCGCGGCGCACCGGCACCGACGCGATCAGGAACAGGCCGAGGAACAGGGCAAGCTGATGCGGCTCCAGCACCGTCAGCACCCAAGCACCGGCGAACGACAGCGGCAGGCCCAATGCGGACATGCGCCGGATCGCGGGCCAGGACAGCGACTGCCGGAACGCCCACATGCGCCCGAAGTTCGTGAACAGCGTGGCCACGGTCGTGGCGGGCACCACGCCGGCGATCCCGACCACGGGGGCGAGGAATACCGGCAGCACCATCCCGACGCCGTAGCCCGCGATACCGCCGAGCACCGATGCGGCGAACGCGACGAGGGCGGCGACGAGCAGGTCGTCGAAGCCGGTCACGCCGCGCCCGTCCAGGCGCGCCACAGGAAGCTGGCCCCGCCGAACAGGACGAGCGCGTCCATCAGCGCCGTGTGCACGCTCATCGCGAAGCGGTCGAGCAGCCAGCGCCCGACGAAGGCGCCCGGGATCGTGCAGGCCCCCATCAGCAGGCCCGCGACCGCCAGGTCCGCGTCGAGCGACGTGCGCGTGCCGAAGACCGCGACCTTGACCAGATTGGTGAACAGCGACACCAGCGCGTCGGTCCCGATCAGCGCCGCTCCTTCCACGCCGGCGGCCATGAACGTCGCGATCACGATGGCGCCCAGTCCGGTCATGCCGCCGATCAGGATGCCGTAGGCCGCCCCGCCCGCCACGATGCCGCCGTCCGAAACGCGCCAGCCGGCACTTGCCAGCGCCCGGCGCAGCGGCACGCTGCCGACGAGGCAGACGCCGAGCACGGCCGCGATCGCCGTCGTGGGCAGCAGCGTATAGACATAGGCCGACAGCACGCAGCACGGGACGGCACCGGCGAGCGCCAGCTTCGCGCGCGGCCAGTCGATGTCGCGCCAGAACGCGACGACGCGGCTGAAATTCGTGATCGCCATCGAGACCGCCATCGCCGGGATGACCCCGGCCACGCCGACGACGGGTGCGATGACGACCGGCAGGATGAGCCCGACGCCGTAGCCCGAAACGCCGCCCACGATGGACGCGGCGAAGGCGGCGAACCCGACATAGGCGAACGTCGCGGCATCGACCCCGGCAAGCTGGAAGGCGGCCTGTTCCAACGCGTGCGTCCGCCTACTCCGTCGTCGGAAGCTGGGCGAACCTGGTCCAGCCTTCGTCCTCGGCGGACTCGGCCACCAGCGCGTCGACGCGCGCCGTCGGCGGCCCGTTCCGGCAGGCCTCGATCATCTCCTCGACCAGTTCGGGCGGGCCGGCGAAGCAGGCTTCGACGCTGCCGTCCTTGCGGTTGCGAACCCAGCCGTGCAGGCCGCGGCTCTGCGCGTTCTCGACCGTCCAGCCGCGGAACCACACGCCTTGAACCCGGCCGGCCACCGTGACGCGCCGCGCGATGCGTTCCCTCCCGTTCATGGGAACGAGTCTAACCTTCGCCGGCCCGGGCCGGAAGGGCGATGCGATTGCCGCCTCAGCCCACTTGAATCGCGGCGAGGAAGCTGTCGACTTGCCTGCGCAGAGATTCTGCCTGCCCGGAAAGGCTCTGGGCCGCCTGAAGAACCTGCTCCGAAGTCGAGCCGGTCTGTCCGACCGTCGCGGTCACTCTTGCGATGGCCCCGCTCACTTCCTGCGTACCCGACGCGGCCTGCTGAATCGATCGCGAAATCTCGGCCGTCGCCGCACTCTGCTCTTCGATCGCCGAGGCAATCCTGGCGGAGATCTCGCTTATGCGTCCGATCGTGCCGCCGATGCCGCCGATCGCCGCGACGACCGTACCTGTCGTATCCTGGACTTGGCCGATCTGAATCGAGATTTCCTCGGTCGCCTTCGCAGTCTGTCCGGCAAGGTTCTTGACCTCGCTCGCCACGACGGCGAACCCCTTGCCCGCTTCTCCAGCGCGAGCGGCTTCGATTGTCGCGTTGAGTGCCAGAAGGTTGGTCTGGCTTGCGATGCTGTTGATGAGGCCTACGACCTCGCCGATCTTCTGCACCGCCGTCGATAGACGCTGGACGGCATCCGACGTCTGGCCGGCCTCGGCGACGGCATTGCCGGCGATTTCCGTCGAACTGGAGACCTGCGCCGAAATTTCCCGGACCGAGCCGGTCATCTGTTCCGTCGCGGTCGCGACGCTATGGACGTTTGCGCTCGTCGTCCGGGCGGCCGCGGACACGCCCGCAGCATGTTCGTTGGCCTCGCGAGCCATCGCGACCATGGATCTCGCCGCGGCGTCCAGTTGGGCTGCCGCCACCGCGACCGACTTGACGGCATCGGCGGCAACGCCCTCGAACTCGCGCAGCAACCCGTCGCGCGTGTCCGCACGCTTCTGTCTGGCCGCCAGCGCGTCGGACTGCTCTCTCGCCAGCCGTTCGGCTTCGATCAGACCGCTACGGAAAAACTCGACCGACTTCGCCATTGCGCCGATCTCGTCGCGCCGCTCGGCGCCGGGAATCGTCGCGTCGAGCTCGCCGTCGGCGATTCGACGCATGGCGCCGGTCATCGCGACGATTGGCCGGACGAGACCGCCGATGACTCCCCAAGCGCTCCCGAGAACCAACAGCAGAACCGCGCTGCCCGCCGCCCACATCGCGGTGACGTAAATCGTCTCGTTTCGGGCCGCGAGTCGCTCCGTCACCGCATTCGCCTCGTTCGCCCGTTCAACGATCTCGTCGACCACGGTCCGATGTGCGCGATAGGCCGCGGATAGCGCCGCATAGGCCCTGCCGGCGGTCGTCATGTCCTTGCGTTCGATGGCCGGAAAGAAGTCGTTCTCGAGAACCTTCCAGAATTCCGAGACCGGCACGTACGACTTGTCGGTCAGCAAGCGCCGAATGCCGGCGTCGAATTCCGGCTCCTTCAGCCAGAATTCACGTCGCTCGTCGTACTCCGCGCGCAGCTTCCTCAACCGCTCCCGGTGCGCGGCGGCATTTGCGGGATTCTGGAGCGCAAGCGTCGCCTCGAGATAGGATTCGATGATGTACTCCGGCGGCGGGAGCACGTCGGCGACGAGATCCTTGCCCAGCACGATCTGCCGGTAGACCGTACCGCCGACCTTCAGTTCGCGCAGTGCCAATGCGCCGGTCGCAATAGCGCCGGCAATCCCTGAAACGACCAGAGTCGCGACGATCGACGCGACGAAAAAGACACTTCGGGTACGCAGCATGGCGGTTCCTCCAGGGCGGCGTGGCGACTTGAATTGTCCCATCGCCGATCCGAAGAAAATTGCCCGTGCGTTGCGGAAATACAACCTACAAGTTAATTGTATGGTGTGCTTCGACGGTCAACCGAATGACCGACAACCGTTTATCGTGAATACAATTATCGCCAGGCCGCGGTATAGGCGAGCCGCAGCGCGATACGAACGGCGCCGGCAGCGCTCTCTTCCAGTTCCGACTCGTCCGGATAGTCGGCACCCAGATGCGCCACGCGGTTGCGCCGCTCCCGCAGCCAGTCGAACTCGGCGTCGTCGGTGGCACCGCGGCGCTGGGCGGCCTCGGCGAGCGCAAAGGCGAGCACGACCGTCGCCGCCCAGGCACCCGCGCAATAGGCGCGCTTCATCTCGTCGAGCGCGGCCTGCCACGCTTCGGGAAGTGCCGCCGCCTGCGGCGGGGCGTTCGCCGCGTGGGCGCGCTCGAACCACGCCGCGCGACGTGCCGCAGCCGGATCGGCCATGTTCAGGCGAACTCGACGATCTTCTGGTCGACGGCGAGCGATTCGCCGACGGCGGCGTGTAGCTTCGAAATCGTGCCGTCGCGCTCGGCGCGCAGCACGTTCTCCATCTTCATCGCCTCGACCGTGCAGAGCTCCTCGCCGGCCTTGACCTCCTGCCCCACGCGCACCGCGACGGCCTTGAGCAGCCCCGGCATCGGCGACAGCAGGAAGCGCGACGTGTCGCCGGCGCGGCGCGCGGGCATCAGGCGGTTGAGCTCGGCCACGCGCGGCGACAGCACGATCGCCTCGACGAGACAGCCGGCATGGAACAGCATGTGGCCCGATCCGGCCGCCGAAAGCTGCACGCAGACCGGCCGGCTGTCGGCAAGGCATTCGAACAGCGGCTGGCCCGGCCGCCATTCGGTCGCGATCTCGGTCGTCTCGCCGCCGGCCTTCACGCGATAGACGCCGCCGTCGAACGCGATCGAGACCGGATGCTCCTCGCCCGCGAGCCGCACGACACAGGCGTCGGCGACACGCGCCTCGTGGCCCGGAAGCTGCCCCGAAATGCCGATCTCGCATTCGCGCCGGCGCAGATGCATCGTGGCGGCGACCGCCACGAGCAGGCCGCGCGTCGAAGCATCCGGTGCGCGCCCGACGAAGCCGCCCTTGAACTCCTCGGCGATGAAGCCGGTCGTCAGCTTCCCCGCCTGGAAGCGCTTGTGATGCATGATCGCGGCGAGGAACGAGATGTTGTGGTTGACGCCGCGCACGACATAGGCGTCGAGGGCCGCCGCCATGCGCTCGGTCGCGATCGCGCGCGTCTTGCCGTGCGCCACGAGCTTGGCGATCATCGGGTCGTAATACATCGAGATCTCGGCGCCCTCGTAGACGCCGGTATCCACGCGGATGCCCGCGCGCCCCTCGGGCGTCGAAACCTTCGTCAGCCGGCCGATCGACGGCATGAAGTTGCGCAGCGGATCCTCGGCATAGAGCCGCGCCTCGATCGCCCAGCCGTCGATCTTCACGTCCTTCTGCGCGAGTGGCAGCTTCTCGCCCGCCGCCACGCGGATCATCAGCTCGACAAGGTCGAGCCCCGTGATCGCCTCGGTTACCGGATGCTCGACCTGCAGGCGCGTGTTCATCTCGAGGAAATAGAACTTCCTGTTCTTGTCGACGATGAACTCGACCGTGCCGGCCGAGCTGTAGTCGACGGCCCTGGCCAGCGCCACGGCCTGCGCGCCCATCGCCGCGCGCGTCTTCGGGTCGAGGAACGGCGACGGCGCTTCCTCGATGACCTTCTGGTGGCGGCGCTGGATCGAGCATTCGCGCTCGTTGAGGTGGATGACGTTGCCGTGCCCGTCGCCGATCACCTGGATCTCGATGTGGCGCGGCTCCTCGATGAACTTCTCGGCGAACACGCGGTCGTCGCCGAACGAACTCTTCGCCTCGTTCGTGGCCGAGCGGAAGCCCTCGCGCGCCTCGGCGTCGTTCCACGCGATGCGCATGCCCTTGCCGCCGCCGCCGGCCGACGCCTTGATCATCACCGGGTAGCCGATCTTCTTCGAGATCGCCACGCACTCCTCGGCATCCTTGATGGGCTTGAGATAGCCCGGCACGGTCGACACGCCCGCCTTCTGGGCGAGGATCTTCGATTCGATCTTGTCGCCCATCGCGGCGACCGCCTTCATCGACGGGCCGATGAACACGATGCCCGCTTTGGCGAGGGCGGCGGCGAAGGCGGCGTTCTCGGACAGGAACCCGTAGCCCGGGTGCACGGCCTGCGCCCCCGTCGCCTTGCAGGCGGCGAGGATCGCGTCGATCTTGAGATAGCTTTCGGCCGTGGGGGCCGGGCCGATGCGCACCGCCTCGTCCGCCTCGCGCACGTGCAGCGCTTCGGCGTCGGCGTCGGAATAGACCGCGACCGTCGCGATCCCCAGCCGCTTCGCCGTGCGAATCACGCGGCACGCGATCTCGCCGCGGTTGGCGATCAGGATCTTGTCGAACAGCTTGCCGGTAGCGGACTTCTTCTTCGCGGCCATCTTCGTCACTTCCTCGATCCGATAATCTCGCGCGACCAGGCCCAGTGGGCGGCCAGCGGCAGCGCCCAGACGGTGGCGAGCCACATCCACCACGGATAGGCGGGGTTCGTCAGCACGTTGACCGCGATCGCCAGCATCAGCACGGCGACGAAGACCATCGCGTGCAGGCGGAAACGGCGCAACTTGTCGGCCCGCGGGTCGCTCACAGCGGGATGTTCCCGTGCTTCTTCCAGGGATTCTCGAGCTTCTTGGTGCGCAGCATGGCCAGCGCGCGCGCCAGCCGCGGCCGCGTGGCGGCGGGGCTGATCACGTCGTCGAGGAAGCCGCGCGAGGCGGCGACGAACGGATTGGCGAAGCGCCGGCGGTACTCCTCCGTGCGCGCCTCGATCTTGGCGGCGTCGCCCATGTCGGCGCGGAAGATGATCTCGACCGCACCCTTGGGGCCCATCACCGCGATCTCGGC
>JAEUKY010000249.1 GCA_016794005.1 Rhodospirillales bacterium
TTCCGGCGACGCTGCCGGCAAGTTCGCGGGGCGCCAGGATCGGGCGCAGGCTCGCCGCCCACAGGCTGTCGGACGCCCCGTCCCAGCCGTACCAGCGCCGCCCGCCCACGTCGAACAGCGACGGCGCGTTGCGGTCGAGCGGGCCGCGCCCGACGCTGACCGGGCGCCCGTCGGTCCACGCCTTTGCCGGGTCGTGGCAGCTCGCGCACGACATCGTGCCGTCGCCCGACAGGCGCCGCTCGAAGAACAGCGTGGCGCCGAGGCGCGCGGCGAGCGGATTTCCCGACGCGCGGTTGCTGGCGTCGGTCGCCGGTGCCGGCGGCCACGGGCCGTGGCGCAGCAGGCGCGCGATTTCGGCCGGCGCGAATTCCCCGGCCGCCGCCGCCGGGGCGATCAGCAGCGCCAGCAGAAACGCGAGTGCGCGCATCAGTCGAGCTCGACCGGAAGCGTCATCCGGTCGCCGTCGATCTCGACGACGTATTCCCAGCGCCCCGGCATGTGGAACAGCAGCCCCTCGGCGCGGAACCGTCCCGGCGAAACGCCCGCCACGCCGGGCCGGTAGTTCATGCCGTGCCGGTGGGCGGGCATCCACGCGTCGATCCGCGGCGCCTTGGCGGCCGAACCGTCGCGCGCGCACAGCGCCACTTCGAGCGCGAAGGGCGCGTTGAGCGGCGGGACCGCCGGCACGCTGCGCACCAGCGCCACGTGCCGCCTTCCTTCCACGCGGACCGCCCCGCCGGACGCCGGCGGTTCGCACGCCGTCGCCGGTGCCGCCGCAAGCGAGAGCAGAAGGACGAGACTAGTCGGCGCGCAGCGCATTGCCGAACAGCGTCTCGCCGTTGCGCCACGCGATCTTCTCGGCCACGTCGCGCGGCAGGTCGGAAAGCCAGCGGCGCGAGAAGGCCGCATGCTCGACGACGAAGTGCCAGCGCTCGGGCGTGAAGGTGTCGGTGCCCAGCGTGAAGCGGCCGGGATGCGCCAGGAACACCTCGCGCCACGCCGGATCGACCTTGCCGTCGCTTGCCTGGTCGGTGCGGAAGGCGAGATCGGCGAAAAGCCGCGGATGGCGTTCGAGCATGGCGCGCACGTTCTCGGGCCGGTCGAAGCCCGAATGGGCCCACAGGATGCGCGCCTGCGGATTCTGCGCGAACACGCGCGTCACCGCCTCGGCGTCGCCGTGCAGGTGCAGGAACATGCCGCGCGCGTGCGCCATCGCGACCGTCGCGCGCACGACCGGCAGGTCGGCGTCGGCGCCGTAGACGTGGAACTCGCCGATCGCCGCGTAGCGGTACTTCGCCAGCCGCTCGGCGAGATAGACGAGCACCGTCTCGTCGCGCGCCCAGGTCGCGAGGTCGCCGCGCTTGCGGTAGGGCCGCAGGACCGGAATCACGATGTCGGGGGCGAGCGCATGGAGCTTCTGCGTGCCCTCGTCGTCGGAGCTGGACACCATCGCGCGGCGCAGGCCGGCCGCGCGCAGGATCGCGACGGCGCGCTCGGGCGGGACGGGGTCCCACGCGTCGTGGCTGTAGTGGAGATGCGTGTCGAAGACCGGCAGGTCGTCGGCCGCCCGCACCGGCGGGGCGAACGCCGCCAGCACCGCCACAAGGATCGCCAGACCGAACCGCATCCGCCCCTCCTGCCCGCTTCCCCGGCAATATAGCGCACCGCTATACTGCCGCCCATGATTCGCGCACTCGCCGTCCTGCTTTCGCTCGCGCCCACCCTGCCCGCCCTCGCCCAGTCCCAGCGCGAAGCGCTGCCGATCCCGCGCTTCGTCACGCTGCGCTCGGAAGAGGTCAACCTGCGCGCCGGCCCCGGCGTGCGCTATCCGGTCGAATGGGTCTTCGTGCGCCGGCAGATGCCGGTCGAGATCCTGCAGGAGTTCGAAAACTGGCGGCGCATCCGCGACCGCGACGGCACCGAAGGCTGGGTCCACCAGAGCATGCTGACCGGCCGGCGCGCGGCCATCGTCACCGGCGACATGCGCAGCCTGCGCCGCCGGCCCGAAGCGGACGCCCCGGTCGTCGCCCGCGTCGAGCCCGGCGTGATCGGCGCGCTTCTTGAATGCAAGGAAGGCTGGTGCCGGATCGAGACCGGCGGCTTCCGCGGCTGGCTGCCCCGCGACGAGATCTGGGGCGTCTACCCCAACGAGGCGATCAAATAGGCCCGAACGCCGGCGGAACGGTTCCGCCGGCATCCCACCCCGACCGGAGAAGACAAATGCGCCATGCGCTCTACGCCGCCGCCGCTGCCGCCGCCCTTCTCGTCTTCGCCGGCGCTCCCGCCGACGCGCAGACGCGCACCGTGCGCTTCTCGTTCAACGCCGACGCCAACACGCTCGATCCGCACGCCAACAACGCGCTGACGACCAACGCGCTGCTCGAGCAGATGTACGAGTGCCTGACGACGCGCGACAAGGACATGAAGCTGGCCCCGTCGCTGGCCACGTCGTGGCGGCAGGTCGAGCCGACGCGCTGGCGCTTCGAGCTGCGCCAGGGCGTGAAGTTCCACGACGGATCGCCCTTCACGGCCGACGACGCGATCTTCTCGCTGCTGCGCGCGGTGTCGCCCACCTCGCAGTACGGCATCTATGTCGACAGCTTCGCGGGTGCGGTGAAGGCGGGCCCCAACGCGATCGAGATCGTCACGCGCGTTCCCGACCCGGTCCTGCCCGACAAGCTGACGCGCGTGGTGATGATGAGCAAGGCGTGGGCCGAGGCGAACAGGTCGGTCCAGCCGCAGAACTACGCCGCGAAAGAGGAGACCTTCGCCTCGCGCAACGCGATGGGCACCGGGCCCTTCGTGTTCCGCAGCCGCGTGCCCGACGAACGCACCGTGATGACGCGCTTCCGCGACCACTGGGACAAGTCGGTCCAGACCAACGTCGACGAGCTGGTCCTGCAGCCCATCGCCAGCGACGCCACGCGCATCGCCGCCCTGCTGGCCGGCGACATCGACATCACGAACTTCGTGCCCGCCCAGGATCTCGAGCGGCTGCGCCGCGACGCCCGCGTCAGAATCGTCGACGGGCAGGAGAACCGCACGCTGTGGGTCGGCTTCGACCAGTCGCGCGACGAGCTTCTCTATTCCGACGTCAAGGGCAAGAACCCGTTCAAGGACGTGCGCGTGCGCCGCGCGATCGCGCACGCGATCGACGTCGAGGCGCTGAAGACCCGCGTGATGCGCGGTCAGGCCATCCCGACGGGTTCGATGTGGACCGAGTTCGTCAACGGCTATTCAAAGGAGAACGACGCGCGCCTGCCGCTCGACCTGCCGCGCGCGCGCGCCCTGATGGCCGAGGCCGGCTATCCCAACGGCTTCGGCGTCACGCTCGATTGCCCGAACGGTTCCTACGAGCAGGTCTGCGTGGCGCTGGCGGGCATGCTGTCGCAGATCGGCATCCGCCTCAACGTCAACCTGCAACCCGGCGGCGTCGTGTTCCCGCGCCTCGTGCGCACCGACGTGTCGATGTTCGCGCTGTCGTGGGGCGTGCCGACCTTCGACGCGATGTACACGCTGCGCGGCATCGTGATGACGCGCGACAAGGTGGGGGCCGCGTCGTGGAACGGCGGCATGTATTCGAACCCGCGCGTCGACGCGTTGATCGAGCAGGCGCAGGCCGAGGCGGACGGTGCCAAGCGCCGCGAGTTCATGCGCGCGGCCCACAGGCTGCACAACGAGGACGTCGGCCACATCCCCATCTACCACCTGATGATCCCGTGGGCGATGAAGGCCAACGTCAACGTGCCGCACCGCGCCGACAACTTCGTCGTCGGCAAGTGGATCGTGGTCCGGTGATGGCCAAGTGATGGATTGCCGCGTCACGCTGGTCACGCTCGGCGTGGCCGACATGGGCGCGGCGCGGGCCTTCTACGAGAAGCTCGGCTGGCGCGCACACGGGTCGAGCACGCCGGACGTGACGTTCTTCGACGCCGGCGGCATGGTCGTGGCGCTGTTCGGGCGC
>JAEUKY010000252.1 GCA_016794005.1 Rhodospirillales bacterium
CCGGACGTGCGCGACGTTTTCTCGTTGCCGCCGGACGACGGTTCGTGGCTGCTCGACCTCGAGAAGGGCGTCGCGGGCATGCGGATCGGATACAGTCCGCGGCTCGGCGTCGCGACCGTCGATCCGGAGATCGCCGCCGCCGTCGACGCGATCGCGCGCCTGTTCGCCGAACTCGGCGCGATCGTCGAGCCTGCGGAACCCGAAATGGGCGATGTCCGCGACGTGTTCTATCGGCTGTGGACGGCCGGGCTTGCGCGGCCGCTCCAGGCCCATGCGCGCGACCGCTGGAAGGAGTGCGATCCGGGGCTGGTGGCGACGACGGAGGCCGGCCTCGCGCTCTCCGCGCAGGATTATCTCGCGGCCGATGCCGCACGCGTGCGCGCGACCGAGGCAATGGCGCGGTTCCACGTGAAATACGATCTGCTTCTCACGCCGCAGTTGCCGATCACCGCATTCGCGGCGGGGCAGGATGTCGCGACACCCGACCAGAGGTACTGGATCGACTGGACCCCGTTCACCTATCCGTTCAACATGACCCGGCAGCCCGCAGCCAGCGTGCCGGCGGGCCTGCATTCGAACGGACTGCCGATGGCCTTCCAGCTGGTGGGCCGCCACTACGAGGACCGCACGGTCTTGCGCGCGGCCCGCGCGATCGAGCGCGCGCGCCCCTGGAAGCTGCCTGTGCCGTGAACCCGGGATCGGCATGCGGCCGTTGACGGGCCGTCGCGGCGTCATGGCGCTCGCCGCCACCCAGATCGCGGGGTGGGGCTCGACCTATTTCATTCCCGCGATGCTGGTCGAGCCGATCTCCGCCGAACTCGGCATCCGGCCGACGGTCGTGTTCTCGGGCGTGACGATCATGCTGGTCGTCGGCGCGTTTCTGGGAACGTGGGTCGGCAGGCAGGTGGATCGCGACGGGCCGAGCCGGATCATGACGCTCGGATCGACGCTGATGGCGATCGGCCTGTGCATCCTCGGATTTTCCGGCGGCATCGCAAGCTATGTGGCCGCATGGTCGGTCATGGGGCTCGGCATGCCGATGGTGCTGATCCAGACGCCGTTCGCCGCCGCAGCACTCCTCGTGCCGGGCAGTGCTCGGCGCGCCATCGGACTGATGACGCTGATCGGGAGCCTGACGACTGTCGTGTATCTGCCGATGATGGCATGGCTCGAAGGCCCGCTCGGGTGGCGCGGCATCTGCTTCCTGTTCGCGGGCATCCAGATGGTCGTCTGCGTGCCGATCCATGCCGCGATCGCGGCGCGTCCGGTCGCGCGCGACGACCCGCGCAACGCGCCCGGCGCCGAAGGCGGCGGCATCGCCGATCCGGCGCTGCGCCGGCGCGCCTTCTGGACGATGGCGGTCGCGTTCTCCTGCGTCGGATTCGTCACCTGGGGGCTGCCGCTCCATCTGGTCGAGATCGCGCGCGCCTACGGACAGCCGGCGGCCGTCGCGGTGACGGCCGGCGCGATCCTGGGGCCGGCGCAGATGGCGGCACGGGCCGTCGAAACCGCGTTCGGCCAGCGGCTTCATATTCTCGATGTCGGTTCGTACAGCCTTGCCGTGATCGCCGCAGCACTGCTGTTGCCGCTTCTGTTCGGCGGCACGGCGACGATGCTGATGCTGATGGTGATCGGCTACGGCCTGGGGGCGGGTGCCAACACCATCGTGCGGGCGATCGCGCCGCTCGTCGTCTTCGGCCGGGCCGGATACGCGACGGTGCTGGGCAGGATGGGGCTGCCCATGAACCTCGTCTTTGCGACCGCACCTTTCGTCATCGCGGCAGCGGTCGAGGCCGGCGGCCCGGTCGCCGGCGTAGCGCTCTGCGCGGCGGCGACGTTCGTTTCGCTGGCGGCGATGCTGATCCTGCGCCGGATCGCCGGCGATCAGATGCGTCAGTAGAGCGAGGTCGCGACCCGCGCGGGCAGTTCGGCGTCGTAGGCGCGTCCGTCGAAGCCGTCCTTGCTGAGTGCTTCGAGAATCTCGCCCGCACTGGGCAGCGTGCCGCGTGCGGCATGTTTCGCCGGATTCCACAGATCGGCGCGCACGACGGCGCGCGAGCACTGGAAATAGACGCGCTCGACCGCCACGACCAGCACCGAACGCGGCGGCTTTCCGTCGACGGCGAAGCGCGCCAGCAATGCCGGATCGATCGATATCCGCGCGCGGCCGTTGATCCTCAGCGTCTCGCCCACGCCGGGGACCAGAAACAGCAGGGCCACGCGCGGGTCCTCGACGATGTTGCGCAGCGTGTCGATCCGGTTGTTGCCGCGCCGGTCGGGCAGCAGCAGCGTCTTCGGGTCCTCGACCGTCACGAAGCCGGGCGTATCGCCGCGGGGGCTGACGTCGAGCCCGCCCGCCCCCGCACTTGCCAGCGCCACGAACGGTGCGGCTTCGACGAACGCGCGATAGTGCGCGTTGAGATGATCGATCTCCTTGTCGATCGAACGCGAGACGGCCTTGCCGTAAAGGGTTTCCAGCCGCGCCGCGTCGGTCACGTCGTGTCGATCGGTCATTCCGGTTTCCAGTCGAGCAGGGCCCGCGCGGCGATCGCCGCGTGCGCGAGCACGTGGAATCTGTGTTCCTTCAGGATCGCCTCGATCTCGGCCTTCGAATAGCGGACCAGTTCCTGCTCCTCGAGATCGCCGGAGTCCGGTTCGGCAACCTGCCGGCATCCCTTCGCGACGAACATGTGGCACTTGGCGCCTCGGATGTTGGCACCGGTGATGTATGCGCCGAGCGGCTCGATCGCCGTCGCCGAATGTCCGGTCTCCTCGAGAAGTTCGCGACGCGCGGCCTCGACCGGCGTTTCGCCGGCATCGATGCCGCCGCCCGGGAACCCGATCACGATCTCGCCCGCCCCGTGCCGGTAGCTGCGGATTGCGAGCACACGGCCGTCCTCGAGGATGGGGAACAGCATCGAATAGTCCGGAAGAAGGACGCGATGGAAGCTCTCGACGATCCTGCCGGTCGGCAGTTCGATCCGGTCGTCGATCACGCGCACCCACGGCGGCGACGCGTAGACTTCGCGCGACGACAGCGTCTTCCAGAGCCGCAGGTCCTTCATGCTCAAGCCGATATGGAAGCCGACCAGGGGCTCATCGCGTCGGACATGCCCGTCCGGCCGCCATGCTGGGGATCGACGAGCACGGCCGACGGGCATGCATAGTTCGCCGGGGAGATCGTGTGCTCTGCCGCGCGGACCTGGAACCGTGCGGCGAGTGCTGTCTGGACGTCGATCGGCAGGCGCGGATCGTACTCCACGAGGTCGCCGCCCGACACGTCGATGCGCGGCTGGTGGAACGCCGCGTCAAGGTCCATGCCGTGATCGACGATGAAGGACAGCAACTGGGCGACGGCCGGCAGGATGCGCCGCCCGCCCGATGCACCGATCGAGATCCACGGCTTGCCGTCCTTCGACACGATCGTCGGGCACATGTTCGTCAGCGGCCGCTTGCCGGGCGCGATCGAATTGGGGCGGCCGGGGCGCGGGTCGAACCACATGATGCCGTTGTTCATCAGGATGCCGGTGCGCGGCAGGACGAGCCGGCTGCCGAACGACGACAGAAGGGTCTGCGTCAATGCGACGACGTTGCCGTGCCGGTCGACGACGTTGAGATGCGTGGTGCTCGTCGCCGGGCCCTGTGCGGCCGGCGTACCGGCCAGACGCTCGGCATAGGCCTGCCGCAGCGCGTCGGCATAGGCGACGAAGCTTGCGGCATCGACGCCGAACGGGCGGAAAAGCATGGGTCCCAGAAGCTCGAGGACGCGCGCCAGCGTGGGCCCCGCGGTGCCGACGGGGGCACAGGCGAAATCCGCGCCGCGATAACGCGTCATGTGCGGTTCGACGAGGCGTGCGCGGTAGCTCGCAAGGTCCTCGCGTGTCATCACGCCGCCCAGCGCCTGGATGTCTTCCGCGATGTCGGCGGCGAGGTTGCCCTCGTAGAAATCGCGCGCACCCTTGAGCTGGAGGCGCCGGATCGTCGCCGCGAGGTTGCCCATCGCAAGGTACGCCTGCGCAACGCCTGTCTCGGTCGACGGCGGCAGCCCGCCGGGCAGATAGATGTCGCGCGAGGACGGATAGCGGTTCAGGTCGCGTGCACCGGCCGCGATCTTCAGCGTCGTCCAGAAATCGATCGGAAGTCCGCGGTCGGCAAGGCGCGCCGCCGGTTCGAGGACCATCTCCCACGGCATCGTGCCGAAACGATCGAGGGCGAGGGCAAGACCGTCGACCTGCCCCGGAACGGCGACCGAAAGCGGCCCATGGACATTGCGGTTCCCCTCGACCTCCGGCCATCCGAAAAGATCGCCGCCCTGTCGCCCGGTCAGGGGGAAATGCTTGGGGTCGAGCCGTGCGGGAGCCTGCGGCCCGAAATCGACGACCTGGACCTTGCCGGTGTCCGCCGGGCGGTACATCAGGAAGCCGATGCCGCCGAGCCCGCTGTTCCACGGCTCGGCGGTCGCGAGCGCGAACGAAGCCGCGACGGCCGCGTCGACGGCGTTGCCGCCCTGTCCGAGAACGTCGGCGCCGATCTCCATCGCGGCACGCGCCTGCCCCGAGACGACGCCGCCGATGGCCGATCCCGCACCCGGCTTGCGGATGGTCAGGTTCTGGACGCTGTGGGGACGCGGGTTCATCGTGTTTCGCTCCGGCGCAATAGGTCTTCCAGGATGGCCTTTACCTTAGCGACTTCCGCGGCCGAATAGGAAGCCAGACATGCGCGTTCGTGCGCCTTGGCCATGCCGAGCAGTGGCCGCACCTTTTTCCGGCCTGCGGCCGAGATGCGCACGAGCGTCCGTCGCCTGTCGGCGGGGTCGGCACGCAGTTCGACGAGCCGCGCCTTCGCCATTCGGGCAAGCAGCTTGGTCAATGTCGGTTGCTGGAAAAGGACGATCCGGGCGAGGGCGCCGACGCTGAGCGCGTCGCCGTCCGAAAGCGTGGCCAGAACGCGCCAGTTCGCGACCGACAGACCGTAGGGCCGCAGCTGCCTGTGGAACTCCCGGCTGACGCGCTCGCTGGCGGCCGCAAGCAGGTAGGACAGGTACCCGTCGACGAATTTCGGCATGGCGTATTATATGCCGTTTCATGCAATCGGAAGAAGGGCTATGATTTCCGGCATGACGGATCTTCCGCCGATACCGGCCTTCTATTCGACGGGCGAGGGGCCGCCGCTCGTTCTCCTGCACGGCGTCGGCACGGATCACCGGGCTTTCCGGCCGCAGTCGATCCGCCTTGCACGGCGCTTGCGGGTGCTGGCCTGGGACATGCCCGGCTACGGATGTTCGCCGCCGATCGATCCGGCGGACTGGAACGGCCTTGCCGATGCGCTGGCGCGCATGCTCGACGGGGCGGGCGTGGACCGGGCGCACATTCTCGGCCATTCGATCGGCGGCATGGTCGCTCAGGTGTTCGCGGTCCGCCATGCGGCGCGGACACGTTCGCTGATCCTTTCGGCCACGAGCCCTGCCTTCGGACGTCCGGACGGGGAATGGCAGCGTGAATTCGTCCGCCAGCGGCTCGCTCCGCTCGAAACGGGCAAGAAGATGGCCGATCTCGCGGACGCCACCGTCGAAAGCCTGATGGGGCCGAAAGCGGGTGCTGCGGCACGCGCCTATGCGCGAACCTGCGTGGGCGAAGTGCCGGTCGCCGCGTTCGCTGCGGCCATCCGTCTCATCGTGACGTTCGACGGCCGGGCGGATCTGGCGCGGATCGCATGCCCGACTTTGCTTGTCGCCGGTTCGCACGACACGAACGCGCCGGCGTCGATGATGGAAAAGATGGCGCAGAAGATTCCCGGCGCGCGGTTCGCGGTCCTGCCCGAATGCGGGCATCTGGCCAATCTCGAGGACCCGGACGCGTTCGACGCGGCGGTCCTGTCGTTTCTCGATGCGGTGGAGCCCCGACATGCTTGAAGAGTTGATCGAGAAGGTCGCCGTCCTGGGGCGGGAGAAATTCGCCCCTCGCGCCGAACGCTACGACCGCGAGGCAAGCTTTCCTTTCGAGAACTACGCCGATCTGCGCGAGGCCGGCCTGCTCGGTCTTTGCGTTCCGAAGCGATATGGCGGGCTCGGGGCCGATTTCGCGACCTACTGCCGCGTCGCCGCGGAAATGGGCCGCTGGTGCGGCGCCACCGCATTGACCTTCAACATGCATGCCTGTTCGGCGCTCTGGACCGGTCCGCTCGCCGACGATCTGGACATGACGGACGCGCAACGCGCCGAACTCGAACGCCTGCGCGCCGGCCACTATCGCCGGATCGTCGAGCAGGGGGCGATCTACGCGCAGCCCTTTTCCGAAGGGTCCGCGGCTGCGGCCGGCAAGGCGCCTTTCGGCACGCTCGCGGCCAAGGCGGACGGCGGCTGGATCATCAACGGCAAGAAGATCTTCGCCTCGCTGTCCGGTGCGGCGGATTACTACGGCATCCTGTGCACCGAGGATCGCGGCGACCGCTCGATGCGCGACACGCTCTACATGGCCGTCCCGAAGGAGGCCGCGGGCCTCACGATAACCGGCGACTGGGATCCGCTGGGGATGCGCGGCACCGTCTCGCGCACGCTGATCCTGAAGGACGTCTTCGTGCCCGACGACGCGCAGCTTCTGCCGCGCGGGCTCTATTTCAAGGCCGCATCCGCCTGGCCGCACATGTTCATGACGCTGTCGCCGACCTATATGGGCATCGCGCAGGCCGCATACGATTTCACGGTCCAGTATCTTCGCGGCGAAACGCCGGGCCAGCCGCCGGTCAAGCGGCGCATGTATCCGACCAAGCAGATCGCCGTGGCGGAGATGTACGTGAAGCTCGCCCAGACGAGAGCCCTGTTCGAACGGGCAATCGACGCCGCGAAGGTCAATCCGTCGAAGCGCGAGCGGCTCGACGCTTACGCCGCGCAATACACGATCATGGAGAACGCGAACGACCTCTGCCGGCTCGCGATCCGGACCTGCGGCGGCCAGTCGATGCTGAAATCGCTTCCGCTCGAACGGCTCTACCGCGACAGCCGTTGCGGATCGCTGATGCTGCCGTGGACGGCCGAACTGTGCCTCGACCGTCTGGGCCGCGAAACGCTCTACGAGCCTGGCGAGACGGACGCGTGACCGATCTCTCCGTCTGGATCGACCGGCACGCCGCGCGAACGCCGGACCGGCCGGCGATCGTCTTCGAAGGAACCCGGTCGAGCTACCGGGATTTCGCGGCGCGGATCGCGTTTCTGGCGGGCGTGCTTGCGGCACGCGGCATCGCCGCCGGCGACCGGGTGGCCCTGCTCGCGACGAACCATCCCGACTATCTGGCCCTGCTGTTCGCCTGTGCGCGGCTGGGCGCCATGCTCGTCCCGCTGAACTGGCGATTGGCACCCACCGAGCACGGCCAGATTCTTGCCGATGCCGAACCTAAGCTCGCGATCGGCGAACGCGCGTTCGCCGCAAGCCTGGCGAACCGGGCGACGGTCTGGCTCGACGAGCTCGACGCGCAGGAAAGCGCAGAGGCGGTCCCGGCGGGCACGCCGGAAAGCCCCGTACTTCTGGTCTACACCTCCGGCACCACGGGCCGCGCGAAAGGTGCCGTCCTCACCCAGAACGCGCTGGCATGGAACGCCGTCAACAGCCAGCACATGCACGACATGACGGCTGGCGACCGCGTCCTGACGTTCCTGCCGATGTTCCATGTGGGCGGCCTCAACATCCAGACGGTGCCGGCGCTGGCGCTGGGGGCGGAGGTCGTCCTGATGCGCCGTTTCGAGCCCGGCGAAGCGCTGGCGGCTATCGCCGCAAGCCGGCCGACGCTGTCGCTCGTGGTGCCGGCCGTGATGTCGGCGATGATCGCCCATCCGGACTGGGCATCGACGGATCTTTCGAGCCTGCGCATGGTCGGTGCGGGTTCTTCGATCGTGCCCGTGAAGCTTATCCGCGCGTTCCATGCGCGCGGCGTACCCGTGGCGCAGGTTTATGGTGCGACGGAAACCGGCCCGATCGCGATCTACCAGAAGCGGGACGATGCTCTCGTCAACGAAGGCTCGACCGGGCAACCGGCGCTCCATTGCGAAGCGACGCTCGACCAGGGGGAAATCCTGATTCGCGGCCCGAACGTCGCGAAGGGTTACTGGCGCGATCCGGCCGCGACGCGCGAAAGCTTCGCCGACGGCTGGTTCCGGACCGGCGATCTCGGCCATGTCGATGCGAACGGCCACTGGTGGGTCGACGAGCGCAAGAAGGACATGATCATTTCCGGTGGCGAGAACATATATCCCGCCGAGATCGAGGCGGCCCTGGGCGCGCATGCCGACGTTATGGACTGCGCCGTCGTCGCGATGCCGGACGAGAAGTGGGGCGAGGTGCCGGTCGCGTTCGTCGTGGGGCGGGCGGGTACGGACATCGACGGCGAGGCGCTGCGCGCTTTCCTCGACGGGAGGCTCGCACGCTTCAAATGGCCGAAGGCGTTCCGGTTCGTCGACGCGCTGCCGCGCAACGCGATGGGCAAGGTCCAGCGGTTCGCGCTACGCGCGCAGGCCCGCGAGCGCCGGGAATAGGCCGATCAGGCCGACCGAGACGATCTGCACGGCGATCGCCGCGAGAAGCAGGCCGAAAATCCGGTTGAGGATGTTGAGGCCCGTCCGGCCGAGCTGCCGGCCTATCGGGTCGGCCAGCCGCAGCGTCGTCCAGACGACGATGCACACGAGTGCTATGCACGCGACGACGCCTGCAAGATGGGCGAACTCGGCGCTGCGCTTGGCCTCGATGATCGTCGAGGAGATCGAACCGGGCCCGACGAGCAGCGGAATGCCGATCGGCACGACGCCAAGGGCGGGCTTCTGTCCGGCTTCGTCCGCTTCCTCCTGCGTCTGCTGGACGGCGGACACTTTCGCGTTGAGCATCGACAGGCTCATCAGGAACAGCACGATGCCGCCGCCGACGCGGAACGCGTCGAGACTGGTTCCAAGGATGCGCAGCAGGACGTCGCCGGTCAGCGCCGACACCAGCAGCACGACGAAGACCGTCGTCGCGGCCATGTCGGCCGTGCGCGCGCGGAAGCGGTCGTCCTGGCCGGCCGTCAGGGCAAGGAAGACCGGGATCGCGGCGAACGGCGTCAGAATCGCAAGCAGCGTGACGACGAAGCGGGAGTAGTCGGCGAAATTTCCCAAGCGCCCTTATCCTTTGCGAGGATGCGTCTTGATCCAGTGCCTTGCGATATCGACGCGTCGCGTGACCCAGACCCGGTCGTGCTTCTCGATATGGTCGAGAAAGCGCTGCAGGGCCCGGAACCGTCCCGGTCGGCCGATCAGCCGCATGTGGAGGCCGATCGACATCATCTTCGGCGTTTCCGCACCCTCCGCATAGAGTACGTCGAACGCGTCGCGCGCATAGGCGAACCAGTCGTCGCCCGTATTGAAGCCCTGCGCGGTGCCGAACTTCATGTCGTTGACGTCGAGCGTATACGGGACGACGAGATGGTCCTTCCTGCCGACTTTCGTCCAGAAGGGGAGATCGTCGTTGTAGGCGTCGCTGTCGTAGAGCATGCCGAACTCGACGGCCAGCGCGCGCGTGTTCGGCGACATGCGCCCGGTGTACCAGCCGACGGGTGCGACGCCCGCCGACTTACGGATCGCATCGATCGCCATCCTGAAATGGCGCCGTTCCTCGGCGATCGGCATCTTCTGGTAATCGAACCAGCGCCAGCCGTGGCTTGCGACTTCGTGGCCGCCCTCGGCCATCGCCTTTCCGGCGTCGGGATGGCGTGCGAGCGCCATGCCCACCGCCCACGAGGTGAAGGGCAGGCGGCGCTTCTCGAATTCGCGCAGGATGCGCCAGAAGCCGGCGCGGCTTCCGTATTCGTAGACGCTCTCGGTGCTCTCGTCGCGCCGCCGCTGGCGGGGCACCAGACCGACGACTTCCTGGAGATAGACTTCCGATTCCTTGTCGCCGTGCAGGACCGAACGCTCGCCGCCTTCCTCGTAGTTGACGACGAACGAGACGGCGACGCGCGCCTGCCCCGGCCATTTCGCGTGCGGTGGATTCCGGCCGTAGCCGATCAGGTCGCGTGGATAGGCGGAAGGCTTACGCTTCGGGCTTGGCATCTGCCTCGGGCTCCGGTTCGCTTGCGGACGTCAGAAGCCGCACGAAATTGAGAAGCATCGCGTCCTCTCCCGCCGGCGCGATGAACGAGACGCCGACCGGCGCATCCTGCGCGAATCCCGCGGGCAGGGAAATCTGCGGCAGGCCGGCCAGTCCGGCGATGCAGGTGAGCGGGAGCGTGCGCTGGCGGACGCGATCGAACGTCGCTTCGTCGTCCTCGCGAAGCGGGGCCGGCGTAGCCGCCGACGGGATGCACAGGATCGTCCCTTCGGTCATCAGTTCGGCCATGCGCTTGCGGATCGCTTCGCGCCGCCCCGTATGCTCGGCGACCGCTGCGGGTGAAACGGATTTCCCGAATCCGAACCGGGCGGCGACATCCGGTGCCATCCGTGGCTGAACTTCGTCGATCCATTGTCCGAGACTGGACCAGGCTTCGGCGCCGGAAAGCGTGCGGAAGGTTTCGACCCAATCGGTCAGGCCGGCACCTGCAATCTCGATGTCGTAGGCGAGTTCGAAGAACGATTTCGCGCGCCCGATCCAGGGGAGGAGGGCCGAGTAGACGTCCGCATCCGCAAGCCGCATCGCGTCTGTCGCGACCAGCAGGCGTGCCGGCTCCGGTGGTTCGGCGCTTTCGTCGAGCAGGGCGCGTCCGACGCGCTCGAGCAGGTCGGCATCGCGCGCGAACCAGCCGACGGTGTCGAACGAGGGCGCAAGCGGGACGATTCCTTCGGTCGAGATACGCCCATGCGTCGGCCGCATTCCGAAAAGGCCGCAATAGCTTGCCGGCACGCGGATCGAACCGCCGGTGTCCGTGCCGAGCGCGAAGTCGCAGGCGCGGCCGGCGACTGCCGCCGCCGATCCGGAAGAGGAGCCGCCGGGGACGCGCTCGGGTGCCGCAGGATTGGCCGGCGTCCCGTAGTGGACATTGCGACCGGTCAGGCCATAGGCAAGTTCGTCCATCAGCGTCTTGCCGAGGAGCATGGCGCCGGCGTCGAGCATGGCCTGCACCGCCGGTGCGGTCTTCGTCGCCTTGTTGTGGGTCTGCAGCCAGGTCGGGCTGCCGGCCCCGGTCCGGTGTCCCGAGATGTCGTAATTGTCCTTGGCGGAAAACACGGTGCCGCGCAGCGGCCCGTCTTCCGCACCGGAAATCTTGACGCGCTCATGGCGGGTATACGCGTCGAGGTTCATTGCTGAGCCGAATCCTGCATGTAAGCGCGCCAGCCGCCGAACCGGGTGATGTCGCGGGCCGATTTCAAGGCGGCGGGCTCGCAGACGAATCCCTTGCACCAACTCCCATCATCGATCTCGAGCGATCCGATCGCAAGAGGGGACGGAACGAGGCCGACGAAGGAGCCGAACTGGGATACGGGCATTTCCCAGATTTCGATCTCGATGGCCGCGCCGCCGTCCGCCACCCGTTCCAGTCCCGGTTTCGGCGGCGTGGTCCCGGCGAGCGCATAGAGCCGGTAGTTCGGCGCGGTCTTGGCACGCCGCACCAGCCGGCCGCCGCGCTCGGCAAGCTGGCCGTTCAGCGGCATTCCGGAAAGATGCGCGCCGACGACGGCGACCTGGATCGAACCTGTCGGAGTCGGGGCGAGGACCGGGGATTCCGGCTGTGCGGCCCCCGTCGCGCCGAGAGGAAGCCCCGTGCTGCGATGGAACGCATGACCGATGCTCGCAAGCCAACCATCGCGCCAGGCCTGGCCAAGCAGCGTGATCCCCGTCGGCAATCCGTCACTGCGCAGTGCCGCTGGAATCGCCAGCCCGGACAGATCGAGCAGGTTGACGAAATTGGTGTAGTAGCCGAGTTCCGTGTTGTGCCGGATCGGTTCGGCGGCAAGCTGCTCGAGCGTGAAGATCGTTCCGCTCGTCGGCAACGCCATCAGGTCGATCGAGTTCCAGACGGTAGCCGCGCGCCGACGCAATTCTTCCAGCCGATAGAAGGCCCGGAACGCCGCGACGGCATCGTATTTCGACGCGTTTGCGATCACCGCTCGCGTCGTCGGATGGATATCGCCCGGCCGATCGCGCATCAGCGCTTCGATCGCCGCGTAGCGTTCCGCCACCCACGGACCGTCATAGAGCAGATCGGCCGTTTCCTTGAACGGCGCGAAGTCGAATTCGACCGCCTCGCCGCCGAGCGCCTTGAGCCGATCGAGCGCCATTCGATACTGGCGTTCCGCTTCGCCGTCGCCGAAAAATACCAACTGGTCGGACCGGGGAACGCCGTAGCGGAAGCGCACCGGTGCGGCCGCAAGTTCCAGATGCGCCGAATCCGCTTCCGCCCGCGAGTAGGCGTCCGCGGAATCGAACCCGGCTGCCGCGCGCGTCGCGTCGAGCGCGTCGGCGACCGTAAGGGCGAACACCGAGATGACGTCGAGCGTGCGGCAGGCGGGAACCAGCCCCGTCGTCGACAGCAGGCCCTTGGTCGGCTTCAGGCCGACGAGATTGTTGAACCCCGCGGGAACGCGACCCGATCCGGCCGTATCCGTGCCGAGTGCGAACGAGACAAGGCCAGCGGCGACCGAAACGGCCGACCCGGACGAGGAGCCGCCCGGAATGTAACGCGGGTCGAACGTGTTCTTCGGCACGCCATAGGGCGAGCGGACACCGACCAGACCTGTCGCGAACTGGTCGAGATTGGTTTTGCCGACCGGGATGGCGCCCGCAGCGACCAGCTTTTCGACGACGCGCGCCGACCGGCCGGCGACATAGGAGAATGCCGGGCATGCAGCCGTCGTCGGCGCGCCGGCTAGATCGATATTGTCCTTGATGGCGAACGGAATGCCCCATAGCGGGGCAGATCGCGGGATTCCGGACAGCGACGCGGCCGCCGCCAGCGCCCGTTCGCGCGGAACGACATGGAGCCATGTCGGGTCTTCGCCGCGCGCGGCGATGCGGTCGTACGTCATCGCGACCGTGTCGCGCGGATCGCGGCCCTTGGAATAGGCGGAGCGGAGAGTGGCGAAATCGAGGCTGTCCTGCATGTCGACCCGGGCGGTTGTTGATGCCCCGTAAGATGCAAGACCGTAGCCAAAGCGGCCGGGAATTTCCACGCCGCCCGAGCTGCGGCGCATTGACAGCGCCCGGTCGGGCAGGGCTCTAATCGGGAAAGCCAGATCGGGAGTGGGCAATGCGGAAGAGCTGGATCTTCGGAATCGTCGGGTTGCTGGCCGGTGTCGCACCGGCCGCGGCCCAGAACACCGTCAACATCTACAACTGGAACGACTACGTGTCGCCGAAGGCGATCGAGAGGTTCCAGAGCGAGACCGGGATCAAGGTCGTCTACGATACTTACGATTCGAACGAAACGCTCGACGCCAAGCTCCGCGCGGGCCGGTCCGGCTACGACCTGGTCGTGCCCACGGCATCGCCGTTCCTGGCGCAGCAGATTCCCGCGAAGCTGTATCGCGAGTTCGATCGCGCCCGGCTGTCCAATTTCGCAAATTTGGATCCGACGGTCATGCGCCAGCTCGACCGGTTCGATCCGGGCAACAGGTTCGGCATTCCGCACCTGTCGAGCACGACGGGTATCGGCTACAACATAGAACGGGTCGGCCGCGTCATGGCCGGCGCACCCGTCTATTCCCTGCGCATGATCTTCGACCCGGAGATCGCCCGCAAATTCCAGTCCTGTGGGATCGTGGTTCTCGATTCGCCGACCGACGTGTTTCCGGCGGCACTGGCCTATCTCGGCCTGGAGTCGGATTCGAAATCGCCCGAGCATCTGGCGCGGGCTACCGAACTGCTGATGCGCGTTCGCCCCTTCGTCCGCAAGTGGCACTCGTCGGAGTACATCAACGATCTGGCGAACGGGGATGCCTGCGTCGTCTTCGGCTACTCCGGCGACATAAAGCAGGCGGCCGCCCGCGCGATCGAGGCGAAAAAGACGAACGTGCGCGTCGAATACGCGATTCCGCAGGAAGGTGCCCTGCTTTCGCACGATGTCTGGGCGATTCCCGCCGACGCGCGCAACGTCGAGGCCGCCCATAGGTTCGTCGATTTCATGCTTCGTCCGGACATCGCGGCGCTCAACTCCGATGCCGTCGGATATCCCAACGCGGTTCCTGCATCCCGCCCGCTCGTGGCGCCGGAGGTCCGCGACGATCCCACGGTCTTCATGCCGCCGGAAGTCCGGGCCCGCCTCTACACGATCACGCCGGCGGCGCGCGACTACGAGCGGCTGCGCACGCGCGCCTGGACGCGCGTCACGTCCGGGCGCTGAAGGCCGGCAAGTTGATCCGGGTCGAGGGGCTGACCAAGCGCTTCGGCGGGATAGCGGCCGTCGACGGCGTCGATCTGGAGATCGCGGCCGGCGAGATCTTCTGCCTGCTCGGTCCGTCCGGCTGCGGGAAAACGACGCTGCTGCGATGCCTCGGCGGATTCGAGGCGCCCGATGCAGGCCGGATCGCCATCGAGGGCGCGGACGTTACCCGGGCCCCGCCATGGGAGCGTCCGGTCAATACGGTGTTCCAGAGCTACGCGCTTTTTCCGCATCTGA
>JAEUKY010000283.1 GCA_016794005.1 Rhodospirillales bacterium
CAGCCGGCCGCGCTTCGCGACGGCCGCGGCGGGTACGGGCAGCGACTTCGCCTTCGCGAGGAAGGCGGCGACGTCGGAGCGCGCGGACTTGGTCGGAAGGTTCCGGTCGGCCATGCCCCTAGAGATAGGGGCAAGCCTGCCTCGGCGCTAGGGGGACGGGCTCGCCTCGGCCGGGATCGACGTGGGTACGGCGACCGGAGCAGGCGCTTCGCGCACGCCGATGGCCGCGAGCATGCCGCGCACTTCCTGCCGCCCGGCGACGTGGCTCATCGTCAGCGGGGTCCGGATGCCGCGCTCGCGCAGGTCGAGCAGCGTGAGGCCGGAGAGGAACAGTTCGCGGAACACCACGCGGTCGCCCAGCCCCACCGCCTGGCGGAAGCCGAAGCGGCGCGACAGCGCGTCCAGTGCGGACCCCATGTTGCGTTTGTTGCGCGCGTCGACCGCGTGCAGGCGGTTGCGCACGACGATCCAGTCGATCGACTCGCCGTTGCGCTTGGCGCGCACCTTGCGCTGTTCCCAGACCATCGCGCTGTAGGCCGACGGGCAGATGATCTTCAGCGTCACCGGCTCGACCTTCGCGATGAGGTCGAGATCGATGAAGCTGTCGTTCATCGGCGTGACCAGCGTGTCGGCATAGGAATGCGCCACGCGGCTCAGCGTCTGGTCGGAACCGGGCGTGTCGATCACGATGGCGTCGCAGCGCGCGGAAAGCTCGCCGATGGCGGCCTCGACGCGCGCCGTCTCGTCGGCAATACCCGGCTCGCCCAGAAGCTTGGAGCGCGGGACGAGCCGGTGGTCCGGCATCGGCAGCGGCAGCTTCAGCTTCTCCATCGTCTGGGCGCGGTTTTCCAGATAGCGGGTCAGCGTCGCCTGGCGCGAGTCGACGTCGATCGAGCCGACAGTCAGCCCCTCGCGCAGCAGGCCGACGACCAGATGCATGGCGACCGTCGACTTGCCCGAGCCGCCCTTTTCGTTGCCCAGCACGATCACGCGCGCGCGCCGGCGCGCCGGGGGCGGCGATTCCGGGTAAAATTCTGATACGGAGCCCGAATCGGCGGTCATAACCCTAGTCTACCGCGTTCGGACGGGTTTAATCTTGCCCACGTAAATGAGCGACCCGACGACACCCTCCGGCAACGCAAATTCTCCCGGCGCCATGAAGCTGAAATGGCTCGCCGACCGCCACAGCGCCTTCCTGTTCGGTCGGCCGGGCGGGCAGCGTGCCGACGCGCGCCGGCAGAATTTCCGGGGTGCCGCACTGGACGGCGGAAATCTTTCGTCGGCGATCCTGTCGGGCTGCATTTTTGCAGAAGGCAAGCTGCTCGACTGCGACCTGTCGATGGCCGACCTGTTCGCGGCCGACTTCTCGGGCTGCGACCTGTCGCGCACCTCGTTCCGCAAGGCCGACCTGCGCGCGGCGAGCTTCATCCACGCCAAGCTGCGCGGCTGCGACCTGTCGGGCGCCGACCTGCGGCCGGGCCAGATCGTCGACTGGGCGAGCCTAAATTCCGAGACCAAGGAAGTGACGGCGAGCTTCGAATCCGCCGATCTTGAGAACGCGCGCATGGGCGCTTCGGATCTTTCGTTCGCCAATTTCGAGAACGCGTCGCTGAAGGGCGCGCAGCTCGCCGGCGCCACGCTGTTCGCGGCCAACCTGCGCGGGGCCGATCTCGTCGGCGCCAAGTTCGACGGGGCGAAGCTCAAGGGCGCCCAGCTCGTCGGCGCCAAGCTCAGCGGGGCGTCGTTCCGCAACGCCGATCTTTCGGGCGTCGACCTGCGCGGCGTGGACATGAACAACGTGCAGATGGGCGGGGCGCGGCTCGAAGGCACCATCTACGCGAACCCGCCGCCGGGCGAAAAGCTGCCGCAGGACCTGAAGCCCATCGTCGACGCGCACAAGCAGTGGGCCGACACCGGCGGGCGCGAGGGCGTCCGCGCCGATTTCGCCGGGCGCGACCTGACGGGCACGGATTTCGGCGGCTGCGATCTTTCGGGGGCGCGCTTCGACGGGGCGGTCTTGAGCCGCGCGCGCTTCGTCGCCGCGTCGCTGCGGCTGGCGAGCCTCTTGTCGGTCAGCGCCGAGCGCTGCGATTTCTCCGACGCCGATCTCTCCGGCGCCATGATGCTGGGTGCGCGCCTCGAAGGGGCCTCGCTCGTCGGCATCATCGCGCGCCCGATGGAGATCCGCCGCCTCGACGGCACGCCGGCCGGCAAGCGCACGCCGACCAGCTTCGCCAGCGCCTCGCTCGTGGGGGCCGACCTGCGCGCGGCCGATCTGCGCAGCGCCAACTTCAACGGCGCCGACCTGCGCGGGGCCAACCTCGCCGGCGCCTTCCTCGCCAATGCCGACATGACCGGGACGCGACGCTAGAATCCCGACACGAACAGAAACGACGGGAACCGCCCTTGCTGCCGTCCGCCGCCACCTACGACGAGCTGGTCGCCCGTTTCGCCTGGCGCGTCCCGGCCCGCTACAATATCGGCGTCGATGTCTGCGACCGCCACGCCGCGGCACGCCCCGACGCCCCCGCCCTGATCTTCGAGGACGAGAACGGCACGGTCGCCACGTGGAGCTTCGCGCAGCTGAAGGCGCAGACCGACCGCTTCGCGAACCTGCTGGCCGCACACGGGCTCGTCCGCGGCGACCGCGTCGCGGTCCTGCTGCCGCAGTCGCCCGAAACGGCCGTGGCGCATATCGGCAGCTACAAGGCCGGAATGATCGCCGTTCCGCTCTTCGTGCTGTTCGGCGAGGACGCGCTCGAATACCGGCTGGCCGATTGCGGGGCGGCGTGCGTGGTGACCGACACGCAGCAGCTCCCGAAGCT
>JAEUKY010000332.1 GCA_016794005.1 Rhodospirillales bacterium
GACCCGTTGCAGCGGCTCTGCTTCTCGCCGGCGGCCTTGGCGGCCTCTTCGGCTTTCGTCGCGGCGATGCGCGAGGAATCCACGCGGCTCATCTGGCCCGCACCGATGCCAACCGTGGCGGCATCCTTGACGTAGACGATCGCGTTCGACTTGACGTGCTTGGCCACACGGAAGGCGAAGAGCATGTCGTCGAGCTCGGCCTTCGTGGGCTGGCGTTTCGTGACGACCTTGAGATCGCCTGCCGCAACGTGGCCGGCGTCGCGCGACTGGACCAGCATGCCGCCTGCCACGGTCTTGACCGTCATGCCCTTGGCGAGCGCGTCTGGCATGTTGCCGGTCAGCAGCAGGCGCAGGTTCTTCTTGGCGGCGAGCACGGCGCGGGCCCCCTCGTCGGCGTCGGGGGCGACGATGACCTCGACGAAGATCTTGGCGATCTCGGCGGCGGTCGCGGCGTCGAGCGGCCGGTTGACCGCGACGATGCCGCCGAAGGCCGACACCGGATCGCAGGCGAGCGCCTTCAGATACGCCGCATGCAGGTCCTTGCCGAGAGCCACGCCGCACGGGTTGGCGTGCTTGACGATGACGCAGGCGGGCGTCTCGAACTCGGCCACGGCTTCGAACGCGGCGTCGGTGTCGTTCAGGTTGTTGTAGGAAAGCTCCTTGCCCTGGATCTGGCGCGCGGTCGCGACACCGGGGCGGCTCGTGCCGTCGACGTAGAACGCCGCGTCTTGGTGGGGGTTCTCGCCGTAGCGCAGCGCCTGCTGGCGCTTAACGGTCAGGTTCAGCTGCTCGGGGAACGTCTCGCCGAGCTGGCCCGCGAACCAGCCGGAGATCATCGCATCATAGGCGCCGGTATGCGCATAGGCGGCCGCGGCGTAGCGCTTGCGAAGCTCCAGCGACGCGGCGCCGCCGTTCGCGTCCATCTCCGCGAGAAGGCCCGCATACTGCGCAGGCTCGACCATGACGGCGACGAACGCGTGGTTTTTGGCGGCCGAGCGGATCATCGCCGGCCCGCCGATGTCGATGTTCTCGATGCAGGTGTCGAAATCGGCGCCCTTCGCGACGGTCGCCGCGAACGGGTAGAGATTGACGACGACGAGGTCGATGGGCGCGATCCCGTGCGTCTCCATCGCCCCCATATGGTCCTTCGAATCGCGCCGTCCGAGGATGCCGCCATGCACGGTCGGGTGCAGCGTCTTGACTCGGCCGTCCATGATTTCGGGAAAGCCGGTATGCGTTCCCACTTCCTTGACCGCGATGCCGGCGTCGGAAAGCGCCTTGGCCGATCCGCCGGTCGACAGGATCTCGACGCCGTGGCGGGCAAGCGCCTTGCCCAGTTCGACGAGGCCGGTCTTGTCCGAGACCGAGATCAGCGCGCGACGGATGCGAACGGCAGACATGGCGACTCCGGCAAATCAGGATGCCGTGTCCTAGCATGCGCCGTCCGAGTCGCGAAACGCCCTTGCGTCAGGCTGCGATCGCCCGAACGAGCCGGCGGGCCGCGACGATCCGCTTGAACGTGCCGGCGACGAAGTCGATTTCCTCGTCGCGGATGGATGTCGAGGACGGCAGGCTCAGGCCGCTGTCCGACAGCCGCTTGGCGACCGGGAACGCGCGGTTTCCGGCGTAGCCGCGATAGGGCGGCATCTCGTGCAGGCAATAGAAGAGCGGGCGGGAATCGATGCCGGCCGTCGAAAGCCTTTCGATCAGCGCGTCGCGGTCGAGATCGACCTTCCCCCGGTCGACGGCAACCGAGAAGACCCAGAACGAATTGTCGAAGCCCTCGACGGCGTGCGGGCACTCGATCTCGGCCGTGCCGGCGAACCGCGACAGATAGCGCGCCGCGATGCTCTTCTTGCGGGCGAGGAAGCCGTCGATCTGTTCGAGCTGCGCGCAGCCGATGGCGGCCTGGAGATTGGTCAGGCGATAGTTGAAGCCGACCTCGTCGTGCCAGTAGCGCTTGGCCGGATTCATGCCGTGGTCGCGCAGCATGCGCGCGCGCGCCGCGACGGCATCGTCCTTGAACACGACCATGCCGCCTTCGCCGGTCGTGATCAGCTTGTTCGAATAGAAGCTGAACGTGCCGCAGTCGCCGATGGCGCCGCACGGCGTGCCGTCGAGCTTCGAGCCGACAGCTTCGGCGGCATCCTCGACGACGAAGATTCCGCGCCGCTTCGCGATCGCGCAGATCGGGTCCATGTCCGCGGGCTGGCCGTAGAGATGGACGGGGATGACCGCCTTCGTGCGCGGCGTGATCGCCGCGGCGAACGCGTCGGAGTCCATGCTCCAGGTGTCCGGCGCGATGTCGACGATGACCGGCGTGGCGCCGGTATAGACGACGGCGTTGATCGTCGCGGCGAAAGTGAGGTCGGGGACGATGACTTCGTCCCCGGGCCCGATGCCGAAAGCGGCGAGGGCGAGGTGCAGGGCGACGGTGCCGTTCGAAACCGCAAGCGCGTGGGGCACGCCAAGACGGGCAGCGAACTCGGCCTCGAACCGGCGCACGAAGCTGCCCTGGCTCGAGATCCAGTTCGTCTCGACGCACTCGGTGACGTAGCGCAGTTCGTTGCCGCCGAGCGTGGGCTCGGCGATCGGGATCTTGCGTGCGCCGACCGGCGTGCGCAGGCCCGCCAGCTTCTTCGCCGAATCGAGCACCGGCAGGACGCCGTCGTCGCCGCTGCCGACCGGCGCCATCGCGGCCGTCACCTTCGCGTCGCGCTTCGCACCGCGGGAGAGTGCCGCCTCCACATCCTGCGGCGTCACGCGGCCGGCGACCCTGCCGTCGGGATCGGTGACGAAGACAAGGGCGAGGGGATTGCGGTCGAGCCGGGTGGCGGCCTCGGCAAGCGTGTCGCGTTCCGAGACGGAGTGGTCGGAGGTTGAATACTCGATAGGCACGACGAAGAGGACCTTTCGCAGGGGGCACAATGCAAGGCAAAGCTGGCCGCACCCGCTTAACGATTGGAAGCCCTTATCTAATCCCCGGGCCAGACGGCGTCCAGCGAAGAAGGGCTTGCCGCGGGCTTGGCAGGGCTTTATTACGCCAAGCGATGCGGCCAATCGCGCCAGACGACGGGATTCGTGGAAAACGGGTCATTGTAACCGGCGCTTCGCGCGGTATCGGGGCGGCATCGGCACGTATTTTTTCGGCGATGGGCGCCCGGGTCGGGATCCATTGCCGGGCCGGCGGATCTGCCGCACAAGCCGTTTCCGCCGCCTGCCCGCAGAGCCGGATTTTCGAGGCCGATCTGTCCCGCGAAGGGACGGCCGGGCCGCTGCTCGACGCGTTCGTCGGTTGGGCCGGCGGCGTCGACATCCTCGTCAACAATGCCGGCGGCGTGCCGGACGGAGCCGAGGCGATCCGCACGCTCAATCTCGATTCGCCGGTCGCCCTCGTCGAGCGCGCATGGCCGCATTTCGTTGCCGGCGGCGGCGGATGCGTCGTCAACGTGTCGAGCACCGTGGCCGGTCGCGCCGCGTCGGCGCGGCTGGCCGAGTACGCCATCGCAAAGGCCGGGCTCGAACAGGCGACGCGGAACTTCGCGCTTGCCGGGGCACCTCTGGGAATCCGCGTCAACACGGTGCGGCCCGGAATCGTCGACACCGATCTCAATCGTTGGGCCGACGACCCCGACCGGACGAAGTTCGCGGCACGCAGCGCGCGCGTCCCGGTCGGCCGTGCGGCCCGGCCCGAGGAAGTCGCGGCGGCGATCCTGTTCCTCGCCGGCGCCATGTCCGGCTACATGACGGGCGCCGTCCTCGTCGTCGCGGGGGGCGAATAGGCCGCCGGCATGCTGCGCTTCCTCTCCATCTTCGTCACGCTCGCCATCTTGGGCGCGATCGTCTGGCATGTCGGCCCGGCCGATCTTTGGCAGGCGATCTCCAGCGTGCCGCCCGCGGCGGCGGCCGGCATCGTGCTGCTGCTCGCCGCCAATCTGGCGCTGGTTCTGGTGCGGCTGCACTGGACCCTGCGCCATACCGGCGTGCACGTGCCGTGGTCCGTCTCGCTTCGGGCCGGTGCAGCCGGCCTCGTCTCCAGCCTGTTCGTCTTCAACCTGTTCGGCACGATCCTGGGACGGCACTACACGCTCCGCGCCTACGGCGTGTCGGCGCCGGCCGTCGTGCTGGTTTCGGGTTACGAGCGGTTCGTCATGGCGCTTGTCGGGCTGGTGCTGGCGACGCTCGGTTTCCACGTGATCTTCGGCGCCGATGCGGTGCGCTCGGCCATCGAGCGCACGCCGCTGGTGCCGGCGGCGATCGTGCTGCCGCTCGCCCTTGCCCTCTCGTTCGCGATCGCGCGCCCGCAGCGGGAACTCGCCCTGCTTCGCCGGCTCGTGTCGCCGTCCGCGCTGATGCGGGCCGGCGCCATCGCCGGGCTGACGCTCGTCGCCAACCTCGCCGTGTTCGCGGCCTATGCCGCCGCCGTGCGCGGACTCGCCCCGCAGGTCGGCTGGGAGGGCGCGCTCGCGGCCGCCGCGATCGTGACGCTTGCGGCAAGCATGCCGCTTTCGGTCAACGGATGGGGCATCCGGGAACTCGCGGCCGTCTACGCGTTCGGGGCGCTCGGCGTGGGGCCGGCCGAGGCGGTCGCCGCTTCGGTGCTTGTCGGATTGTGCGCGACCCTAGTCGTGGGATTTGCCTCGCCGCTGCTCCTGATCCGACCCACAGCGCCCGCAAGGCCGGAGACGGGCGATGCCGCGGTCGCAGAGGACGGCCGCCATTTCGCGCGCGCGGCGGCGCTTCTGCTCGGCCATCTGTCGGCCTACTTCCTGTTCTTCCAGGTCCAGGCGCGGATCGCCGACGGTTGGATCACGCTGAACCTCGCCGATCCGCTGGCGGTCCTGGCACTCTGCCTCGTGGTCGTTTCGCTCGCGGCGACCCGGACGATGCCGCTGCGACTGCCGCGCGCGTTCGTCCTGTGGGTCGCAGGGATCGGCACCATTCTGCTCGCCGCGTTCGCGCATGGCTATTTCGCGTACGGCTTCTCCGACTGGGCGTTCGCGAATCGGCTCGTCGGCGGCCTGATCCTGCTGGGCTATGTCGCGTGCGGCGCGTTCGTCTGCGCCGAACTGGGCGCGCACGGGCGACGCCGTGTTGCCGAAACGCTCATCGTCACGGCCGTCGCCGTGCTGGCCGTCTACAGCCTCGAGCGCCTGCTTGTGGCATTCGAGGTCATGGACCATCACATGACGACGAATTTCCAGGGCTACTCGGGCAACCGGAACACCTTCTCGTTCCAGATACTCGTCGGGCTCTGCTTCGCGATCGCCTATGCCGAGGCGCGCCGCCGCGCGCGTTCGCTCGCCGGATGGACGGTGCTTGCCGGCGCCCTGGTCCTCGGCCTCTGGCAAACCGGATCGATCGCCGGCCTGCTTGCGGGCGGGCTCGTCGTTGCACTGGCGGCCTGCTTCCGTCCGGCGCAGCGACCGTTTCTCGCGCGCACGGCCGCCGTGGCACTTGCGTTTGCCGTGGCGTGGTGGGCCATCCCGACATATTTGGCACCGGCACGCAGCGCGAAGGTCGCGACCGAGAAGGGTGCGATCTTCGACCCGAGCGAAGTCCTTGCCGGAACCTCGACAGAGGGGCGCCTTCGCAGCGTCGAGGTCGGCCTCGACCTGTTCATGCGGAGCCCGCTTGTCGGTGCCGGGCTCGGAGCCGTCGCGCGGCAAGGCCTCGGGATCGACGGAGCGATCCTGGTCGTGCACTCGACGCCTGTCTGGATCCTCGCCGAATTCGGGCTCGCGGGCGCTGTCGTCGTCGCTTCACTCCCGGTCTGGCTCGTTTGGCGCCGGCGGATGCGACCACCCGATCCGCGCGAGACCGCAGCGACTGCGGTGGCGCTTCTGCTCGCCTTCTTCGGGGTCTTCTCGCTCGTGCACGACGTCGCTTACCAGCGCATCTGGTGGCTGGCGATGGGGATCGTGACGGCGTCCGCCGTCCGGTTCGCAGACGGAGGCAGGCATGCCGCGGATACGTGAGGTTCTTCTCGGCCTCGCCTCCGCCGCTATCGCGACAGGACTGCTGCTCGGTTCCGTCGAGATGATCCTCCGCTTCCTGCCCGTACGTTCGGCAATGTTGGCCTTGCCAGTCGATGCCGCCACGCCGATCTTCCGGTTGAGCCCGGGTCGCGAGTTCGACTATTCGCGCGGCTGGGATTTCGACATGGCGAATCGCGGCCGCGTCAATAACGCCGGCTTCGTGAGCGATGTCGAGTACGACCGTGTCGATCGCCGGCCGCTCGTCGCGGTCGTGGGTGACTCGTTCGTCGAGGCGTTGATGGTTCCTTATGCCGAGACGCTTCAGGCCCGGCTTGCGGCGATCGTCGGACCGGCACGGCGCGTCTATTCCTTCGCGGCATCCGGTGCGCCTTTTTCGCAGTATCTCGTCTGGGCCGAGCACGCGGTCCGCGACTACGGCGCCGACGGTCTGGTGGTGGTCGTCGTCGGCAACGACTACGCCGAAAGCGTCGTCGCGCACGGCATCAAGCCCGGCTTCCACCAGTATGCGCGCGGATACGACGGCCGCCTGACGCTGCAGCGCAACGATTACCAGCCTTCCGCGATGCGCGCGATCGCCGCACGGTCAGCCCTGTTCCGATATGTCTGGCTTAACCTGCAGCTTCCCGATGCCGTGGCCGCGATCCGCCGGCTCGTGTCGCCGCCTGTGCAGTATGCCGGATTCGAGTCCGCAGCCGTATCGCCGGTCATCGAGACAGATTCGCTCGAGGCGATCGAGGTGTTTCTCGCCGACCTTGCGACGCGGACCGGATTGGTACCCGGCCGGATCGCGTTCCTGGTCGATGGATTCCGGTATCCCGAAGCCGCGGCCGGAGCGGGCGACAGCTATTTCGCGCGCCTGCGCACCGCATTCATCGCGCGCGCGCGCGCGGCAGGCTTTACCGCCGTCGATATGGATGAAACCTTCTTCCCGCTCCATGCTCGGGATGGTCGGCGGTTCGAGTTTCCGAAAGACGGCCATTGGTCGGGCATCGGGCACGAAGCCGCTGCCAAGGCTCTGATGGAATCTGGCTTTCTCGAGCGCCTGCGCGGCATCGACTGAAGCCTAGCCGGGCGTGCCGGTCGAGCGCTCCGCCCCGCGGCCGACGATCGTGGCCAGCGTGCCGATGATCCACAGCGACGAATACCACCAACCCTGCCACAGCCCGTAGCTGATGCAGGCGACGAAGACTGCCGTCAGGAAAGTCGGCATGACCGCCACGCGGCGTGCCAGCGATCCGCCCGTGCGTAGCGCCAGTGCCGCGGCGATTGCTGCAGCGAGAATCGCGCCGACCGCGCCGAGCTCCAGCCAGTACTGCAGCGGCGCGTTGTGCGGATGCAACGGCAGCAGTTCGGTAAACTCGCGCAGGGTGTTGTGGGCGTTAGGGATATTTCGCGAAGCCTCCATGCCCCAGCCGATGAAGGGACGCTCGGCGATACGCTCAGCGACAAAGCCCCAGATCGCCGCCCGGTGGTAGACCGAGACGGTAATGTCGTGACGCTGCGCCAGTTCCGCCAATACCGGAAGCCGCGCGACGAACGGCGCGGCCATGAACATGGCGACGATACCGATAGCGGACAGGCGTACCCCGAGCCGGCTGCCCAAGCCCACCGCCGCGACGGCGCCGCCGGCCGCGACGACGAGCCCCATGGCCGAGGCAAGACTCTCGCCGACGACGAAGACGGCCAGACACGCCGCCGCGATAGCTGCGGCTGCCGCCGGTCCGTGCCGCCGCCAGCCGACCGAGATCGCGAGCGGAAGCAGAATCGAAAGGATGGTCTTCGAACGGTTGAGGAAGGATTCGATGGCGGCACGCGGGCCGATGAACTGGACGAAGAGGGAACTGCCGTTCCCGAAGACCATCTGACTGGCGATTTCTGCGCAGAGGATCGCGAGTCCTGCCGCGTAGCCGGCAAGGAAGAAGCGCTCCGCCTGTTCGATCTCCGCCGAATCGAGCGCAAGCGCGTGCGAAACGATCGCAAGGCCGGCATAGACCGCAAGAACGAGCCGCGTCAGCGTAAAAGCGGCAAGCGCCGGGTCGGGTGCCCAGAGCATCGTGACGTATCCCCACGCGAGCAGGCCGACCATCGGCAGCGCCACGACCTTCGGGATACCGGAAAGCCGCCGGGCGGACGGGTCGCCGGCGATGACCGCCAGCCCCATGACGATGAAAAGGACGGCCAAGCCGTTCGGCGCGGTCGCTGCAACCGGTCCGACAAGTCCAAGGGACCATAGAAAAACCCGCCGCGCGACAGGCTGCGCCGAATTGCGCGCCGCTTCGGTCTTCAGGGAAGCTTCCATCTGACGAAATTTCCGCTCGGTAGGAATGGCGGCGGATGCTAGTGGAGGGCATTCCCGCCGTCCAGTCGTGCTTTGTCAGTAATCCCGACAGCGTGTAAGAACGGTGAGTCTATCCCTTTTCCGGTTCGGTCCATGTCGATCAAGAACGTTCTCGTTATCTGCGCCGTCGTCGCTGCGACCGTCGTTGCCGGCGAGCTTGGCGCGCGGATCTGGCTGTGGACGCCCAGCACGCTCGGCGCCGAGCCGGCCGGCGACAGGCTCGGCAACTCCCGCTATGCCTTCGCGCCCGACGTGCCGGGCGATCTCGTCCCCGGTCAGGATGGCCATTGGGTCGTGTGGTGGCGCCGCCCCTACCACGTGGTCACGAACAGTCAGGGTTTTCGTTCGCTCGAGGAGCCGCAACCGGGCTTCCGGCAGATCGTGGCGCTCGGCGATTCGCAGACCTTCGGTCCCTACGTCGCGACCGAAGACACGTGGCCTGCCTGGGTCCAGTCGGAACTCCGCCGGCAGAAGCTGCTTGGCAGGGTCCAGGTTCATAACGGCGGCGTTTCCGGTTACACGCTCGCCGACGAGCTCGCGTGGCTTCGCGAGAAGGGGATTGCCCTCAAGCCGGACATGGTCTTGCTTGGCGTCTTCGAGAACGACATTCTCGACTATCGCCGCATCACGACCGGTCGCGGGCTTCGCCCGGTCTCGTCCACGGACGGCCTCGGCGCGATCGCGACCCTCGCACGCGAACTGCGTACCGGCTTCCTTCGCGATCTCGCGCTCTACGCGCTTGCTGCCCAACTGCGGCGTCAGTGGGAAATGCGTGCGGCCAACATCGATATCGTGCGCGGCGAGGGCGATGCCGCGCGCGAGCGGCCGGAAGTCGAAGCAGCCAGACTGAGACAATACACCGAACTCTACGAGCGAGATTTCCGCGAGTTCGTGCGCCTGGCGAAAGAATCTGGCATTGCCGTGGCCGTCGTCGCCATTCCGTCGCCGAGCGTGCTTGCGGAAGGTCAGACGGCTGAGGTCGGCCCGCTCGCCGGTCGTCTCAGTCAGGAACTCGGGGTGCCGTTCCTCGACCTGATGCCGACCTTCGCGGCCGTCGAAGATTCGGCGCAGAGATACTATCTTCTCCATTGGTCCGTCGAGCTCAACGCGCTGACGGGTAATGGCCATCTGTCGCGCGAGGGGCATTACGAGATCGGTCGCCGTGTTGCGGAGTGGCTCGCTTGGCTCGGCTAGCGAGCCGCAACCACGTTGCCGAATAGTTCGATCTGCCGCGCGACGACTTTTGCTTCGTCGTAGAGGTCGCGTGCCCGGACGAGTCCCGCTTCGCCCATCCGCTGCCGCAGTACCGGGTCGTCCGCAAGCCGGCCGAGTGCGGCTGCGAGCGCCGCTGGATCGGCGATTGGCACGAGCAGTCCGGTCTTGCCGTCGACGATCTCCTCGCGGCTGCCGCGGATGTCGGTCGCGACGACGGGAAGCCCACTCAGCATGGCTTCGATGATCGAGCGTGGCATCCCTTCGCGATGGGAAGGCAGGACAAAGATATCGGCGGCGCGCATCAGGTCCGGGACGTCCTGGCGGTAGCCGAGAAGGCGTACCCGCGCCGCAAGGACCGGGTCGACGCGCACGGCGTCGATTGCGGCGTCGATCGGTCCGGCATGGTCGGATGCCAGGCGTTCGCCGGCAATCCACAACTCGGCATCGATCGCGCGCATCGCCGCCAGCAGTTCGGGATAACCCTTCTCGGCGACGAGGCGGCCGACCATCAGGATCACCGGCCGGTCAGGCGGCGTTCCGATCTCCGCGCGCACGCGCGCCTTGTCGCCGCCGCCGGGCCGGAAGCGCGCCGGATCCGAGCCGTTGCCGATCGCGTGGATCGGCCCGCGTGCGAGGCGGAGGCGGCGCGCGCTTGTCGCATCCTCTTCGGCCTGCGTCATCAGCAGGTCGGTGACGCGTCCGGCTGCCCATTCCAGCCCGACATGCGCGGCGCGCAACGGCCAGGGCATGCGGTCGTGGAAGTAGAAGCCATGCGCCGTATACACGATCCGCGGCACGCTCGCCCGCCAGGCGGCGAATCGGCCGGCGAGTGCCGCGACCGGCGTGTGGAAATGGACGACGTCGAACCGTTCCTCCCGCAGCGCCGCGAGGATCGCGCGATGCGTACGCCATAGCGCGAACGGATTCGCCGAGCGACGGATGTCGATGCCGATCACGCGGAAGCCTTCGGCCTCGACCTTTCCGGCGAGCTCGCCGCGCGTGCAGGCACCGACGACGTCGTGCCCGGCTTCGCGCAGGCCGCGCATCAGCGGCAGCAGGAAGTGGTAGAGCGTGAAGTCCACGGCGCAGAGCTGAAGGATCTTCATGCGCAGGTTTACCTCACGCCCAGCGCTTGCGCCATGCCTGAAACATCAGCACGGTCCACAGCCTGTAGGTCCGGTCCGCGCCGCCCAGATGGGCGCGCCACGCGTGTGCGACCGGGGCCGGATCGAGGATTCCGTCTGCAACGATGGCTGCGGGTGCGAGCAGGTCTTCGGCCCATTCGCGCAACGGTCCGCGCAGCCATTCGCCGACCGGAACCGCGAAGCCCATCTTGGGCCGTTCGAACAGGTCGCGCGGGACGTATCGCGACAGGACTTCGCGCAGGATCCGCTTGCCCTTGCCGCCGTCGACCTTGAGTTCCGGCGGCAGCGTCCACGCATGCTCGACGACGCGATGGTCGAGGAAGGGATTTCGCGCCTCGAGAGCCACCGCCATCGTCGCGCGATCAACCTTCGTCAGCACGTCGTCCGGCAGGTAGCCAAGCGTGTCGAGAAGCTGCATGCGCGGGCCGAACTCCGGAATCGCCCCCGCGATGCCGGGGTCGTCGGCCGGTCCTGGAGCTTCGCGCGCGCCGGGGACCAGCATGGCCGGATCGGGCCACTGACTCACCAGCTCGCGATAGAGTGCGTGCGCATCGTCCGCTTCCAGCAGTGCCGCAAGTTTCGCCGCCTTCTCGGCCGGCCGCACCGGTCGCCGCGCGGCCGGGAGCGGCCGCAGGAGCGCCTCGAGGATTCCGGCCGGTGCTGCACGCAGCGCGCATGCGGCAACCCGGCGCAGCCCGTGCGGCAGACGAACGAGCCGTTCGAGCCGGCTTGCCCAGACATGCCGGTTGTAGCCCGCGAAGACCTCGTCGCCGCCGTCGCCGGAAAGCGCCACCTTCACATGCGCGCGCGTCATCCGCGCGACGAGGTAGGTCGGGATCTGCGAAGCGTCGGCGAAGGGTTCGTCGTAAATCTCGGGCAGGTTCTGGATGACGTCGCGCGCGTGCGACGGGTCGACGTGCAGTTCCGTGTGGTCGGTGCCGAGATGGGCAGCGACGGCTGCAGCGTGACGCGCCTCGTCATAGTCGGTGCGGTCGTAGCCGATCGTGAAAGTGCGCACCGGGCGGCTGCTCTGCGCCTGCATCAGCGCCACGACCGTCGACGAATCGATGCCGCCGGACAGGAAGGCGCCAAGCGGCACGTCGGCGACCATGCGTCTTGCGACGGCGTCGAGCAGCAGCTTGTCGAGCGTCTCGACGGTGCTTCCGGGATCGGCGGGGGCGTTCCAGGACGCTCGGCCGCGCTCGGCTACCGCACGGGCGGACCAGTAGGTCTCCGTCGAAGGTTCGCTTCCTTCGCGCCACACAAGCAGCGTGCCCGGCAGCAGTTTGCGAGACTCCTTGTAGATGGTCGCTGCGCCGGGCACGTTCGCGTGCCGGAAGTACGAGACAAGCGCATCCCGGTCGATCGACGGGGCGAATCCGGGTGCGGCGCGCAGCGCCTTCAGTTCCGAACCGAAGACGAGGCGCGTTCCGTCGCAGGCGTAGTAGAGCGGCTTGACGCCCAGCCGGTCGCGCACGAGCCAGAGCGAGCGCTCTTTCCGGTCCCAGAGCGCTATCGCGAACATGCCGACGAGCCGCGCCAGCGTTTCGCGCACGCCCCAGCGCGCGATCCCCTCGATCATCACCTCGGTGTCGGATGTGCCACGGAACTGCACGCCGACCCGTACAAGTTCGGCGCGCAGATCGCTGAAATTGAAGATCTCGCCGTTGTAGGTGACGACCCAACGCCCGTCGGAAGAGTGCATCGGCTGCACGCCGGTCGGCGAAAGGTCCACGATCGCGAGGCGGCGGTGTGCGAGCGCAATGCCGGCGGCCGCATCTGTCCAGATTCCGTCGCCGTCCGGCCCGCGATGCGCGAGCACGTCGTTCATCAAGCGCACCGCGGCGACGAGTGGCTCGTCGGCGAGCCTCGAGCGGCGGTCGAGCAATCCGGTGATGCCACACATGAGGGATCGGGATTCCCGCTTCAGAACCGGCCAGTCAAGCTTCACGTTCATGACATGAACGGCGGCGTCTGTCGACGATAAACCGCAGTTCTGGAATCTCAATAAGATATTGTTTTAATTTAATGTTCAAATTCCGAACACGATTGACGTTCACCCAATGAACAGGGTATATACTCAATTTCGATGAATGAGACTCCGTCCACGAAATTCGATCGCGAGTCGTCCGAGTTGCTGCTCGGCGTCCTGTCGGTGGTCGAGCGCAATTCGAGCGTCACCCAGCGCGGCATGTCGAACCAGTTGGGAATCGCGCTCGGACTTGCAAATGCCGTACTCAAGCGTTGCGTACGCAAGGGTCTGATCAAGATTTCGACCGCCCCGCTCAACCGCTACGCCTACTACCTGACGCCGACGGGGTTCAGCGAGAAGGCGCGCCTGACGGCCGAGTACTTGCGCATCTCCTTCGATCTTTTTCGCAATGCACGGCGCCAGTACAACGAGATTTTCGAGGCCCTCGCCGCGCGCGGGCTCACGCGCATCGTACTTGTGGGGGCTTCCGAACTCGCGGAAGCGGCCCTGCTATCGGCACGCGAGACCCCGGTCGAGGTCGTCGGCTTCGTCGATACGGCGCGTGCGGGTGAAGACTATCTCGGCCTGCCGGTTGCCGGCTCGCTTGCCGCCTTCAGGGGCCAGTTCGACGCGGTCGCGATGTGCGACGTGCGCGATCCGCAGATGAACTATATCGCGGCACTCGACGAGGCGGCCGCTCTCCAGATCGATCCGCGGCGCGTTGTCGGCCCCGCGATCCTGCGTCTGCGGCCGCCGGCACCGACCGAGGTCGCGGAACTGGCTGGTGGGTCGTGAGCGGCTGGTTCGTCGTCCATACCCAGCCTTCTTCGGAACTGAGGGCGGAGGCCAATCTCCGCCGCCAGGGCTACGAGACCTATCTGCCCCTATACCGGCGGCGTCGCTCGCACGCCCGGCGCATCGAATTCGTCGATCGGCCGCTGTTTCCCCGTTACCTATTCGTCCGCTTCGATCCGTCGGCCGACCGCTGGCGCCCGATCCTCGGAACGTTCGGTGTCTGCGGGCTGGTGCGGTTCGGTGACGTTCCGGTCCCGGTTCCGGCAGGGATCGTCGATGCCCTGCGCGCCAGCGAAGCGGCGCGGACGTTCGACGATCCGGTCTCGCCGATGCGCAATCTCGGCGTCGGCGCGCAGGTCCGCGTCATCGCTGGCCCCTTTGCCGATCTGGTCGGCAAGTTCAAGGCTCTCGCAGACATGGAGCGGGTCGTCGTCCTGCTCGACCTGCTGGGGCGCGAAGTATCCGTCCGTCTGTCCGAGAGGGCGGTCGCGGTGGCCTAGGCCGCCGGCCCCGAAAGGGCGGGCGTTTCGCGAAGATATCGAAAAGCCGGGCGACATGCGGTCACCCGGAGTGCGGTAGCCTGCCCGGATTTCGCCAGCAGATCCGCTTCACGTCAGAACGGAAAGTCCCGTCCAGGTGCAGTTCATCGACCTTCAGTCCCAGCGCGCGCGTCTGGGTACCGCTCTCGAGGACGCGATCCTGCGCGTCGTGCGCAGCGGCCAGTACATTCTCGGTCCCGAAGTCGCCACGCTCGAGCGTCAACTCGAAGCATTCTGCGGTGCGCGTCACGCGCTGACCGTCGCCAACGGCACCGATGCGCTTGCGCTCGCGTTGATGGCGTTCGGTGTGAAGGCCGGCGACGCCGTACTTGTCCCGTCGTTCACCTTCGCGGCGACCGGCGAAGTCGTCGTCTGGTTCGGCGCGACGCCGATCTTCGTCGACTGCCTGCCGGACACCTTCAACATCGATCCGGCCAGCATCGAAGCGGGCATCGCGACCGCGAAGCGGCTCGGCCTGCGGCCCATCGGCGTCATCCCGGTCGATCTTTTCGGACTGCCGGCGGATTACGACGCGATCGAAGCGATCTGCGCTGCGAACGCCATGTGGATTCTTGCCGATACCGCGCAGGGCTTCGGTGCTACCTACAAGGGACGGCGCACCGGCTCGATCGGACGGGTCGCGGCGACGTCGTTCTTTCCGGCGAAGCCGCTCGGCTGCTACGGCGACGGCGGCGCCATCTTCTTCGAAGACGATGCGCTGCTCGAACCACTCCTCTCGCTCCGCGTGCACGGCCAGGGCGTCGATCGCTATGACAACGTCCGGATCGGCATGAACGGCCGAATGGACACAATCCAGGCGGCCGTCCTGATCGAGAAGCTCAAGATCTTCCCGGACGAAATCGCCGCGCGCAACCGGATCGCGGAGCGCTATTCCGCAGCGCTTGAAAAGCACGTGATCGTTCCGCGCATACCGACCGGCCTGACGAGCGTCTGGGCCCAGTACACGATCCGCGTGCCTGACGGAAGGCGCGATGCGGTTGCCGCGAAACTCAAGGAGGCGGGTATCCCGTCTGCGATCTACTACGTCAAGCCGATGCACAGGCAGACCGCGTACTCGGAATATCCGGTCGCCGCGAACGGGTTGCCGGTAAGCGACGTGCTCGCAGGCGAGGTGTTGAGCCTGCCGATGCATCCGTATCTGTCCGAAGCCGATCAGGATCGCATCGCGTCGACCGTGCGCGCGGCGCTCGAGGCGCGATAGGGATCAACGCAATGACCGCACTTACAAGGCCGTTCGACAAGCCGTTCCACGATCTGCGCGGCGCGTCGATCCTGATAACCGGCGGTACGGGTTCGTTCGGCCGCGCGTTCGTCGCGCGCCTACTCGCCCTTCCGACGCCGCCCGATCGTATCGTGATCTTCTCGCGCGACGAGCAGAAGCAGGAAACGATGGCGCGCGAATGGTCGGGGCGCCCCGACCTGTACGACCGCCTGCGCTTCTTCATCGGCGATGTCCGCGACGCCCAGCGGCTCGAACTCGCCATGCGCGGGGTCGACCACGTGGTCCACGCGGCGGCCCTCAAGATCGTGCCGATCGCCGAGTACAACCCGTTCGAATGCGTCCTCACGAATGTCCATGGTGCCGAGAACGTCGTCAAGGCGGCGCTGCGCAACCAGGTGCGCAAGGTGATCGCGCTGTCGACCGACAAGGCCGCCAATCCAGCCAATCTCTACGGTGCGACGAAGCTGGCGTCCGACAAGATCATGGTCGCGGCGAACAATCTGTCCGGCGATCTGGGCACGCAGTTCTCGGTCGTCCGGTACGGCAACGTCATCGGCAGCCGCGGTTCCGTCGTGCCGCTCTTCCGCTCGCTGATCGCGTCGGGCGCCAAGAGCTTGCCGATCACCGACCCGCGCATGACGCGCTTCCTCATCACACTCGAGCAGGGTGTCGCGTTCGTGCTGTCCAGTTTCGGAACGATGCGGGGCGGCGAGATCTTCGTGCCGAGGATTCCGTCGATGAAGATGGTCGATCTGGCGCGCGCACTGGCCCCTGGTCTGCCGCACGAGAATGTCGGCATCCGTCCCGGCGAGAAGCTGCACGAAGTGATGATCACCGAGGACGATGCCCGCATGACGCTCTCATTGGGCGACCGCTTTGCGATCTGCCCGGCAAACCGGAACTGGACCGATGCGCACCTGCGCGCGCTCGGTGGAATGCCGGTCGACGAAATGTTCCGCTATGGCTCGGACAACAACGACGAATGGCTCGATGCGGCCGGCCTCCTCGCGATCGTCGGAGGGTCGAAACCTTGAGTGCAGGCATCCTTCCCTACGGCCGGCAGACGATCGAGGACGACGACGTCGCGGCGATCGCGGCCGCGATGCGGGGCGACTTCCTCACGACCGGGCCGACCGTCGCGAAGTTCGAAGCCGCCTTCGCGACGGCGACCGGTGCGGCACATGCCGTCGCGTCGAATTCCGGAACCGCAGCGCTCCATCTGGCGGCACTCGCTCTCGATCTCGGTCCCGGGGATGCGGCCATCGTTCCGAGCGTCACGTTCCTTGCGACCGCGAATGCGGTGCGCATGACGGGCGCCGACGTCGCGTTCGCCGATGTCGATCCAGAGACCGGCCTGCTGCGGCCGGCCGACATGCTCGATGCGCTTGCGCGCGCCCGCGCGCGCGGCTGGCGCGTGCGGGCAGCGTTCCCGGTCCATCTCAACGGCCGGATCTGCGACATGCCGGCCCTTGCCGAGGCCGCACGGCCGCACGGCATGGCACTCGTCGAGGATGCGTGCCATGCGCTCGGTGCTGCCGATGTCGGGGCCTGCCGGCACTCCTTCGCCGCAGTGTTCTCGACCCATGCGGTCAAGGCGATCGCGACGGGCGAGGGTGGTGTCACGACGACGGCCGACCGGCAGGCCGCACGCAGGATGGCAGCGCTTCGCTCGCACGGCATGGAGCGTGACCCGACGGCTTTCGTCGACCGTGCGGCGGCCTTCGACGACAACGTGCCAAACCCCTGGTACTACGAGATGCCGGAAATCGGCTGGAACTACCGACTTCCGGATGTGCTCTGCGCGCTGGGCCTGAGCCAGTTGCCTAAGCTCGCGCGCTTCCAGGCGCGCCGGCAAGCGATCGCGGCACTGTACGATCGGCTGCTGGCACCGCTCGCACCGATGCTGCGCCCGGTGCCGCGCGAAGGGGCGGCGCACGGCCTGCACCTCTTCGCCGTGCTCGTCGACTTCGCGGCACTCGGAACCACGCGCCGCCGGTTCGTGGAAGCGCTGCGCGCGGACGGCATCGGCACGCAGGTCCATTACAAGCCCGTCCATACGCAGCCCTATTACGTCGAGCGCTACGGCACGCTGACCCTGCCGGGTGCGGACGCATACTACGCGCGCTGTCTGTCGATCCCGTTCTATCCGACACTGTCGGACGCGGATGTCGAGCGCGTGGCCAACTCGCTCGCCCGGCTCGTGGCGGCCCGGTGAAGACCGCCGTCGTCGTCCAGGCAAGGGTCGGGTCGAGCCGACTGCCCGGTAAGGTCCTGAAGCCGCTCGGTCCGAGAACCGTGCTGGAAGAAGTGCTGCGCCGCTGCGCCGCCGTGCCGGGTGCGGGCATCGTCGTCTGCGCGATACCCGACGGCGCCGCCGCCGAACCCATAGCACGTCTCGCGCAGGCCGCCGGTGCTGTCGTCGTGCGTGGTCCTGAAGCCGACGTGCGCGCGCGCTACTTGCTTGCGGCAGATGCCGTCGGTGCCGACATTGTCCTGCGCGTGACGTCCGACTGCCCGTTGATCGATCCGGAGCTTTGTGCGGCGGTCCTAGCGACGCGCGCGGCGGCGGGTGCCGATTACTGCGCCAACAACATGCCGCCGTCGTTCCCGCACGGACTCGACTGCGAGGCCTTCACGACGCCGGCACTGCGACGAGCGGTTGCGTCCGACGGATCCGATGACGATCGCGAACACGTCACTCCGTGGCTGCGCCGTTCCGAAGGAATCTCGCGCGCAGCGCTCGTCGGTCCCGGCGGCGCGTTCGCCGGACAGCGCTGGACGCTTGACTGGCCCGAAGATCTCGATTTCCTGCGCGCCGCAGTCGATCTCGCCGGCGAACGCGATCACTTCGTCCCGTGGTTCGATCTCGCGGCGCGCCTCGCCGCACGCCCGGACCTGCTTGCGATCAATTCCGTGCGCCAGCAGGCGCGCTGATTTACGACTTTCCAAGGAGTCCACCCGATGGCCAAACAAGCCGAATCTGAGTCCGCTGTGGTCGACACGCCCGATCGTCATGTGCCGGAATACATGGCCTCACACGGCCAGGAGACGGTCGAGCAGAAGCTGCTGCGCAACCAGGTGCCGAAGTTTGGACAGAAATTCGCAGACTATCGCGCGGAGTATTTGCGCAGCCTGAACTACGACAAGGAGGATTACGTCGCAGGCTTCCCGATCACCCTCAACATCGAGCTGGTCAACCGCTGCAATCTCTCCTGTATCATGTGCTACACGATCAATCACAAGGGCGAGAAGCACACGCTGTCGCTCGATCAGATGCGAGGGATGGCCAAAGAAATCAAGGCCCACAATCTTCCCGCGATGATCGTCGGGTTGGGTTCGGAAGCGCTGCTCTACAAGGATTTCAAGAACGTCCTCGACATCTGCCTCGAAGCGGGCGTGATGGACCTGATCCTGTACACCAACGGTGTGCTGCTGACGCGCGAAACGTCGGAGTACCTCGTCCGTTCCGGCATTTCGCGCATCCACGTCTCTCTCGACGCCGCGACACCGGAAACCTACGTCAAGATTCGCGGTAAGCCGGAACTCGACCGCATCGAGAAGAATATCGAGACGTTTCTCGAAGTGCGCAAGTCGCTGGGCTCGGAGTTGCCGATTCTGCGCGTCGCGTTCTGCGTCCAAGCGGAAAACCTCCACGAGCGCGAGGCTTTCCGAAAGAAATGGGAAGGTAAGGCTGATCGCGTCGACTTCCAGCTCATGGCCCCCGAAAAGCACGTCGACGATGTCAAGAATGCGACGCCTGACCTCGCCAAGAAGGTCGGCTTTTTCCACAAGGAGCTGCTCGACAAGCCGTGGTGCTCGATGCCGTTCAACTCGCTCAGTGTCTGGGCGGACGGTGGAGTGACGCCGTGCTGCTCGTTCATGGGCAAGAACCTGACGCTCGGCAACATCAAGGAAAGCTCCCTCGAGGAGATCTGGCGCGGCGAGAAGATTGAAAAACTCCGCAACGAGTTCCGCACTGGGAAGCTGAATCCGTCGTGCGAGCTCTGCATCTCGGGTCGCGATCTCGACTCTTTCCGCAAGCAGCTCGAGGACTGACGCGTTGGATCTCGGTCGCGAAATCCTCCGGGTACGGCGCTTCGCGGGCGAGACGCTCGACCGTTTGCGCGCACTGGGGCCGGCCGCGCGTGCTCGCGCGGCGCGCGTGCAGCGCCTGCGCGATGCTGGTGACGGACTGATGCGTACACTGTCCGACGGCGCCGTACCCGGCGGCCGCGCGGCGGTCGCCGGGCGCGTGCTTGTGGACGGCACCTGGGACAACGCGAATTACTGGTTCCGCTTCGCCATGGTCCGCCGCGCGCTCGGCCTCTCTGGCGTCACGATGACCGGTCTCGTCGGCGCGTTCCGCCGTGGGGAAGTCGCTGCGACGTTCGAGCGTTTTGGCGTGGACGCGCGGATTGATCTGCAGGCGCTATCCCGCATTGAGCCACGCCACCGCACCGCCGCGCGTACGCTACTCGCGCGCGTGCGAACGGCCGAGGATATCCTGCGGGCCGAGCTTCCTGGTGGGATGCCTGGAGAAATCTTCTATGACGGCGTGTTGAAGCGGCAACGCCGTGGGACCGCCGATCTCGCCGATCCACTGCTTCCCGACCATGTCGCCGAACAGTTCGCGAGTATAGATGCCGCCGTCCGCGTCCTGGACGAAGTCCGGCCAGATCTCCTTCTGCTGACACACGGACTCAATTTCTCGTATGGATCGCTTGCATGGGAAGGTATCCGGCGCGGCATCCCGGTGCTGCTGCTCTATGGCGACTTCGGGACGACGCGCTTCGTGCGCCTGTTCTCGCGTGGTGACCTGTTCGTCTTCCCGTCACGTCCGAGCCGAGCGGAACTTGCAGGTCTTGCACCGGCAACGCGCGTGGCGCTGGAGCGTGTGGGTGCCGAGCAGCTCGAGCTTCGCCGCCGCGGCAGGACGAACGATATCGGCGGGCGATACGCCTATCGCGCTGGCGGCAGCGCACTGTCGAAGGCCGAGATATGTCGGCGCTACGGATGGGATCCGGCGAAGCCGATCGTGGGCGTCTATGCCTCGAACCCGTTCGATTATCCGCATTGCACGGGCATGTACCATTTTCGCGACTTCGTCGAATGGAACCGCGAGACGGTCGCCGCTGCGGCACGCAATCCGCATGCGAACTTCCTCTGCAAGCCGCACCCGATCGACCGCCGATACGGCCTCAAGTACGGGGAAGGTCTTGCCGATGCGGTGATGGCTGTCGCGTCGGCGCATGTCCGGTTGGCGGACGAGGCGTGGTCGGGTGCTGAGCTGATGCGCTGCCTCGACGGCGCGGTCACGCATCACGGCAGCGTCGGGTTCGAAGCCGCCGCGATGGGCATTCCGGTCATGACCACGGATTGCGCCTGGTACGACGAGGTCGGCTTCGTCGCGCGTCCGGCCAGCAAGGCCGCGTATCTCGACAAGCTCGCTAGCGAATGGTGGCGCGACTGGCCGACGCAGGAAGCGATCTCGCTCGCGAATCTTGCCGCTGGGCTTTATTACGGCGTGCCCGATTGGCAGGGGGGCTACATTTTCCGCGACGACTCGGATCAGGATGCGATCTACGAGACGCTGCCAGCCTTCATCGCGGATCACGGGGTTGCGATCGAACGCGAGATCGCGACGATCCGCGACTGGTACGATGCGGCGCATCCGTTCTTCCACATGTTCAAGATGTTTCGCAGCAGCGGCTTTGGCATCGGCAATGCGACGGATTGAGGCCGACACTGCGATGATCCCCGCATCCGCCAGCATTGCCCGTCTCCATGGTCCGGGCGATCTTCGTTTCGAAGACGAAGCGCTGCCTGCCGCGCCGGGGACGGGAGAGATCCTTGCGCGGACGCTCTGGTCCACGATCTCGCCCGGGACGGAGCTTGCGGCGTTCCAGGGTCTGCCGCCCCTGCGGCCTGGCCGCGTCTACCCGCGCCTCGTCGGCTACTGCAACGTCGCAGAGATTCTCGCGATCGGCGTTGGCGTCGAAAGGCTTGTACCGGGTATGCGCGTGTTGACATGGCAGAGCCATCGTAGCGCTTTCATCGTGCCGGTCGCGGACGTACTGGCCATCCTGCCGCCGGATGCTGATGCACGCGCAGCCAGTGCGGCCTATCTTTTCCATCTTGGTCTCGATGCCGTCCACCGGACCGGCATATCGCTTGGCCACAGGGTCGCGGTGCTTGGGATGGGGGTGCTCGGGCTTGGCGCTGCGGCGATGGCAGCACGGGCGGGCGCCGATGTTTCCGCGATCACCGCACGGCCGGAGATCGCAGGGATTGCGCGCGCGATGGGTGCCTGTGCCGTCGTCGGACCGGACGAAGCCGTCGCCGCGGCGCAGGCGACGGATGTCGGCGGTTTCGACAATGTCGTTTCGACGAGCAACCGGTGGCCGGACTGGGAGCTCGCCTTGCGTCTGGCGCGCAAAGGCGGAACGGTTTCTGTTCTCGGGTTTCCCGGCAGGGGCGAGCCGCCGTCGCCGTCCAATCCGCTTGCCTCGCAGTATTTCTACGACAAGCAGCTTCGCCTCGTCGCCTGCGGTCAGCCGGTCGAGCGCGATGCGCCGCCGGACGAGATTCGGTTCACGCTCAAACGCAACATGGCGGATATCGTCGGGCGCATCGCGCGCGGCGACCTGCCGGCCGGCCGCCTACTGACGGGCGAGTATCCCGCCGCGTCGCTTGCCGACGCATATCGGGCCCTTGCAGCGCGCCGCCCCGGCGACGTGACCTCCGTGCTCGCATGGTGAATGCCGGATTGACGGCGGTCGTCGTCGGCTGCGGGGCCATGGGTGCATTCACGCGGCCTGGCACGCGCAGCGCGCTGCCACCGGGCTGGCTACCGCTCGCACACGCCGAAGCCGTCGTCGCGACACCCGGCCTCGTACTCATCGGCGTATGCGACAGCGATGCCGCCGTGTGCGAACGGGCATCGGCGCATTACGGCGTACCGGCCTTCGCCGACCACCGGGCGATGCTGGCAGAACTGCGGCCTGCGATCGCATGCGTGGCGACGCGCACCGAGCCGCGGGTACGGACGCTCGTCGATTGTGCGAAGGCGGGCGTCAGGGGCATGCATGCCGAGAAGCCGCTCAGCCGCTCGATGGAAGATGCACGGTGCGTCGCTGCGGCACTTGTGCAGGCAGGTGCTTCGTTCACCTACGGCGCGCTTCGTCGCTACCATGCAACCTATCTGCGCGCGGCGGCTCTGGTCGCCGACGGCGCCATCGGCGATCTGCGACAAATCGTCGTCGGGTTCGGGCGCCGGACAGCGATGTGGACGCATGCACACTCGCTCGACGCGATGCTGTTCTTCGCCGGTGCGCCGGTGCGCATCGTGCAGGCGCGGATCGCCGTCGATCCCGGGTCCGTCTGCGAGACCGACGGCATTCCGACGATCGATGCCGATCCGACAATCGAGACCGGCTATGTCGCCTTCGAGAACGGCGTGAGCGGCCAGATCACGCAGCTTGACGGATTCGACATCCTGCTTGCCGGCAGCTCCGGCACGCTGCGGATCGCGGCTGACGGCACGCGGATCGATCTTGACCGGACAGGCCCATCGACTGGGGGCTATTTCACCGCTACGACGAGCGAACCGGCCCTCTCGAGTCAACCGGGCGGAACGGCGCTTGCGCTTGGCCGGCTGTGCGGTTTCGTCGCGTCCGGCAAGCCGGACCAGACCGCACTCGATGCCGCAGTCGATGGCCAGCGCGCATTGTTCGCGATGCTTCTTTCGGGTTTGCGTGGCGGAATCGAGGTCGCACCCGGCGACGTTCCCGACACGATGACCGTTACCGGACGGTCCGGCAACCTGTTCGCGTGAAGGACCGGCAGTACCGATGAGCGTGACGCTCCATTGCGACGCAGGCCCGGGGATCGGGCTCGGGCACGTGTTGCGCAGTGCCGCACTCGGGGCGGAGTTCGTCCGCACCGGACGTCGTGCGCGCTTGCGCGTGCCGGTCGGTGCGGCGGTCGGTGTGCCCGATCGAGTGCGGCGTGTCCTACCTGTCGAAGAAGAGGGAATCCCCGCGCCAGCTACCGATATAGCAGTCATCGATTCCTACCGACCGACGATGCACACGGTCGACGGGAAGGCGCGTCTGATCGCACTCCACGACGGAGATGGACCCTTGCCAGTCGCTGGCTTTCTGGTGAATGCCGCTGCCACCGAAAGCGACTATGCCAGCCGTACGACGGCTTCGTGCCGGCTTCTTCTCGGACCCCGCTACGCGTCAGTCGACGCAGCATTCGCCATCCGGCGTGCCGGAGCTCTGGCCGCGCGCACTTCGTGCGAGGTGCGAAGGGTCCTCGTTTCGTTCGGCGGCGACGATGCGGCCAACGCCACCGGACGCTCGCTCGACGCGCTCGAGGGGCGATCGGTCGAGATCGACGTCGCGCTCGGATCGGGCGCACGTCACGTTCGCGATATCGCCGCCCGCGCTTCGGCGCGCGTTCGTGTTCATATCGATACGCCCGAGATGCCCGCCTTGATGGCGGATGCGGACATCGCGGTCGGAGCGGCTGGTTCGACGGCATGGGAGCGTTGCACTTTGGGACTGCCGACATTGATCGCGCGCCTTGCGGCAAACCAGAATGGCGTTGCGGACATGCTCGTTGGCGCCGGTGCCGCGGCCGACATCCGGTCGGTCGATGCCGGCTTCGAAACGCGTCTTGCCGCGGCATTCGACCGCGTGGCAGGAGATCGCGCGCTGCTGGTCTCGATGGCGGCGCAGGCGGCCGCCCTGTGCGATGGGCGCGGGACCAAGCGGATCGTTCTTGCCGCCGTCGGCGACGAGACGGATCGGATGGGCCGCCGGATCCGCTTGCGTGCCGTCGAAGCCGCCGATGCGGCGTGGTTTCTCAATCTCCAGTCGCGGCCGGAGACACGCCGCTACGCACGCAATCCGGCCGTTCCGACGCCCGACGAACATCGGCTGTGGTTTGCGCGGATGCTCGCCAACGCCGCACATACGCTGGCGGTAGTCGAGTGTGCGGACGTTCCGGCGGGCTTCGTGCGTCTCGATCCGACTTCTGCGGAAGAGATGCGCTTTGAAGTCTCGATCGCCGTTGATCCGGCGTTTCACGGCAAGGGCGTCGGTTCGACCGCATTGCGACTGACGCGCGCCTGCGCGCGCGATGCGGTGCTGGAAGCCGAAGTGCATGAAGACAATCGCGCATCCCGAGCGCTGTTCGCAGGCTGCGGCTACCGACCCACCGGGCCGGGCCGCCTGGAAAGCAGGCCCACATGACCTTCGCCATCAATGGACGCCGGATCGGCCCCGAGGCGCCGCCCTACGTCATCGCCGAGCTTTCGGGCAACCACAACGGTTCGCTCGACCGCGCGATCGCTCTGCTCGATGCGGCGCACGAGGCGGGTGCGGACGCGGTCAAGCTGCAGACTTATACCGCCGACACGCTGACGATCGATCATGACGGACCCGATTTCACCGTGCGCGGTGGCTTGTGGGACGGATCCACGCTCTACCAGCTCTACCGTCAGGCCCATACGCCGTGGGAATGGCACGAAGCGCTGTTCGCGCGCGGGCGCGAACTCGGCATCACCGTATTCTCGACGCCGTTCGATGCGACCGCGATCGATCTGCTCGAGCGTCTCGGGGCACCGGCCTACAAGATCGCTTCGTTCGAGGCCGTCGACCTTCCGCTCATCCGCCGCGTCGCATGCTGCGGCAAGCCGATGATCGTCTCGACCGGAATCAGCGACCTCGCCGAGATCGCCGCTGCGGTCGAAGCAGCCCGCAGCGCAGGCGCCACTGATCTGGCGCTGCTGCATTGCGTGAGCGCCTATCCAGCACCACCAGAAGACATGAATCTGCGGACAATAGCGCATCTCGGTGCGACATTTGGCGCCGTGCCGGGCCTTTCGGACCATACGCTGGGCACGGCGGTCACCGTCGCGGCGGTGGCGCTGGGTGCCTGCGTGATCGAGAAGCACGTCACGCTTCGCAGGGCCGACGGCGGACCGGATTCCGCATTCTCGCTCGAACCCGAAGAATTCGCAGCACTGGTACGCGACGTGCGGACGGCGCACGCGGCCCTGGGGCGCGTCTCCTATGAGCGCGAGCCCAGCGAACGCGGCATGGCGACGTTCCGACGTTCGCTCTATGCGATCGCCGACATCGCGGCAGGCGAGATTCTCACGGAAGCGAATGTCCGCTCGATCCGTCCGGGTTTTGGCCTGGCGCCCAAGCACTTCGACGCGGTTGTCGGCCGGCGCGCACGCCGGTCGATCGCGCGCGGGACCGCACTCGCGTGGAGCCTGATCGAGTGAAGACGGTCGCGACCATCGAGGCGCGCATGACCTCCATGCGGTTGCCCGGCAAGGTGCTCGCCGACGCCGAGGGCGCTCCGATGCTCTCGCGGATGATCGACCGACTCTTCCGCGTATCCGGACTCGACGGCGTTGTCGTCGCGACGACGACGAACGCAACCGATGATCCCATCGCCGCTCTCGCGTCGGAAAAGGGTGTCGGATGCTGGCGCGGCAGCGAGGACGATGTTCTCTCGCGCGTCCTCGAAGCGGCCACGGATGCCGGAGCCGACGTCATCGTCGAACTGACGGGCGACTGTCCGCTGATCGATCCGGCGATCGTGTCGCAGACGATACGCCACTACTTCTCGACGGGCGCAGATTATGTCTCGAATGTGCTGACGCGCAGCTATCCGATCGGCATGGACACGCAGGTATTCTCGCGTCGCATCCTTGCGGACGTGGCAAGTCGTACCGATGATGCGATTGACCATGAGCATGTGAGCCTTTACATCTACCGCCATCCGGAAATCTACAGCCTTTCCGGCATTGTGGCACCCGCCGGGCTCCACCGTCCTGATGTCCGGCTCACGCTCGATACACCCGAAGATCTGGCACTGATCCGCGCCGTGTTTGCGGCTCTGTTGCCACGCGGGATCGATTTCGGCCTTGCCGAGATACTCGCATATCTTGACGCCAATCCGGTGGTCGCCGCGCTCAACCGGAGCGTGGTGCATCGTCATGTCTGAACGGTTGCGTGCGATCGTGCTGGGATGCGGGCGGATCGCGGGTGGGCTCAACCGGTCGTCAGACGACGCCATGGTTCTGACGCACGCGTTAGCCTACCGCCGCAATCCGCGTTTCACGCTTGTCGCCTGTATCGAAACGGATGCGCATGTACGCGCGGATTTCGCTGCGCGCTGGGCGCTCGAGAGCGCCTATGTCTCTCTCGACGAGGCATTTGCGAACGGCGCCGTTTACGATGTCGCCAGCGTCTGCGTGCCGACGGCGGCGCACGTGGCCACACTCGATCGGCTTTTGGATATGCCCGTGCGTGCGGTTTTCGCCGAAAAGCCGCTTGGCGGCGATCCGGCGGCCGCTCGACGGATCGTTGAGCGCTTCCGGCGGGCCGGAAAGCCGCTGGCGGTTGCCTATCTTCGGCGCTGGGATCCGGCGATGATGGCGCTGCGCGCGGAGATCGCTGAAGGGAGATGGGGCGCGTGGCGCGGCGGTGCCGCATTCTACGGCCGCGGCGTCGTCAACAACGGATCCCATGCGATCGACCTGCTGCGGTTCCTGACTGGCGAGGAGTTCCGGATCGCTGCCACAGCGGGTGCCCGTGCCGACGGCGTTCCGGACGATCCGAGCATCGATGCGATACTGGAGGCGGGCGGCGGGCAACGCGTTCATCTCGTCGCCTGCGACGGGCGCGACTACGCGTTCTTCGAGATGACACTCGCGTTCGCGCACGGCATCGTCGCGATCGAGGACGGCGGCTTACGCGTCGTACGCCGCGCGGTGGCGGCGAGCGAACATTTCTTCGGAGTTGATGTTCCCGGGGCAGGTTACGGCGCGTCCACGGGGTATGGCGACGCGTTCGTGCATGCGCTTGACGACATCGCGGGTTGCCTCGAACACGGTGGCGAACCGAAGAGCAGCGGGGCGAGCGCGCTCGCCTCGATCGAATTGGCCTGCGCGCTGCGTGCGGCGGCAACCGAAGCGGAGTCGATCAAGTGAGCGAACTGGCCCTCCTGGGCGGCAAGCCCGTGCGTACAGAGCCCTTTCCGGCCTACCGGTTCATCGGCGAGGAAGAGAAGGCGGCGGCTATACGAGTCCTCGACTCCGGAATCCTGTCGAGGTTTCTCGGCACATGGCATCCGGATTTCTTCGGCGGACCGGAAGTGCAGGCGTTCGAGCGGGATTGGGCAGCATCCGCAGGCGTACGGCACGGTGTCTCAATGAATTCGGCGACATCCGGCCTTTATGCCGCGGTCGGTGCCGTGGGAGCGGGCCCTGGCGACGAAGTGATCGTTTCGCCCTATACGATGATCGCGTCGGCGACGGCAGCGATCGTCTTCAATGCCGTTCCGGTCTTCGCCGACATCGATCCGGAGACCTACACCCTCTCCGCCGAGACGATCGAAGCCCGCATCACGTCGCGCACGAAGGCGATCATCGTCGTGCATATCTTCGGCCAGTCCGCCGACATGGATCCGATCATGGCGCTGGCGCGCCGGCACGGCATCCGGGTGATCGAGGACTGTGCTCAAGCCCCCTTCGCGACCTATAAGGGCCGCTCCGTCGGGTCGTTGGGCGACATCGGCGTTTTCAGCCTCAACTACCACAAGCATATCCATACCGGCGAAGGGGCAATGTGCACGACCGATGACGACGAACTCGCAGAGCGGCTGCAACTCATCCGGAATCATGCCGAGGCGGTCGTCGAGAAGAAGGGTGTGACGAATCTCGTCAACATGGTCGGTTTCAATTTCCGGCTTGGCGAGATCGAGGCGGCGATCGGTCGCGCGCAGTTGCGCAAGGGTCCGGCACTCGTCCAGACGCGCAGGGAGAACGTGCGCTATCTCGAAGCCAAGCTTGCAGGCATCCCGGGGCTCGCCATGCCCAAAGTCGGCTCCGGCGGCGATCACGTGTACTATGTGCATGCGCTCGACTATTCCGAGGCGACAACCGGCGTATCGCGCGACACGTTCGTCCAAGCAGTGAAGGCCGAGCTGCCGCCGACGGGCTTGCGCGAGCACGAGGGGCCGCTTATGGGGGCTGGCTATGTGCGCCCACTATATATGGCCCCGATGTTCCGCCAGATGGTCGGCTACGGGACGAAGCAGTGCCCGTTCCGCTGCCCACATTACGAAGGTACGCCGAACTATTCCAACGGCATCTGCCCAAACGCGGAAGCGGCGCATTTCGGTCGCGTCATCACGCACGAAATGATGCGACCGCCGATGACCCGACGCGACATCGACGATGTCGCCGCCGCGTTCCACAAGGTTGCGGAAAACTTGCACCGCCTGTCAGATCGCGCAGCGTCGAAGGCATAGCCGTGGCGACCGCCCTGTTCTTTGCGCGCGATCCTGGCCCGACCAACCAGATAGCGGCCGCATGGCATCTGTGCGGCGAAGCGGGTCCTTTGGTGCCGGAGGGCGCGGAGAAGTTCCGTGCCGATCTGGCGCCGTTCGCGGCGGAGCGTCTGGCGCTTGCCCGCGGACCTGCCGTTGCCGCGCTGGCGCGCGCGGGTATCGCAAGCGAAAGCGTCGCGGACGCATTCGGCGCGCCGGGTCCGCGCGCCGCGCGCGAGGCTGCAGCCGTCTCATTCCTGCGGGCCCGAGGCGTGGGTGTGGTCGTGACAGGCACGAGCGACGTCGACGAGGATCTGGATCGTATCCTTTGGGCGGCGGCCCGTTCTGCCGGCATCGAGAGTCACGTATTCCTCGATCACCCTGCCAATCTTGCGGCGCGCTTTCGCGACGCGGGCGGCGAACTCTTGCTTCCGGACAAGCTCTATGCGCCGGACGAGGGATATCGCGCGGCACTTGCGGCGGCGAGCGTGGATTTTCCAGACCTTCGCATCGTCGGACCGATCCATGAAAATCGACTTGCCGCCGGCCGCACGGCCGCATTCGCCGCACGCGGAAAACTCCGCGCGTTATGGGGTGCAACGGACTGCGATCACGTCGTGCTGTTCGCATCCGAATGTGGTCGAGAAATGGAAGCGGTCGGCCGGAAGGCGCCCTACGACGAGATCGTCGAGTTGACGAAGTATACCGAAAATCTTGCCCGAAGCGGCGCTGGCACCAGGACGATTCTCGTAGTGCGGCCACACCCGCGCGATGCTGCCGGGAAGTACGACGCCTGGAGCAAGGCCGCACCGGCAATGCTGCGGTGTGTTGTGAGTGCGGCGGGAGCGCCGGCGGAAGCAATACTCGCGGCCGATCTCGTCGTCGGAATGGACTCGACGATGCTGCGCGAGGCACGCGTCCTCGGCCGGGCGCATCTGTCGGTCGTCGGAGCGACGCTGGCGTTATGATCGCGAGCGGCGGCATCGACGGTTGCGTGTTTCTCGGTCGCGATCAGGCGACGGGGTTCGACGTCGGAACGGATGCCCTTCTCGACGGACTCGTGGCAATGGGTGCGGATCGCGTCGTGGCAGTTTCCAGCGCGGCCATCCGTTACGACTGGCGCGAGGCGAACGCGCGGCTGACGGCGCTCGCGCGCGAAGACATGCGCATCGTGCCAGCTGCGGCGATCCCGCTGCCGGCCTATGACGCGGGCGAAGGAATCGTTACACGGCTTCGCGCGGAGAATTTTGCCGCGGTCGCCGTGGTCTCGGACGCAATGGGCTGGTCGCTGCAGGGTCCGGCACTCGATGCACTTGCTCGCGAATGCGCGGTCGGCGGCATGCCGCTGCTTCTGTGCGCCGCCACCGGACCGGACCTGTCCGCGGCCGAGCGGGCTGCCGCAGCCGGCGGCACTGTCCTATTGCGATGGACACGGGCGCACGGATACTTCCGTCTCGCGGACCTGATCGCGACGGCCTACAGACATCCGAACGTGCTGGTGGATATCGGCTCGCAATCGCAGACTGGAACGATCGAACATCTCGTGGCTCGTCTCGGGCCGGAGCGGCTCTTCGTTTCTTCGGGCGCGCCAGCCGCACACGCCGGTTGTGCATGGTTCATGCTGGCGGCGGCCGATCTTGATGCGACGGCACGCGCGCAGATCGCAGGGGGAAACCTCACGCGCACGCTTGGGCTTTCGTCGACCGGTGGCTTTCGGGTACCTGTCGCTTATCGTGCGCTCGTCGATTCGCCGAAGACGGACACGCACTGGCATACCGGTCGCTGGAATCTCATCGAGACGCGCACTGACGTGTCGGATCTACAGATCCTTGCCGAACGCGCAGGTGTCTCAGTGTTCGTTTCGTCCTCGATCCGCGCGCTCAGCGACGATCTCGAAGCCGGCAATGCCGAGACGGCTGCCCTGCTTGCGGCCGATCCGCGCGCGCGTGGCCTCATCGTCATCAACCCGCTGCGGCCCGAAGCCTCGCTCGCCGAGATCGCGCGCTATAGAAATGATCGTCGCTTCGTCGGCGTCAAGACGATCCAGGATTTCTACGGTCTCGAACTCGACGCCCCACAGTACGACGCGATTTTCGGCAAGCTCGATGCCGGCGACGAGCTGAGCGTGATGGCGCATCTACCCGGCATGGCGCGCGCGGCGCGGCGCCATCCGCATCTAAAATTCGTCGCCGCCCATGCGACATGGCGCTTCAACGATCTGATCGAACTGCCGAATGTGTGGTTCGACATCGCGACTTCATCGCCACGTGTCGTGGAATCCGATATCGCCCGACTGGTCGCGACTGCGGGCGCGAAGCGCGTCGTCTTCTCGAGCGACGCGCCGCTCATCGATCCAGCGTGGACGCTGGGCAAGCTCGCGAGTGGGGGTTTGGCACAGGCGGATATTGTGCAGATACTCGGACCGTCGGCACGGGGTGCGTTTGCACGACTTGGGGATGGACGATGACCGAAGCGCCTTTCCTGTCGGGCGGCGGCGTTTGCCTGCGGCCGTTGTCTCCGTCCGACGCTTCGCCGGCCTACCTCGCCTGGCTCAACGACGCGGAAGTCCTGCGTTGGCGAGGGCCGAAGGCGTTCCCTACTTCTGCGGCGCAACTCGGCGCGTGGCTCGATGGGCTGGCCTCGCGTGGCGATCTGGTTCTTGCGATCGAGATTGCCGAGACTGGTCGCCATGTCGGCAATATCGCGCTCAACACGATCCTTTGGCATCACGGCACGGCGGAGTTGTCGATCATGATCGGCGCCCGCGATGCGTGGGGACGTGGAGTGGGGAGTGCGGCGATCGCGCTTGTTACCGCGCACGCATTCGATTCGATGGCGCTACGTCGCCTTTGGGCCGAATCGCCCAATCCGGCCTTCAACCGGACGGTCGAGAAGCTTGGCTGGCGCCGCGAAGGCGTCAAGCGGCAGGCATTCTTCAGCGAAGGCAAGCATCTCGACATCGAATGCTGGGGCCTGCTCGCATCCGAGTGGCGGGAACGGCGGATCTCGAAGTGATCGTGATCGTCGGATATGGCCGCGGCAACATCCGCTCGGTCGAGAACGCGCTGGAGCGCGTCGGATGCCGATTCCGTACGGCCGGCAACCCGCGCGAGATCGCGTCGGCCGACAAGCTCGTCCTCCCGGGAGTGGGCGCGTTCGGCGAGTGCATGGATCTCTTGCGTGCCAAAGGATTCGAGGCGGCGATCCTCGATCATGTCGCGCGCGGGAAGCCGCTGCTGGGCATCTGCGTGGGCATGCAGATGCTGGCCGAGACGGGGCATGAGTTTGGTACGCATCGCGGTCTCGGTCTCGTGCGCGGAAAAGTCGTGCAGATCCCGCGGAAGGACAACAGCCTGCGCCTGCCGCAGGTGGGTTGGAACGAGTTGCGGCCGCGCAAGGATTGCCCGCTGCTGCGCGACCTGCCGGGCGACCGCACGGCCTATTTCGTCCATAGCTATCATCTTGCCGCGGACGAAGCGGCCGACATCTCGGCCGACGTCGAGTATGGTGGTCCGGTAACGGCGGCGGTCTCCGTGCCGCCGGTCTATGGGATGCAGTTCCATCCCGAGAAGAGCCAGGAAGTGGGTCTGCGCATTCTCTCGAACTTCGCGGCGCTCTAACCGGATGCTCAAGATTCGCGTCATCCCCGTCCTGTTCCTGATGAACGGTCTCATCGTCCGCTCGGAACGCTTCGAGGATTTCAAGGTAATAGGCAATCCTTTGGGCGAACTCGAACGTTACTCCGAATGGCTCGTCGACGAACTCGTCTATTCGGACATCACGCGTGATGGCGACCACGATCTACGCCGCGATGACCACAAGACGAAGAATCCTGGCGACAAGCTTGCGATCCTGCGCGCGGTTTCGGAATCGGCGCATATGCCGCTCACCTTCGGCGGCCGGATCGGTTCGCTGGAGGAGATCGACAGCTATCTTCTGAACGGCGCCGACAAAGTGCTCGTCAACACGCTGGCCTGGCGCGAGCCCGCGACCGTGTCGCGCGCGGCCGAACGTCATGGCGCGCAGGCGATCATGGCGGGTCTCGACGTGCGCCGGGTCGACGGCCACCCGATCGTCTTCGTCGATCAGGGGCGGGAGTCGACGGGCCAGGCTCCGGACGTCTATGCCCGGAATCTCGAAAGGGCCGGCGCTGGCGAGATCCTCGTGAACTCCATCGATCGTGACGGTTGTGCCGAAGGCTACGATCTCGAGGTCGTGCGCGCGGTGGCCGACGCGGTTTCAGTGCCCGTCATCGCGTGCGGCGGAGCCGGCGATTTTTCCGATTTCCGTGCCGCAATCGACGAAGGCGGGGCAAGCGCCGTGGCAGCGGGAAACCTGTTCCATTTCACCGAGAATTCCTACAAGCGTGCGAAGACGTATCTCAAGGACCGCGCCTACGACGTGCGCTATCCCTATCCAGGCTGACGGAACGACAGACATGACGAATGAACAACCGCGCGTGCGACCGCCGCGTGTCATCTACTGCACGCGCTGCTGCTACCCGCTTCTCGCCGCGACGCCGATCACGCTCGACGCCGATGGCGTGTGCTCCGGCTGCCGGACGCACGACGAGCAGAAGACGATCGACTGGAAGCGCCGCGAGCGCATGTTCCGCGAGCTGTGCGATGATTACCGTTCGAAATCAGGAAAGAGCTACGACTGCCTGATCCCGGTCAGCGGTGGCAAGGACAGCTTCTACCAGGTCCATCTGCTGAAGAACGTCTACAAGATGAACCCGCTTCTTGTGACGTATAACGAGAACAACGAGACGGATGTCGGCCGGCGCAACATCCAGCGTATGAAGGACGTGTTCGGCTGCGACTACATAAACTTCACGCCGTCGGTCGACGTGCTGAAGAAGATGAACCGGATCGGCCTCCGCCGCATGGGCGACCCCGACATGCATGCCCACATGGGCATCAACTCGGTACCGATCCAGGCTGCGGTCCGCTACGGGGTGCCGCTCGTGATCTGGGGCGAGCACGGCTTCATGAATCTCGGTGGCATGCACTCGTACAAGGACCTCGTCGAGTACACGGCGCGATACCGGAAGGAGCACCTGCTGCGCGGCTTCGACTGGCCGGATTTCGTCGGCGAAGAGGGGCTCGAGGAGAAGAACCTGCTCTGGGCGAAGTACCCGGACGATTCCGAGATCGAGCGCGTGGGTGTGCGAGGCATCTTCATCTCCAACTATTTCGGCTGGAACCAGGACGACCATACGGGCCTGATGGTCCGCGAGTACGGGTTCGAAGTGAACGCGCTGCCGTTCGACCGCACCTACAAGCGTGACTCCAATCTCAACAACGTCCATGACAACGGTATCCACGACTACATGAAGTACGTGAAATTCGGCTATGGCCGCTGCACGGATCATGTATGCCGCGACATCCGCAGCGGCGCGATGACCCGCGCTCAGGGCATCGATCTGGTCCGCCAGTACGATCATGTCGTACCGGGCGATCTGCCGCGCTGGCTCGCCTATGTCGGCATGACGCGCGTCGAGTTCGACGCGATCGCCGACACGTTCCGCGATCCGCGCGTCTGGGTGAAGAACGAGTACGGCCACTGGATCAAGGACAACATCTGGAACCACAACTGACATGCGCACCGCGCTGCTCTTCCAGGACGGAAACTTCGTCGGTCGCGAGTATTTCATGCGCCTCACGGCAGCGGGCCTGGCGCCTGATGTCGTTGCTGCGGTGGGCCGAATGAAGCCCGAGAGTCGCGAGCGCGAGATCGAACGGACCGGCGGTCTTTGGAACCCTCCCGAGATTCCTGCAGCAGCCGTGCGGAAGTTCGAATCGCTCAAGAATGGCGCGCTCTGGGACATGCTGCGTGCGGAGAATATAGACTTGGGGCTTCAGGGCGGAGTCGGCATCCTGACGGCCGACATGCTCGCGGTGCCGCGTATCGGCTTCCTCAATGTCCATCCCGGACGGTTGCCGGGCTATCGCGGCAACATGTGCCCCGAGCGTGCGGTGCTGAATGGCGACGCGGTTTTCGCGACGGCCCATCTGATCGACGAAGGGATCGATACCGGTCCCGTCGTCGCCGAACGGGAGTATCCGTTCCGGCTTGAGGGCGGCTATGCGGCGTTCCGTGCGGGGATCTACGCGCACTGCGCCGCGGTTCTGGGCGAGGCGATCCGCCGGCTGCAGAGGGCCACCGATCCGCGCAATGTCGCGATTCCGCAGGATTCCGCCGGCGCGCGCTACTGGCCGCCGTTGAGCGACGAGGAATTCCGGCAGATGCGCGCGAAATTCGGGGAATAGGCCGATGGCAGGAAATGCGATCAAAGTCGACGTGACGTCCGGTTCGCCCGAGCGCTTCGGTTACGAGTGGAACCATTACGACGAGCTCAATGCGGATTACGAGGAGCAGTTCCGCCGCTGGACACGCCCGCTTTCCGTCGACGACTGGCGCGATCGGACGTTCCTCGACGTCGGTTGCGGCATGGGCCGCAACAGCCTGTGGCCGATGCGCTACGGCGCGCGCGAAGGCCTCTCGATCGACGTCGATGCCCGTTCGCTGGCGGCGGCGCGGCGGACGCTGGCGGATTGGCCTGCGTCTCGCGTCGAGGAACGCAGCGCCTACGAGATCGGCGAGGTGGACCGGTTCGACATCGCGTTCTCGATCGGCGTCATCCACCATCTCGAGCATCCCGCACTGGCGCTCGCCCAGATGGCCCGCGCGACGCGGCCGGGCGGGCGGGTGCTGATCTGGGTCTACGGGCGCGAGAACAACGGCTGGATCGTGCATCTGCTGTCGCCGATGCGGCGCCTGCTCTTCAGCTGGCTGCCGATCGGCCTCGTGCACCATCTCTCGCTCTATCCGACGGCGCTGCTATGGCTTGCCCTGCGGATTGGGATGGGCCGGATCGAGTATTTCCGCCTTATACGGAAGTTCTCCTTCCGGCACGTGCGCTCGATCGTGTTCGACCAGATGCTGCCCAAGATCGCCAACTACTGGACGCGGGCCGAGGTCGAGGCACTGATGCGCGATGCGGGTCTCGAGGCAATCGAGCTCCATTGGATCAACGAGATGTCGTGGACGGCGATCGGCCGCAAGCCGGCTGTCGCCCATGCGCAGGGGGCGGCATGAATCCGACCGAAACGACGAAGGATACCGGACCGCGCATTTCGATCGTGGTGCCGGTCTTCAACGAGGAGGGCAACGTCGAGCTGCTGTGTGCACGCACGGTAGCGGCGATGGAGAGCTTCGGCGTGCCGTGGGAGATGATCGTCGTCGACGACGGCAGCCGCGACCGGACCTTGCGTCACCTTACCGCCGCAGCCGCGCAGGAACCGCGCATCCGTGTGATCTCGCTGCGTCGCAACTGCGGCCAGACCGCGGCAATGGCCGCAGGCATTGATCATGCGCAGGGCGAGGTCATCGTGCCGATGGACGGCGACCTGCAGAACGATCCGGGCGACATCCGTCGACTCGTCGAGAAGCTCGACGAAGGCTACGACGTCGTTTCCGGCTGGCGGCGGGACCGCAAGGACGCCGCGATCAGGCGCAATTTCGTCAGCCGCGTGGCGAACCGGCTCATCAGCTGGATCAGCGGCGTGCGCCTGCACGACTATGGCTGTTCGCTGAAGGCCTATCGCCGCGACGTGCTGCAGCACGTGCGCCTCTACGGCGAGATGCACCGGTTCATACCGATCTATGCGAGCTGGTACGGCAGCAGGGTGACCGAGCTCGAGGTAGCGCATCACCCGCGGGTCTCCGGGAATTCGAAGTACGGCCTCGAGCGCATCTTCAAGGTGCTGCTCGACCTGATGATGGTGCAGTTTCTGGCGCGCTACCAGACCAAGCCGCTCTACGTCTTCGGATTCATGGCGCTGACGATGTTCGCGGGCGCGTTCGTGGCCGGAACGGTGGCGCTGGTGCTGAAGCTGTTCTGGTCGATCTCGTTCATCCTGACGCCGCTGCCACTGCTCGTCGTGATGTTCTTCGTGACCGGCGTCATCTGCATGCTGATGGGCATCCTCGCCGAGATGCTGATGCGCGTCTATTTCGAGTCCCAGGGCAAGGCGATCTACGATATCGCCGAACTCGTCAATTTCAGCGACCGGGAACCGCGCGTCTGATGTGTGGAATCGCCGGATTCGCGGGCGGTATCGGCGCGACCGAAGCGCCGGCGGTGCTGCGCGCGATGACGGCCGCGATCGCGCATCGCGGGCCGGACGGCGACGGATTCTGGTCGGATCCCGCGGCGGGCGTGCATCTGGGGCATCTGCGCCTGGCGATCATCGACCGGTCGGGCGGCTATCAGCCGATGTGGGATGCCGGCGAGACGGTCGGCGTCGTCTTCAACGGCGAGATATACAACCATCGCGAACTCCGTGCCGAGCTTGAGACAGCCGGCCACCGGTTCCGGTCGGCTGGTTCCGACACCGAGGTGCTGATCCACGGCTGGCGCGAATGGGGCGAAGGCCTGTTCGCGCGGCTCAACGGAATGTTCGCCTTCGCGCTCTTCGACCGACGCACGGCGGAACTGGTCCTCGCGCGCGACCGGTTCGGCGAGAAGCCGCTTTACTGGCACGCGCGCGACGGGTTCGTCGCGTTCGCCAGCGAACTGACGGCACTTGTGGCGCATCCCGCCGTGCCCCGGGTTGCCGATCGTCGCGCGCTCGCGAAGTTCCTCGCGCACGGATTCTTTCCGGCGCCGAACACGGCACTCAAGGACGTGCGCAAGCTGCCTGCGGGCCACTTCCTGCGAATTCCCGTTGCGGGTCGGACGGACCCGACGCCGCGTGCTTATTGGCGCTTCGAGGTGCGTCCGGACGGCGCGCTGGCGCAGCGGCCTGCCGACGACCTTGCGGCCGAACTGCGCGACCTGCTCGGCCGTGCCGTCCGCCGGCGTCTCGAAAGCGAGGTACCGCTCGGATTCCTGCTTTCGGGCGGCGTGGACAGTTCGGCGGTCGTGGCGCTGGCGGCGGGTACGCCCGGGCTTCGGCAACCGCAGACCTTCGCGATGGGCTTCGCCGAACCTTCCTACGACGAAAGCGGATGGGCGCGTGCCGTCGCGGCGGCGGTTGGCAGCAAGCATGCCGAGGAGATCTGCGACCTTGCGGCCGCGCGTGACGAGCTGCCGGGACTGCTCGCGCGCCTCGACGAGCCGATCGCCGATCCGTCGATCCTGCCGACCTACCAGGTCTGCCGGCACGCGCGCCGGAGCGTGACGGTCGCGCTGTCCGGCGACGGCGGCGACGAGCTGTTCGCAGGATACGACACGTTCCGCGCGCTCGGTCCGGCCCGGCTCTACCGCACGCTGGTGCCGCGCGGGCTCGATCCGCTGTTCGCCGCGGCCGCCGGCATGCTGCCGCGCAGCGACGCGAACATGAGTTTCGATTTCAAGATGCGGCGCGCGTTGCGCGGTGCCGCGTTCCCGGCCGAGCTGTGGAACCCGGTCTGGCTCGGCCCGCTTGGCCCGGACGAGATATCCGACATGATGTCGGCGCCGGCGGACCCGGAGGATCTCTATGCCGAGGCGCTGGCGGCCTGGCGGGGGTCGGAGGCAGAGGGCACGACGGATCGGACGCTCGAGTTCTATACGCGCTTCTATCTGTCCGACGGCATCCTCGCGAAGACCGATCGGGCGTCGATGCTGAACTCGCTGGAGCTGCGTGCACCATTCCTCGATCCGGACGTCGCCGATTTCGCGGCCCGGCTGCCGGCCTCCCTCAAGCTGCGCGGCGGGACCGGAAAGTGGCTGCTGAAGCATGCGCTGCGCGGAATCATTCCGGACGACGTGCTTGCGCGGCCTAAGAAGGGCTTCGGGATTCCGGTTGCGGCCTGGCTGCGCGACCTGACGCCTCCCGCATCGGACGGTTCCGCCGAAGACGCATGGTTCGCACGGCTCTGGCACGAACATGGCGCCGGCCGCCGGGATGGACGCAACGCGCTCTTCGCGTGGCTGTCGATGCGCTACTGCCCCGTTCTGGCGCGGCAGGCCGCCGCATCGGAAGCCGCGTGAAGATCGTAGATCCGCACCGGCGGGCCAAATCCGCTTCGCCCGAACCACGTCCAGCTTGGTTCCCGGAATATGAGCGTGCGGCGCATGTCGAGGTCGTAGTCGGCGTCCGGAGCGCTCGCGAACTCGGCAACGACCGTGCCGCACGCGGTGAAGTCGGGATACCAATCCGGTGCGCGCCAGTCGCGCAAGGTCGCGAGAACGGCATAGCGCCAACCCTGGGCGCGCAGGAACGCGACGGGGCCGATGCCGGCCTTGCGCCACGCAGCGGCGTTGATCTGGTCGAGATCGACATAGGCGACGGGCGGCGGCAGCCGGACCGGGGTCGTCCGGTCGCCGAGTGCCGCGATCTGACGGTCGCGGTTACGCAGCGCGCCGGGATCGACGGCGGCGATTGCGGCGACGGCGCCGGGCGTGTTGCGGAACCAGATGCCGGGCGCGTGGACGCCCACGCCCGCCCGCGCCTCGGGCGTCGCCTCGACCCAGCGCCGGGCGGCAAGTCGCGTGTCGGGAGCGGCCATCAACAGTGTGAGCTGAATCGTACAGGCAGCTGGATAGGCGAGAAGGACCGCTGCAGAGACGGCGACAGCCCGGGGATTGGCGATCTGGCCGAGCAAGGCGGCAAGAGCGAGTGCGAGGATCGGGACCTGCGGAAGCGCGTAACGCTCTTCCTTGGGCATGAAGACGTAGAGGAACGCGGCATAGCACAGGACGAAGACGAGGGCGCAAACGGCGATGGCCCGGCGCTCGCGCCAGCATGCGAGCGTGGCGACGAGAGCGGCAAGCCCGCCCGCTGCGAGAACGGGGTTCGACCAGAGATACGCACGCAGGAAGAACCATGCGTTCGCGAAAAAGCCTTCGATCGTCTTGGGCTGCGAGACCGGGAGAATGGCCTTGGCGCCGACAAGGCGTTCGATCGCCGGGATGTGCGCGAGCGCGAAAACCGCGATAAGCGCGCCGGCGATGACGAGAGTTTCGACGGCGGCGCGGTCGACAAGCCCGAAGAGGCGACGCATGCGGATCGCCTGCGCCACGTGCGCGGCGAGCAATGCCCCCAATCCGAGCCCGCCGATATAGCTTGCGCCGAAGCCAAGCCCGCCGAGCAGGGCGGCCCAGCGGTAGTCGGCGAGCCTTCCGTCGCGCAGGACGCGCAGCGAGAACAGGATCGTCGCGCAGATGAAGAAGACCGTCGCCGACCAGTGCCGTGCGGTCGCCGACATCATCAGGTGCGTCGGGTCGACGACGACGAGTGCCGCCGCAAAGAGTGCGGCAGGCGTGCCGAAGCGGAGTTCGCGTCCGATCCCGAACACGACAGCCACGGTGGCGACGCCGAACGCGACACTGACCGTGCGGGCGGCGTACCAGTAGAACTCGGGCGAGAACGACAGTGCGAGCGCCATGTCGGCGAGCGAGACGAAGCCGTTGGACATCCAGAGGGCTGCGGCGACGGGAACGATCGCGGCCGCGTAGAGCCACGCGACGAGCGGCGGGTAGTAAAGCGTCTCGGCGAGGAGCGGCGACAGCGTCGGAACCGGATTGCGCAGCTCGATCATCCGAAGCGCGCCGCCGATCATCACTTCCTCGTCCGAGGCGAGCGGCAGCGGCAGTCCGGCCGTAGCCGCGGCGAGGCGGATCAATGTCGCGACAACGAGCAGTGTCGCGAGTGCCTGGATCGAGTTACGCGTCACGGCCGGCGTGCCCGGGCGATGACCGAAAGTCCGGCCCGCCGGAGGCCCGGGAGCCGTGTCGTCCAGTCGTCGATCCGGGTGGCAAGCCGCGCGATGGCGCGGATGCCGGGAATGAAGCGGAAAAGCCGGTTGAAGACGAGGACGTCGCTGTTCATGAGCAGGCAGAAACCGAAGAAGCCGTATGTGCGCCAGCGCTCCAGCCTGAGGCCGGCGCGTTCGAGCGGCGGTGCCGTCTCGCGCCACAGGAGCGGGCGCTCGGTCTCGTGGTCGAGATGCGGCGATATCCTGTAGATCACGGCGCGGATCGCGCGCCAGAGCCAGAAGTCGCTCACCGGTTCGCGGAATACGAAGCAGCCGCCCGGTTTCAGGATGCGCGCGATCTCGCCGAAAAGGGCGTCGCGGTCGTTGACGTGATGGATCCCGCCGAGCATCAGAACGGTATCGAACGTGGAATCGGCGATGGACAGCCTTGTGGCGTCGCCCTGGACGAACAGGTGACGCGACATGCCGGGGCGCCCGGCCGCGGCGGCGAGCATGTTCGCGGAGATGTCGACCCCCACGCCGGTCCGGATGCGGTCGCCGAGCAAAGCGAGGCCGTCGGCCTGGCCGCAGCAGATTTCCGCGACGGTATCGAGCGAACAGCCCTCCAGCGCTTCGAACAGCGCGCGGTCGAGATAGGCCGAGTATTCCTGAGTATGCGGGTAACCGAGATTTTCGAGGTAAAGCGGCGCAAGCTGGTCGTAGTGGGCCTGCTGGCGCGCCGCATCGACCGGCAGGCTGCAGGCGCCCATCAGCACGATGCCCGCCTCGTTGATGGGATAGATGTGGCTTCCGTCCGCGGTCGCCAGCGCCCGTCCGCGCAACTCGACAGGAAGCCCCGTCTCGGGGCAGCGGAGCATGGCGAATCGGTCGTCGTGGCCGGGTGCTTCGGACATCTTTCTCGATCGGACGGGAAGGCCCCGCAGCAGCAATCTCATCGGGGGCAACGGGCGCTCCTCAATAGTCGCAAGGCCCGTTCCGGGTCAAGGCGGCCCTCGGCCGGAACGCGACAAAATGCTCCCCGGACAGTCCTTTACGGGGTCCGAGGCCTATGTTACTGCGGCCTTCGATCCGGGGCGCCGATTGTGGTGAACGCGCGTCGCGTTCCTTGGACTGAACGGAAAAATCGATGCTGAACGCACTGCGGAACATGATCCGGGCGGCGCTTCCGAAGGTCACGGTGACCGTTCGCCAGCCTGACCGGAATTTCATCAAGCGATATGTCTGCGCCAAGATCCGCCCGGACGGGATAATGGTCGATATCGGCGCCGGCACGGGCACAGGCCCGGAAAGCTTCATCGCGGAAACCGGCCTCTCGCCGGCGAACTGCGTGTTGATAGAGGCGTGCCCGAGCAATTTCGTGCATCTGGCGGAACGCTGCGGTGGGGCACGGCTGCTTAACGTGGCGATTTCCGACCGCGACGGGACGGTCCCGTTCCATGTCGCCGACGACCCGAAATGGGAAGGCTCGTCGAAGTCGAACACGATCGTCGACGGCGTCATGGATGCGAAGTACGCAGGCCGGACGCGGACGATCGAGGTGCCCTCGGTGTCGCTCGCATCGCTCTTTGCGCAGCAGAACCTCGATCAGGTCGAGCTGCTAATGATCAATTGCGAGGGTGCCGAGTACTTCATCTTCCGCAACGGCATCGACTGCCTCGCGAACACGCGTTTCGTCTGGCTCGAGTTCCACGGCTATTCGCGCGCCTTGAACAGGTTCATCGACGAAAAGCGGCGGATTTTCGACCTTTTCGAAGCGGCGGGCTTCACGCGCGTCGCGGGCATGCGGCGCGAAGACATCGCCGATTCGTTCGTGCACACAATGGTTCTGTTTGAACGTCTCGGTACAGTCGCCGCCGGCAAGGCCGCCTGACGGGAGGCATGGACATGCTTGCTCAGATAAAAAGCCTTGCAGGCGATTGGCTCCAGATGCGCGCCATCCGGACGCACGGCTCGCGCGTGGGCTGGAAGATTGCCGGACGCTACACTGACTATTGGAAGAAGGCACAGCGCGATTGTCCGCGTGCGATGCCGGTCAATCCGGTCATCCGTACCGCAGTCGAACGTTTCCGTGCCGATCGCGTCATGTCCTACCACCTTCCCGAAGCGGCAGGAATCGCCCGCCGTATCGCACGCAAGCTCGACGAGCGCGAGGCTGCCGGCGAGCGCCTCTGGATCGATCGCGTCGATCTCAACAGCAACGCCAACTACGCCGGCGACCTTTGGCTGGACTTTCCCGAGGTGAAGGAAATCCTGCAGGGTCCGCTCGGGCCGTTTCTCGAAGGCTACTTCGGCTCGGCCTACAAGATCTTCTTCGCGACGATGTATCTCTCGGTGCACGAGCCGGCCGGCCCCAAAACATCGTCACTTTGGCATTCCGACAGCGGCCCCGGCACCTGCGTCAACGTCATGTTCCACATCGACGATACAGTGATCGAGGACGGCACGACCGAAGTGCTTCCCTGGGGCAGCGCTCTTGAGATCTTCGCGCGCGAGCGCCCCGAGATACGCCGAAGGGCGGCCCGCGAGGGGCGCGAGCTCACCGGAGACTTCCGGCGCGAGTTGCAGTACCGCTGGTACGACGAGGTCATCTCGCAGCTTTATGCCGACCGAATCGTGCAGGCGACCGGACCCGCGGGCCTGATTTCGGCATTCGCGAACAATACAATCCACCGCGGCGGCTATCCGCAGCCCGGTCACCGCCGCCGCGTCATTATCTTCCATGCCTATCCGTCGGACCGGCCGACCAACTGGGCTCTTTACGACGAACGCGGCATCAAGAAATCCGGATCGTATCCAGCCGATCCTGCCGCCGAGTTCTGAAAATGCGCAAAATCTTCAACGCGATCGTCCTGCATCTGGCGAAGGCGATATTCTCGCCCGCCGCACCTGCCGTACCGGTACCGTCGCCGTTGCGTTATCTCGTCTCCCAGCGCCGGATATTCGATCTCGTGTCGCTCGTCATGCAGGTGCGCTGGCTCGGCGGCGTGCGCCAGCTCGCCACTGCCGAGCCCGGCAGCGATCCTCATCTCGCGGCCGTACACAACTACAATGCCGGCGTCACCGCCGGAAAAATCATCACGTCGACGCGGCGGCCCGAAACGATCTATCGGATCGCGGGCCTGCTCGCCCGTCCGCTCGGGCGCGACCGACTGCTGATCGTCGGCCCGCGCAACGTTCAGGAACTTCTCGTCGCCTGGATCCACGGCTTCGCATGGCGGAACGTCGAGGCGATAGATCTCTATTCGACGCACCCGCGGATCCGCACGATGGACATGCACCGGCTTGAGTATCCGGACGGTTCGTTTGGCGTCGTGACGATGGTCAACACGCTCGGATATGCGAGCGACATCCCTGCGGTCGTCGCGGGTGTGGCGCGCATACTTTCGCCTGGCGGACGGTTCTGCTTCAGTCATGCGCACGTGCCGCAAAGCGATACGTTCGCCGGTGACCTCGTCCCCATCAAAACCGTCCTGAACGCGTGCCGACAGGCGGGCCTTCGGACCTACTTCCACCAGATAGAAGACAAGACCAACAGCCGCGGCCTCCGGCAGTTGTCCCACTATGTCGGCGTAGAAAAGGCAACGGAGGCGACGATCTCGTGATCCAGCGCGGGTCGCCACTCGCGGTTCTCCGGGCGATCATCGGCGCGTGGGCCTTGCTGTCTGCGCGCCAGCGCGTGGCTGCCGTGTCGATCGCCGTCCTGTCGATCGTTTCGAGCCTGACCGAGCTTGCGGCATTGTCGACGACGGTTCCGTTCATCTCGGTACTGATGAACCGCGACGGCCTCCAGCGCTATCCGCTGGTTGCCGGCATTCTGGAAAGGATCGGGATTGGCGCCGACGACGCGGGCGTGACCTGGATCGGCGTTGCCGTCGTGGTGGCACTCGCAGTTGCGACGGCGTTCCGCTTCGCGACCGCTTGGGCGGTCGAATTCTTCTCGCTCCGGCTGACCAACTCGCTCGTGCGCAGTGTCCTGAACCGTACGATCCGCGCGCCGTATCTCTGGCTCAAGGGCCAGAACGTCGCGGCGCTGTCCCAGCGCATCACGGCCGATGCCGCAACCGTCGGCCAGACGATCTATCCCGTCACGCTCGACATTCTCTACGCGCTTGTAACGATGCTGCTCGGGCTCGCGATCGTGCTGGCGAATGCTCCGGGAGAGGCGCTGCTCGCCATTCTGGGGATCGCGCTGGTTGGCGTTTGCGTCATCTCGGCGACGAACCCGGCGACGGCGCGTCAGGCAGCGGCGTTTCGCGACCGCGTCGTCGAAAGCAACCGCATCGCATTCGAGACTTTTTCGGTCCATAAGCAGATCAAAGTCGCTTCGGCCGAGGAGCCGTTCGTCCGCCGCTATGTGCGCGCCTTCCGCGCGTCGAATCGTGCACGACTGCTGCTGACGATGATGAACAAGGCCGTGCCGATGCTGACGCTCCTGCTCGGTCAGGTCGGCCTCATCGTAGTCGCGCTGGCGCTCGTATATTCGAACCTGGCGCGCGAGGAGCTGGTCGCCCAGCTGACGCTCGTCGTCGTCGTCGTCGCGCGGATCCTGCCGACTGTTTCCGGCCTTTCCGGATCGATGAACAAGCTCATCAAGGCGATGCCGCACTATGACGGCATGCGTCGTCTCCTCGCGGAACTGGACGATTTCGAGCGCGTAAAGGATGCGGTTCCAGGCAGGCCTGTACCCGACTGGAAGACGCTCGCCCTGTCCCATGTCGGCTTCCGACATGCGGGCAGCGGTCGGCAGCAGATCTCGGATCTGTCGCTCGAGTTTCGCCGCGGCGGAAGGTACGGCATCGTCGGCCCGTCGGGTGCCGGGAAGAGCACGCTCGTCGACCTCGTGCTGCGGCTGATCGAGCCGACATCGGGCGAAATCACGCTCGACGGCACGCCGGCTTCCGCCATCTCGCGTTCGGCCTGGCTGTCGCGGATCGGCTATGTCGCGCAGGAAGTGCCGATCGTCGACGACACGGTACGACGCAATGTCGCCTTCAGCACTGAGGAAGCGCATATCAACGATGCGGCCGTGTGGCGCGTGCTCGAGATCGCGGGGCTCGCGGCGGACGTTCGCGCGATGCCGGGCGGCATTTCGGCGCGCGTCGGCGAAGGCGGAGGGCGCCTGTCCGGCGGCCAGCGCCAGCGCATCGCCATCGCGCGCGCACTCTACGGCGGAGCGGATCTGCTCGTGCTCGACGAGGCGACGAGCGGGCTCGATCCTGCGACCGAAGCGTCCGTTCTGGCGAACCTGCTTTCCCTTCCAAACCGTATCACGCTCGTGATGGTCACACACCGGCTTGCGACAGCGGGAATCTGCGACGAGGTCTTCGTCATTGCCGACGGCGGCGTGGTGGCACGCGGGGCCTATGCGTCGGTCATGGCCGATCCGTCGGTCGTGCGAATTCTGGGCGGTGGCGTCGAGCCGGGGCTGGCTACGGCATCACTGTTGGCCTAGGGAAAGGGCTCTCCATGCTTGAAAAATTTGAGATCGGTGGCCGCGAGGTAGGTGGAAACGCACCGCTGCTGTTCATCGCCGAAGCCGGCGTGAGCCACTTCGGCGACATGGACCTTGCCGAGCAGCTCGTCGACCTCGCAGCCGACGCGGGTGCCGACGTATTCAAGACCCAGTTCTTCGACGTTGATATGCTGTTCGCGAAGTCCGCGTCGGCGTGGCGCGACCGGCTGCGCCCGCGCAATCTGACCTTCGATCAGGCCCGTGCACTCAAGGATCGCTGCGACCGTCGCGGCATTCTATTCATGTCGACGGCACACGACGAAAGCCGGCTGCGCTGGCTTGCGGATCTCGACGTCCCGGCAATAAAGGTCGGCTCGGGCGAACGCAACAATACCGGCTTTCTCGAGAAGCTAGCTCGTCTGGGCAAGCCGATGATCGTTTCGACCGGGATGTATCGCGAGGCCGACGTCGTCGAGGCGGTCGAGGCCTGCCGTCGTGGCGGATGCGAGCGCGTGGCGCTGCTCCATTGCGTGACGAGCTACCCCGCTCCGGCGGCCGACATCAACCTGCGCGCGATGGACCGGATGCGGCAGATCTTTCCCGGCCCGGTCGGTTATTCCGACCATACGGAAGACCATCTTGCGGTACATGCCGCGGCCGCACGCGGCGCCAAGATCATCGAGAAGCACATCACGATCCTGCGCAACGTGCCCAACGCCCAGGACTGGAAGGTCTCCGCCGGACCCGAGGATCTCGCCAAACTCGTCGCCGATCTGCGCAGAGTCGAAGCTCTTCTAGGCTCGGGCCGCAAGGAACCTGCGGCGAGCGAGGCGGCGGGCCAGGACTGGGCGCTGAAGGCTCTCGTCGCCCGACGCAACCTGCCAGCGGGCCACGTCGTCGAAGAAGCCGATATTGTTGCCAAGCGGCCCTCACGCGGCATTCCGCCCAATCGCATCGCCGAAGTGATCGGCAAGCGGCTGCCGGCAGCGCTTGCCGCCGACGACCCCTTGCCTGAAGCGTTGATCGGCTGACGACGATGCGGAAGGTCGCCATCGCGCTGACAACGCGCGGAAACTACGGGAAGATGCTGTCGACGATGCGCGCGATCCGCGCGCGGCCGGATCTCGAACTGCGTCTGATCGTCGGTGGCGGCATCCTGCGCAATTCCTTCGGCGATTTCGTGCCGGTCGTGGAAGCGGACGGATTCAAGGTCGATCGCAAGGTTGATTATCTCGAAGGCATGTCCGGCGACGCCGATACGATGCTGCGCTCGGCCGCGCGTGCGGTTGATGGATTCGGGGCCGTACTGGCGGAACTCGCCCCCGACGTCGTTGTCGTCATCGCCGATCGTTACGAAGCCCTGTCGATCGCTTTCGCGGCGACATGCCGTTCGATCCCGATCGCGCATCTGGAGGGCGGCGAGATGTCCGGCTCGATTGACGACCGGATCCGGCACGCGATTACGATGCTCGCGCAGATCCACCTGCCCGCAAGCCGGTCGGCAGCCGCGCGTCTCGTCGCGATGGGTGAGCGGCGCGAGAGCGTCCATCTCGTGGGCTCGCCGTCGTTCGATATCATCGGGGCCCTCGACCTTGCCGATCTAGCGCCGCTCGACGCCTTTCAGGCGGTCAACGGCAGTGGGCCGGCGATCGACCATCGCGCGCCCTTCGTTCTCGTGAGCCAGCACCCCGTGGTCGAGGAAGAAGCACAGGCCGAAGCTCAGACCGTCGAGACGGCTGCCGCCGTGGCGGCGGTCGGCCTGCCGGTCGTTTGGGTGCAGCCCAACATGGATGCAGGCAGTGTAGGCGTGCGCCGCGCGCTCGCGCGCAGTGCCGCACTTCCCGGTGCGCCGCCGATGCATGTCTACGCCTCGCTGCCGCTACCGCTTTATGCGCGCGCGATGAAGGCCTGCCGCTGCATGCTCGGCAACAGTTCAAGCGGAATCCGCGAAGCGGCGTTTCTCGGTGTGCCGGTCGTGAACGTCGGCACGCGCCAGCGCGGGCGCGAACGTGGTCGCAATGTCGTCGATGTCGGCTATGTCCGCTCCGAGATGGAGGCGGCGATCCGCCGCCAGCTCGCGCACGGAGCCTACGCGCCCGACGATCTCTATGGCAACGGCCGTTCGGGCGAGCGCATCGCCGAGGTACTCGCAAGCGCACCGCTCGAACTCGCCAAATGGGGTGCGACGTGAGTGCCACCAGATTCCTGGCGATCGTACCCGCGCGCGGCGGGTCGAAGGGCGTGCCGAGAAAGAACCTGCGTATGGTCGGCGGACGTAGTCTTCTCGCGCGTGCGATCGGGGCCGTACGCGAATCCAGTGCCGCGGACGCAATCGTCGTATCGACGGACGACATCGAGATTGCCGCCGCAGCACGCACGGCGGGCGCACAGGTCCCGTTCATGCGTTCCGCCGACCTCGCAAGCGACACTGCGACGACGACCGATGTCGTCCGCCATGCGCTTGCGCAGTGGACGCAGACGACCGGTGCGCCGCCCGAGTGGTTCGTGCTTGCCGAACCAACGAACCCATTCCGGCGGCCGACGACGGTCGCTGCAGCGGTCGCGCGCGCGCGGGCAGGTGGTGTAGCCAGCGTCATCGCCGTGTGCCCGCTCGAACGCAAGCCGCAGTACATCTTCGCCAAGACGGGTGGCCTCCTTGAGCGCTACGTCAAGGAACCTTCCGAGGAATTCGAGCGACGTCAGGATATGGTGCATCTGTGCCGCCTGTCGAACGTCGTCTGGGTCGTCCGGACGGCCGATTTCCTAGTGCACGGCAAGCTGCTGCTGCCACCGGTCGGATATGTCGAAGTCGACGCCATCGAGGCAATCAACATTGACGATCCTGTCGATCTCGATTTTGCAGATTTCCTCGCGCGCCGCGACGGCGCGTGACTCCAACCCCGCTGGGAGCCCGGAAAGACATGCGCACGAAGTATTTCGAATCCCGTAACGTGCCCGTGAAGCTCGACTACGACGATGTCTATCTTGGACCGCAGCGCGATCCGGACGGCGTGGTACGCGATCCCTATGCTGAGCGCACCCGCAAGCTCGAGGATCTCGCGCAGGAAATTGCCTTCGTCAATTCGCTGCCGCCCGGACGGATCCTCGACGTTGGCTGCGGTCTCGGCTTCTTCCTCTCCGGCGTCGTGGCGGACTGGGAAAAGCATGGACAGGAAGTCTCGAAGCCCTGCACCGATTATGCGGCGCAGTTCTGCAACACGTTCCGCGGCACGCTTGAGGAGGCGCGCTATCCGGACGACCATTTCGACGTCGTTGTCTCGATGTCGGTCGTCGAGCACATTCCTGATCCGATGCCGACGATGCGCGAGATGTGGCGCGTCCTGAAGCCGGGTGGCAAGCTGGTCCTGCGCACGCCGAATTTCGATAGCGGCGTGGCACGCCGGTTCGGCGAACGCTATCGGCTCCTGCAGACGCCTGGCCACGTGACGCTGTTCTCGGATACGTCGCTCCGGGCGGCCCTGCACGACATCGGTTTCACGGTCGATCGCTGCGAATACCCGTTCTTCGAGACGCGGCATTTCACGATGGAGAATTTTGGCCGGTTGTTCGATACCTCCAAGGTCAGTCCGGCGTTCTACGGGAACCACATGTGCTTCTATGCGACCAAGCCCCAGACACCTGGACCGGTGGCCTGGGGGCGGCCGCTGCTGGCCGCGCTCGACGAATGGCTCGGCGTGAATGCTACCGCCATCGAAGCGGCTGCGCGCGCAATTGTCGTGGCGAAGGGCCCGAAAGCAGAGGCGATGATGCCGGCGCTTGCGGCACGTGCGGCCGAACTCGCGTCGGCGGCGGGCGGTGGAGCGGGAGCCGGTGCGCCTGCGCGTCTGTCGGCCGGGCGCATCGACATCCCGGGGACCGCCACGCTTGAACCGCCCGGCGGCGAAGCCGGGTTCGATTTCGCGCTTGCCGCGCTGCGCGCGGCCTGTGCGGCCGTCCGTGTCTGAGGCCCGACTGCGGAAACAACGGAACAGATCAGAGACTGGAGACAAGACATGCGCGTGATGATCCTCGGCGGCGACGGCTATCTCGGTTGGCCCACGGCAATGCATTTCTCGGCACGTGGCGACGATGTCTATGTCGTCGACAACTTCGCCAAGCGCCAGTGGGAAATGGAGTCGGGCATCGAGCCTCTGCTTCCGATCCCGCCGCTGCACCGTCGCGTGCGCGCTTGGAAAGAGGTAACAGGCAAGGATATCAGGATTGAGGTTGGTGACCTGTGTAATCACCGCTTCGTCTACATGCTCATCGAGCGCTACCGTCCCGAGACGATAATACATTACGGTGAGCAGCCTTCCGCGCCCTATTCGATGCAGTCGCGCACTACGGCAGTCTATTCGCAGGTCAACAACGTCGTCGGAAACCTCAACGTCCTCTTCGCGATGAAGCGCTTCGCACCCGAAGCACATCTCGTGAAGCTCGGCACAATGGGCGAGTACGGCACGCCGAACATCGATATCGAGGAAGGCTGGATCGAGATCGAGCACAATGGCCGCAAGGACCGCATGCTCTATCCCAAGAAGCCCGGCAGCTTCTATCACCTGTCGAAGGTACACGATTCGGCGAACGTCGAGTTCGCGTGCCGCATCTGGGGCTTCCGCGCCACCGATCTCAACCAGGGCGTGGTCTATGGTATCGACACCGACCAGACCGTCCAGGGGCCGGACCTGCGCACGTCGTTCCATTACGATGACGTCTTCGGAACCGTGCTGAATCGCTTCCTCGTTCAGGCGGCCGTCGGCGAAAAGCTGACGGTGTACGGCAAGGGCGGGCAGACGCGCGGATTCCTCAACATCCGCGACACGATCGCCTGCGTGGCGCTGGCGGCCGACAATCCCGCGAAGGCCGGCGAGTTCCGGGTGTTCAATCAGTTCACCGAACAGTTCTCGGTGCGCGAACTCGCCGACAAGGTCGCCGCGGCCGGCCGGCGTGCGGGTCTCGACACGCAGATCACTTCGCTACCCAATCCGCGCGTCGAGATGGAGGAGCACTACTACAATGCCAAGCACACGGCCCTGCTCGATCTCGGACTCAAGCCGCACCTGCTGACGGACGAAGCGCTCGACAAGATGCTCGCCGTCGTCCGCGCGAACTGCGGCCATGTCGAGAAATCGAGCTTCATCCCGCGCATCCGCTGGGACGCCGCCAAGAAGTAGAGCCGATGACCGAAGGTATCGACGCGCCACCGCTCAAGCGGCGGCCCAAGGCGCTCGTCTTCATCGACTACGACGCTCTGGTCCGCCATTTTGTGATGAGCGGCGCGTTCGTCGATCTCGAGAAGGCGTTCGACGTCACATATATCGCGCACGACGACCCGGGGCAGCTGAAGAAGGGGCTGACGGTCAACCTGCGTGAATTCGGCTGCGCTCGCGTGCGAACCTGCGTCGTTTCACGCCAGCGCATGGGCCTCTGGTATTTTCTCTACATCGTCAATGTGCTCCGCCAGCACCGGGGAACCTCCGCCTACGGCCATCGCCGGATGCTGGCCGTTGATCAGGTCGGTGAACGGCGCGTACGCCAGTTTGAGCTTCTTGGTATGCCGGTGATTTTCCACCTGTTCCGAGCCGCCTTCATGGCGTGGATGGGCGTCGATGCGGCAGTGGCGCAGCTGCTCGACGAAGAACGTCCGGACGTGGTGGTGCAGCCGTCGTTCCTGACGGGACCGTTCGTCAACGAGCTCCTGCGTGCAACGCGCGTGCGCGGGATTCCCTACCTGCTGCTGATGAACAGTTGGGACAATCCGGCCGTGAAGGCCGTGGCGACGGGCGACCCGGACCGTCTCGTCGTCTGGGGCGAGCAGTCGCGACGCCAAGCGATCGAGTACATGGGCGTCGATCCTGCACGGATCGTCGCATTCGGCGCTGCGCAGTTCGACGTTTACCGCACGCCGCCGCGCGAGACGCGTGTCGATCTGGCGGCGGAATTCGGCGTGCCCATGGATCGGACGATCGTCCTCTATGCGGGATCGGGCGCCGGCTGGCACGAGAGCGCCTATCTCGAGCAGCTCGATGCGATGACCGTTCCCGGCGGCGTCCTCGAGAATTGCCACATTCTCTATCGCCCGCATCCGTGGCGCGGCCCGCTCGGGGCCGGCGAGCGCGACTTCTTTGAGATGGGTTTGCGCAACGTGACGATGGACCCGAACATGAAGGAGCACTATCTGCGCCAGATCCGCGAGATCGGCGGCCGCGGCATGTATCTCGCCGACTATTCGATCACGAACCGGCTCCTGACGCTCGTCGAAGCGGTGATTTCGCCACTGTCGACGATCCTGCTGGAAGCGGCGATGAAGGGCCGGCCGCTCCTGATCTTCGCTCCCCCGCGCGACCTGAAGCTCGACGTCGACAAGAACCAGCCTCATTTCCGCGATTTCGTGACATGGCCCGAGATCAATCGCTGTTTCAACGACGACAGTTTTGAGGACGCGTGCGCATCGCTTCGCCGCCAGATCGGCGATCCCCGGATCGCTTCAGCGCTGCGCGAGCGCTCGCGCGACTTCGTGGTTTGCGACGGTCCGACCTATTCAGAGCGTTTGGCGGCCGAGGCGATGGCTCTCGTCGCGGAGCGGGCGGCATGACCGGACTTCGCCACCTCTTCCTCTATCCCGGCGAGAGTCGGCGTCGACGGCTCGCCGAGCTCGATAGCGGTGCGGTTCCGCGCGATTTCTTCTACGGCTATCTGGCACTTGAAGCTGCCGGCCGCACCTGCGAGATCGGCGACACGCGGACCAATCCGCGTGGCCTGCTCGCGCGGATGGAACTGCGTTGGGAACAGCTGCGTAACCGCTTTCTCGTCTTCGGCATGACTCGCCAGCGCGTGCGTGCCCTAGAGCCGGTCTTCGCGCGCGCCGACATCGCGCTGAGTTTCACCGACGCGTTCAGCCTGTCGATGGGCTACTGGCGGCCGCGGAGTGGATCGTATCTCGCCGGCGGCTTCCACGGTCTCGCCGACGTGCATATGCGTGCCCGACCCTGGGCGCGCCCATTGATCCGCCGGCTCATCGGTCGAGCGCTGCACGGTCTCGACCATATGTTTTTCTTCGGTGACGTCGATCGCCGCCAGGCGATCGAAATGTACGACCTCGACGCGGCGAAGACGTCGCTATTCCTGTTCGGTGTTGACACAGATTTCTGGATCCCGCCCGAGGCCATCACGGAAGAACCGCTGGTGTTCGCCGTGGGCTCCGATCCACAGCGCGACTACGCGACGCTCGTGGCGGCGCCTACGGCGGCGAAGATGCGCATCCTGACGAGCTTGCCGGTCGACGTCCCCGCCGACGGGCGCGTCGAACTCGTGCGCGGCAACCTGTACGGCTCGCCGATTACTGATCTTGTTCTGCGCGATCTCTACCGTTCGGCCGCGGTCGTTGCCGTTCCGCTCCACGACGTCTACCAGCCCAGCGGCTATTCCGTGACCCTGCAGGCCATGGCCTGCGGCCGCCCGGTCGTGCTGACGCGCAACCGCGGCCTTTGGGACCCGGAGGTCTTCCGTTCGGGCGAGAACTGCCTGCTCGTACCACCCGGCGATCCTGCGGCGTTCGGTGCGGCGATCGAGCGCCTGATGGCAGATTCGGCCCTTCGTCGCAGGATTGGCGAAGCCGCGCGTGCGGATGCCGTCCGTCATTTCGGCCTGGCGCGGATGGACCGCGCAATTTTGGCGCTCGCCGACCGCCTGGCCGCAGAGAAAGCCGCATCGATGCGCGGCCAGCCCCGGGAACAAACGAAATGATCCGACGACTCGCCGCTCTCCTTCCTCCCGCACTGCGCGAAGAGCTGCGCACTCTGGTGCGCGGCCCGCGCAAGGAAGGCGAAGAATGGCTGCCCTACCGCACCGCGCTGTTCGACGAGCTTGTCGCACTGGCGGGTGCGGGGCATTTTGCCGGCAAACGGATCCTCGAGATCGGTCCGCGGGACGGGCTTGACTCGCGCAGGCTGGCGGGGCTCAGGCCCGCGGAACTCGTGATGCTGGATTTACCCGAAAAGGGAACGGTCAACCGGGAATGGCTCGCCGGTATCGACTGCCCGAAGCGCTATATCGAGGCGAACTACCTCTACATGGAAGCGCCCGCCCGCGCGGCTCTCGGACGTTTCGATCTCGTGTGGTTTACCGGCGTGCTCTATCACAATGCCGAGCAACTCCGGATGTTGCGCCTGCTGTTCCGCCAGCTCGTGCCGGACGGATGGCTGGTGCTCGAAAGCTCGACGCTACGCGGGCCCAAGGCGCTGCGGGACGGCGCTTTCGTCCAGATCCACTGGCCGCAGACCTTCCGCGATACCGGGACGATCACGCATCTGCCCAGTGCGGGTGCGGTCCGAGCGTGGCTCGACATGGCCGGCTTCGGCCCGATCCACGATAGCAGCTGCTTCCGCAAAACGAATCCCGAACTCGTCGGTCTGCGCTATGCGGCGATCGCGTGGCGTGGGGCCGACGATGCGGGTGGCGCCTACTACGCCAAGAGCGGATTGAATCCGGATTACCGACTCGGCGACGCGACTTGACTGCAGGACAGCAGAAATGAAAGTCGCACTCGGCCATCGACTGATGGAAGGGCCGTGGGGCGGGGGCAACATGTTCGCCCACGCGCTCGCCGACGGGCTCGAGCGTGCCGGGCATGCGGTGCGTTTCGATCTTGCCGACCGCGACATCGACGCGATCGTGCTGACCGACCCGCGGTGGCGCAATCCAGCGTCTGCCTTCGGGCCGGGTGCCATCCTGCGGTATCTCTGGCTGCGCAATCCCGACGCGATCGTCATCCACCGAATCAACGAATGTGATCTGCGCAAGGGTACGCGGCATGTCGACGCGATGCTGGCGCGCGCGAACTACTGCGCCGACGTAACCGCGTTTGTCGGCAAATGGCTGACCGAACTACCCGTCTGGCGCGCGAACCGGCGTACGCCTTTCAAGATCCTGCGCAACGGCGCCGACGACGCGATGTTCAATGGTTCCGGCCAGATTCCGTGGGACGGCACGGGCCCGTTGCGACTCGTGACGCACCACTGGGGCTTCAACGCGATGAAGGGCTTCGACGTCTATTCGGCGATCGATGCGCTTCTCGACGCGCCCGAGTGGCGCGCGCGGCTTGCCTTCACTTACGTCGGCAATCTGCCTGCCGGTTTCCGCTTCCGCAATGCATCCTACGTGCCGCCACTGTCCGGCAAGGCGCTTGCCGACGAACTGCGGCGGCACCATGCCTACGTCACCGCGTCGCAGTTCGAACCCGGCGGCAACCACCAGAACGAGGGGGCCTGCTGCGGCCTGCCGCTTCTCTACCGCAATAGCGGCTGCCTTCCGGAGTACTGCGCGGGCTTCGGCGAGGTGTTCGACGGCCCGGGTGACTTCGTCGCGGCGTTCGGGCGGCTGACAGCAGGCTACGCGGCCGCGCACGCGAAGATGCCCGCCTATCCGTGGACCGCACGTCGGATGTGCACGGACTGGCTAGCTGCTTTCGACGAGATTCTGGCCCGCCGCCGCGAGATTGTCGCCGCGCGTCGCCTGTGGCGTTCGCCCGCGGCCTTCCTTCGCGCGCAAGTGGCGGCGTGAAAGCGCTTCTTCGCGAATGCGGGCGTACGCTGCTCGCGCAGGCCGGACGCCTGCCGGGTCTGCGGCTGTCGCCCTGTCCAGTGACGTTCGTCGTCGAGCGCAACGACTGGTCCATCCGCTGGGACGGCCTCTACATCACGCGTGGGATCGAAGCGCTGAGGCCTGGCACGGCGCGCATCTCGGAGAGCCCGTGGCGGAGTGCCGGACCAGTCGTGCATTTCGGTTCCCACTTCTTGTGGAACGCGTGGAGCGCCCATCTCCCGATCGGGCCCGCCTATGTCGTGACCTACTTCCACGGAAAGCCGGACGACGGTCCGGACGCGGCGCGCGACGTCGAAGCCTTCCTTGCGCGCCTGGATCGGGTCGCCTGCGTCGTGACGGCGGCCTCGCTCATGGAGCGACGTCTCGTCGAATGGGGCGTTCCGAAGGAACGCGTCGTGCGGATACCGATCGGGGTCGACACGCGCCACTTTGTGCCAGCAGATGTCGCACGACGGGCTGCCGCGCGCGAGTCCTTCGGCATCCCAGATGACGCGATCGCGGTCGGTTCCTTCCAGAAGGACGGCGTGGGCTGGGGCGATGGGAACGAGCCCAAGCTCATCAAGGGGCCGGACATCTTCGTGGCGGCGATGGCGGCGCTGCGCGCACGCGGCTTGCCGGTGATGGCGCTGTTGACGGGGCCTGCGCGCGGCTACGTCAAGGCCGGACTCGCGGCGGCCGGCGTCCCATTTCGCCATGTCTTCCTTGACGACTATATGAAGATCGCGGACGCCTACGCGGCACTCGACCTCTATCTGATGACCTCGCGGGAGGAAGGCGGACCCAAGGCGATCCCGGAAAGCTTCGCCTCCGGCGTTCCGATCGTCGCGGCGGATTGCGGCATGGCATCCGACATGATCCGCGATGGCGTCAACGGTGCCCTCGTGCCGGTCGGCGATGTCGGGGCATTCGTGGCGCGGGCGGCCGATGCGCTGGCGAATCCGGCGCATGCGCGCGCATGGACCGTCGCCGCGCACGCAGACATCGCGGCCTACGACTGGTCGGCTATCTCTGTAGCCCACTGGGAGAAAATCTACTCACCGCTGCTGCGTGGCTGACTAGCCGTGAAGCGGACGTCTGTCCTCTTCGGGTAAACCGCGGAACCAGTCGGTCATCCGGACGAGCCCGTCCCGAAGACCGATTTTCGGCGCCACTTCGCCGATGATAGAACGTAGGCGAGTCGAATTTGCCGATTTTACGAAACGCCCTTCGGGCCTCGTCGTGTCGAACACGGTACGCACATTTGCGCCGGTTGCCGCGAGGATCGCCGTGACAAGATCGGCCATCGAGATGGTGTCCTCGAAGCCGACATTGACGGTCTGGCCGGCAGCATTTGCCTCCACCAGACGGCGCAGGATCGTCGCGCAGTCCTTGGCGTGCATGTAGTTACGCCGCTGTCGTCCGCTACCCCAGATGACGACCGGATCCATACCGCTCATGACCTTGTGGACGAGCATCGGAATCGCCTGACTATTGGTACCGCGCCAGCGATAGCGCTCGCCATAGATGTTGACCGGTCGCGCGATCGCGACCGGCACGCCGGCGACCTGCGAAAGCATCGTGAACTTGGTTTCCATGAAGCGCTTCGCCCAGCCATACCCGCTGTTCACGCGCTCCGGCTCGCCGTCATAGACCGGCAATTCGGGAAACGTGTCCGGCCCATCGTCACGATGCACGCAGGATGACGAAACGGTCAGCACGAACTCCGGCGGTCGGGCGGCCAGGGCTTCAACCATGTTGTTCGTCACGCGCTCGTTGTGCAGGCATATCTCCAGATGGCGCTTTGCGCCATAGCCGACGCCGAAAGCGCGGCTGGCCAAGTGGAATACGATCTGCGCGCCGTCGAGGCAACGCGCGGCCACGCCGGGCGCTTCAAGATCGCCCTCGCGCAATTCGATCCGTCCCGAGACCGCGGCGAGATGCGCCGGCGATCCGGTCGAAAAATCGTCCACGACGACGACTCGCGCGTCGAGAGCCAGCAGATCTTCGACCAGAAACGACCCAATCAAGCCGGCACCGCCGGTGACGGCTACGGTCTTGCCGCCCAAACTGAGCATCGACATGGGTTCCTTCGGCCGCGTGCGTACGTGCGGCAATGTGCAACGAAACCTGCGAATAACGGCGCCTGTAGCTTGCGTCAAGTCCTACTTGACCAATCGTCCGCCGTGGTCGAATAAACGGGTCGTCCGGCTTCGCCGGCAATGACAGCGAGCATTTCCATGCGCAAAGACTACATGGTCGTCGAGGCCAAGAGTGCCGCCCAGGGCGAAGCCGCGTTCGTCGCTGACCATTGGACCAACGTCTGGCGGCAGGAGGGTGGGCCCAAGGCGGCAACCAGCCGCGTACTGCGCCAGGAAGAGTTCCGCATCATGCAGCGCTACCTGCCGCGGCTGCCCCAGGGTGCACGTCTGCTCGACGGCGGCTGCGGTCTGGGAGAATGGACGGCGTATTTCACGCGTCAAGGGTACCCGACCGTCGGGCTCGACCTGTCCGCCGAAACGATTGCCCAGCTGCGGATTGTGTTTCCCGACCAGGAATTCCATGTCGGCGACATCCGCGATACCGGCTTTGCCGACGACACGTTCGACGGCTATTTCTCGTGGGGCACGTTCGAGCATTTCGAAGACGGCATCGACGGCTGCGTGCGCGAGGCATGGCGCATTCTGAAGCCTGGCGGCTATCTGTTCGTACGAATTCCCTTCGACAATCTGCGCCATGCATTTGCTGCCGCCTTCGCGCGGTCGGTAGCGGCGAAGCACGATTCGGTTTCCACGCGTTTCTACCAATGGCGGTTCACGCGTGGCGAGCTCCAGCAGGCGCTTACGCGCAACGGGTTCGAGGTCGCGGAGATACGGCTGGTCGCCAAGCGCCAAGGCGTTCTGCGGTTTCTATCCGTAAATTTCGGATTGCACTGGAGCTGGAAGTTCAGCCGTTATCTGGCCGGCGCCATTGCGCCATTCGTATGGTCGGGCCTCATCGCGCACAACGTCATGGCCGTGGCGCGCAAGCCCCAAGTTTCATGACTGACGAGCGGCGCAGAATAACGCGCGTCAAGAAACTGGCGCGCCTCTCGTACGGCATTGCCTTGGGCGCCAGCGCAGTCATCACGGCGCCGTTCTCCGGTCGCCGGGGTGCACCGCGCGTATACTACGGCGGCGCTCTCGTCGGCGATGTCGGCGGGCCGCTCGTCAAGGTCCGTCGCCTGATCGAGTATTTCCCCGAGCACCAGATTGACTACAACCTCGTATATGCACTCAGCAATGCGCCGTACCTTCCGGACTTTGCGCTCGCGCTGCTGCGGCTTCGCGGCATTCCGATCGTGCACAACCAGAATGGCCTGTTCTATCCGGCGTGGTATCGCGGCGATTGGCGCGGCGAGAATGCGCGAATGGCCCGCACGTACAGGCAGGCGGCGCACGTATTCTGGCAGAGCGAGTTCTGCCGCCGCGGCGCCGATCTCTTTCTTGGGCCACGCGAAGGGCCGGGCGAGGTGCTCTACAATGCCGTCGACACGTCGCGATTCACGCCTGCTCCCGCGATTCCCGACGGGCCGGTCGTGTTCCTGATGACGGGCAAGATGGATGCCCATCTCTACTATCGAATCGAGAATGCTATTCGTGGCTTCGCCAATGTCGTCGCCGGAGGCCTCGACGCGCGGCTGCGACTTGCCGGATGGGCTGCGCCGACAGTCGAGGAACGCGCGCGCTCCCTCGCCGAAGCGCTCGGCATTGCGGATCGCCTCGAGTTCAAGGGCCGGTATACGCAGGCGATCGCGCCTGACATCTATCGCGCCGCGCATATATATATTTCGACCAAACACAACGATGCCTGCCCAAACGCGGTGATTGAAGCGATGGCCTGTGGTTTGCCGGTCGTGTTCTCGGCCAGCGGTGGCGTGCCGGAGCTTGTCGGCGATGCCGGGATCGGCGTGAAGGTGCCCGAATCCTGGGACGAACCGCAGGTTCCTGATGAGATTGTGCTCGCGCAGGCAATGCACGACGTCGCGGCCGACAGAGGCAGATTTGGCGCTGCGGCTCGCGAGCGGGCCGCAGCGCATTTCGACATAGGCCATTGGATCGCGCGCCATCGAACCGTCTTCGAAAGCCTGACGCGATGAAGGCCCTATTTCTCAGATTGGCCGATGTCGCTGCGGCGATCTGGGGCGTGCTGCCGGCCCGCCTGCGCAGAGCCTTGGCGCTCGGTCTTTTCGTTCTCGAAGGGCGCGCCGGTGACCCCCGGACCGGCTTGCGCAATCTCTTCGCGATCGAGGATGCACTAGACCTCGCGATCAACGAGCGCGCGACAGCCCTGGGGCGGGGCGAGCATCCCAAGCATCGCCTGACGCGCTATCACGACTTCTTCGTCGAGCGGATACCCGACGGTTCGTGCGTGCTGGATGTCGGCTGCGGCTACGGAGCGGTGGCACGCTCGATCGCGCGCGCTCGGCCGTCCGCGACGGTCCTGGGCGTCGAACTCGACAAAAGCCGTCTTTCGGCGGCGCAGGCAGCGGACAACCCGCCCAATCTTTCCTTCGCGCGCGCCGATGCGACGGTCTCGCTGCCCGCCGGGCCCTGGAACGTCGTGGTCCTCTCGAACGTGCTCGAACACATCGAGAATCGCGTCGGCTTCCTCAAGGCGCTCGTCGCGACGGCACGGCCGGCCACGATCCTAGTTCGCGTACCGCTGTTCGAGCGCGACTGGAAGCTGGCCATGCGGCGCGAGGTCGGTGCGAACTGGATGTCGGACCCCGAGCATTTTATCGAACACACGCGGGCGGAATTCGCGGCCGAGATGGCGTCGGCGGGCCTTTCGGTCGTCGAACGGGTGACGCTGTGGGGCGAGATCTGGGCGCAGTGTAGGCCCGATGCGGGTGCTGACGATGCCTAGGGTAAGCGTCGTTATCCCTTGCTACAACGCGCACCGCTATCTTACCGAGGTCTTGGCGAGCGTGCGGGCGCAGAGCTTCGGAGACTACGAGATCATCGTCGTCGACGATGGATCAACCGATCCGGCGACGGCGGCGTTTCTCGAATCGATCGGCGGCGGCGTGCGTCTCGTGCGCAAGCCGAATGGCGGCCTGTCGTCGGCGCGGAACGCAGGCTTCGCGGCTGCTCGTGGCACCTATGTGCTGCCGCTCGACGCCGACGACGAGATCGCTCCCGACATGCTCGCCCTGACGGTTGCTGCACTCGACGCTTCGCCGGACGCAGGCTACGCCTACGCGCAGATCGAGGTTTTCGGCGATGAGCGCGGCGTCGTGCGCAAGACGTGGAACCTGTTCGAGCAGCTTGCGACGAACCAGCTGCCCTACTGCCTGCTGATGCGGAGGACGGTCTGGACGCAGGCGGGCGGCTACGACGAGACGATGCGCGAAGGCTACGAGGACTGGGAATTCAACATCCGCATCTCCAAGCTCGGTGTTCGCGGCATCCAGGTCGAATCGCCCCTGTTCCGGTACCGCCGCCAGTCGACCGGCATGTTGCAGAGCGTGTCGCAACGGCGCCATGCGGCGCTGTGGCGGCGCATCCGCGCAAAACACGCGGACATCTACTCGTTCGGCGCGCTTCTCGATCTCTGGCGCAGGTGGCGCGGCCACCCGTCGACCCATCCGCTGGCGCTCGTCTGGGGCCTCCTGCTGGCGACCGCAGTCCTTCCCGACGCGGCATTCAATCGGCTATTCTTGGCGCTGCACCGGCTCGGCGCCACGTCGCGCGCCGCCGCCGGAATGCAGGCCGGAACCGGCCGCGTCTAGGAGTGCGAGAATTGTCCAGCTTCCACCGCCGCCTCACCGCGATGTTCTTCTGCGCGACGCTGCTTGCCGGATGCGGGTTCCAGCCGCTGCTCGGCCGGCAAACGGGCGCCTCGGTAACCGACAATCTCGCTGCGATTCGCGTCGCGCCGATCCCCGACCGTTCCGGCCAGCTCCTGCGAAACGCGCTGCTCGACAGTCTCACGCCGCGGGGTGCTGCGGCGGTCGCCGCGCAATACACGCTGTCGATACGCCTGCAGGAGCCTCGCCAGACGATCGCGCTGCGTCGCGACGACGTGATCAGCCGGAGCAGTTATTCGGCGGTTGCGATGTTCGATCTTGTTGACCGGCAAGGCCGCAAGATCGCGGCGGGTACCAGTACGTTCACGACGGACTACGAAATCACCGTGTCCGAATACGCGACCCGGGCGAGTCTGGAAGATGCGCGCGGCCGCGTCCTGGTGCTGATCGCCGAGGATATCCGAAACCAACTCGCACTCGCACTCAAGCGCCCGGCGTCGGGCGGCTGATCCGGGTCAGAATCCGCGGAGCGAAAGCTCGCCGAGATTCTTCAGCGCGATCCTGAACAGCAATGCCGTGTCGGGCGGAATCTCGGCCCGGCCGATGTTGCGGCGGGTCAGGTCGAGCCCCCATACGAAGCAGTCGTCCTCGTAGATGAGCGTTCCGCCGGCCACGAGGATGCCGTCGTCGGCGCCGAGCTGCTGGATGACGCGCCCCTGGAAGCGCCAGTACTCCGAGACGACGGCCGTCACCGCATGGCCGAGCTGGTTGATCGAGGCCTGCGCGGTCGGCTGCAGGGCGCGATCGATGCGCACGTGCGAGAGCGAGTAGCGCAGCGCCGCCGGTCCGAGCGACATCGAGCTGACCGATCGCAGCAGTTCGCGGTTGGCGCTGTCGACCTGGAAGCGGTACGTCGCCGAAACCCACGTATGCGGGGCCGCGTTGATGCGGCCGACGAAATCCGAGAACCGGGAATCGATCCCCGAGCCCGCGCTTGCGGCGGACTCCGTCCGCGTGCGGAACTGCTGGCCGAGGAATACCGAGAAACGCTGGCCGTACACGTTCGAGTATTCCGTGTTGGCGCCGTAGACCGACCGTACGCCGCTCTCGAGGCGATCGAAGCCGGAGAAGCGGTTCCGCCGGAACAGGTTCGTATCGTCGAACGTGAATCCGAGGCTGTCCTCGTTGGGCAGGTAGGCCTGGTTGCCCATGTTCGGCGCGACGTAGACCGCGGCGATGGGTTCGACGAGCATTCGGCCCGACGGCATCTGCCGGACGAGCGGATAGCGCCAGCCGATCGAGACCTCCGGCATCACGCGCGCGTTCGTGCCGTCTTCTTCCGGACGGAATTCGCGCGTCGTCGAGCCGATGCGGCTCGCGTGGAACAGGTCGCCTTGAACGGACGCGCCGAGCGAATAGACCTCGCCGCTGTTGGTCGTGTAGGGCAGGAGCCAGCTCGCGACCATCGAGCCGCGCTGCGCGCGCAGACCCTGGCTGCGGTAGATCGACGCCGAATTGGCCTCGAACGCGAAGCGCCCGCCGGAAGCTCCCGGTTCGCCATACCAGCTGTACTCCGCCGCAGGCAGGACGAGCGGCGCGGTCGACATGCTGTCTTCCGGGCGCAGGCCCTGGTAGCTGAAGGCGTTCAGGGCGGCGAATCCGCGATCGCGGAAGCCTTCGGTATAGAGCCGGCTTTCGAGCACGTTCTGGTCGAGGAACGCGAAACGCTGGCGCAGGCGGTAGCGGTCGATGAAGGTCTTGTCCGTCGCGCGCGAACCGTCGAAACCCCATCGCCAGTCGTTGTCGATATCGAAATTGCCGCGGCCGCTGATGTAGCCGCGATGGTCGCCGAAGCCCTCGCCCTCGCGTCGCGTATTCATGAACGCGCCGCGATACTCGATCTGGCCGTTGCGGGCGCGCTCGCGGTATTCGCCGGTCAGCATCGGATAGTCGTTCGACAGGGCGATCGGGGTGATCGTCGCGTCGGCCGACGGGCCGATCACCCAGTAGTAAGGGACGCCGACCATCGTCCCGACTTGCGACGAAGAGCTGACATCCGGCATCAGGAAGCCGGACTTTCGTTTCTCCGAGCCGTCCGGGTGCGACATGTAGGGCGTATACGCGACGGGTACGCCGCCGAACTCGATCCAGGCGTTCTTGTAGGTGACTTCCTTTTCGGCCTGGTCGTGCGTGATGCGTTCGGCGCGGATCTGCCAGATCGGCGCGCGCGTCGGGTTGTCGGCGCAAGGCTGGCAGGGGCTGTAGGTCGCGCGCCGCATGACCGTGCGCGTGCCGTCCGAACGCCGCGCGGTCACGGCTGCGAAGCGCGACTGGTCGGCCATCAGCGCGCGGAAGTTCTGCGCGATGCCGTCGCGGAAATCGCCCGTCAGCTCGAGGAAATCCGAAAAGACGACGGTGCCGTCGGCGTCGACCAGACCGACATTTCCCGTGGCGGTGATGACGCCGGACCGGCGGTTATAGGAAAGCGAGTCCGACTTCAGCAGCATCTCGCCTTGCGTCACCTCCACTTTTCCGGTCGCGGTCACGATCCCGAACTCTTCGTCGGACGTGACTTCGTCGGCGGAAATCATCGACGGCAGGTCGGGCTTGGGCTGCGCGCCGGCGGACTCCGGCACCGCCGCCGCCAGAACGACGGCGACGACGCCGAAGACGGCGCAAATTACCCGGATGATTGGTGGCGTCGGCATCGGTCGGCGAGGTCGAAATCTCTATTTTTCTCAAGATTTTCAGATACTTAGAAGAATATTCGGCTCATTATAGCGACGGGCAGGCGGAAAGCCATCTGATAAATGCCGTGCGGCGGTGCTGCGGGCATTCATCCGCCGGAACCAACCTGCTATATGGACACCCGATTCACACGACTTGCCGGACCGCCCGAATTGCAGCTTCCCCTTCGCCTTTCACCGTCGATCCTGGCGGCCGATTTCGCCGATCTCGGCAACGAGGTCCGGGCGATTTCGGCGGCGGGCGCGGATTACATCCACGTCGACGTGATGGATGGGCATTTCGTTCCGAATCTGACCATCGGGCCGGCCGTCGTCAGGGCCCTGCGGCCGCACACCGACAGGCCGTTCGACGTGCATCTGATGATCTCGCCTGTCGATCCCTATGTCGCGGCCTTCGCCGAAGCCGGTGCGGACATCATCACCGTGCATCCGGAAGCGGGGCCGCACGTGCATCGCACGCTGCAGCTCGTGCGCGGCCTCGGCAAGCGCGCGGGGATCGCGATCAATCCGGGCACGCCGGTCGAGTCCGTTTTCCCGCTGCTGCCCGACGCTGATCTCGTCCTCGTCATGTCCGTCAATCCGGGCTTCGGCGGGCAAGGCTTCATTCCGGGCGCGCTCGACAAGATCGCCGCCCTGCGCGCGCGCATCGACGCCCTCTGCGCCGGAACGGAGCGGCGCATCGATCTCGAGGTCGACGGCGGCATCAATCCGCAGACCGCCGCGCGCGTGCGCGCGGCCGGCGCCGACGTCCTCGTCGCGGGAACGGCCGCGTTCGCGGGCGGGCGCCCGCGCTACGAAGCCAATCTGCGCGCGCTGCGCGGGGCCTAGCAGATGGTCAGGCGCAGGCGGCGATCGCGCTGGTCCGATTTCTGGCGCTCGACGCCTTTCTACGGTTTTCTTCTGAAGGGCCGCACGCCGGCGCGTCTGGCGCGTCTGGTGCCCGCACCGCTCGCGGGATCGGCGGCGCGCGGCGAGTCCATCGTTGGCGGCATGTTGGCATGCGCCGGACGCGGACTTCCGGCCGAACGGCCTGACTGGTTCGCGGCCGGCATTTCCGACGCCGCGCTCGACGAGCTGAACGCCTTCGAATGGCTCGACGATCTGGCTGCCTGCGGTACGGAAGCCGCGCAATCGCGCGCCCGCGCGCTGGTCGAGGACTGGATCTACGCGAATCCCGGGTGGCGGCCGGGCGCGTGGGATCCGGCGACGACCGGCCGGCGGCTCGCCGCATGGCTCGCGCACGCGCCGTTTCTTTCGCGCGGCGAGGGCGACAGGTTCGGTCCGATGTTCCTCGAATCCGCGGCGCGTCAGGCTCGCCATCTCGCGCGCGCGGCGCCTTCCGCCCCGGCGGGCGTCGCGCGGCTCGCCGCATTGTGCGGACTCGTCTACGCGCAGGCCTGCGGCCTCGTCTCCGGCCGCGATATCGTCGCGACGGCGCAGCGCCTTGGGATCGAGGCGCGCCGGCAGCTGCTCGACGACGGATTCCACGCGGCACGCGGCGGCGGCGCCCAGTTCGAGGCCCTGACGCTGCTGACGGCCGCGCGCGGCGCGCTGGAGATCTGCGACGCCGCCGCGCCTGCCGACCTCAATTCCGCGATCGACGCGCTGGTCCCGGCCGTCCGGTTCTTCCGCCACGGCGACGGCGGATTCGCGCTTTTCGAGAACACCAACTCGGGCGATCCGCGCCGCATCGACGCGGTCCTTGCCCGCGCGGGCTCCGCCGAACCCGCTCCCGCCAGCGCCCGCGCCGCCGGATTCGAGCGGGTCGCGGTCGACAGGCTGCTGCTGATCGCGGACTGCGGAGCGCCGCCCGGACCCGGCTTCGACGCGTCCGCGCACGCCGGCGCGCTTTCGTTCGAGCTGTCGAGCGGCCGCGATCGCATCGTCGTCAATTGCGGCGCCGGTCCCGGCGACAGTTCGGACTGGTCGCTCGCGCTGCGCGCCACGCCCGCGCATTCGACGCTTACGCTCGAGGACACGAGCTCGAGCGAGCCGATACCGGACGGCCTGACCCGGCGCGTGCCGCATGTGGAAGGCCATCGCGACGAGGTCGACGGCAACACCTGGCTCGAGATGAAGCACGACGGCTACGCGCGCGATTTCGGCTTCACGCATGTCCGGCGCATCTTCGTCGCGAACGACGGCCGCGACGTGCGCGGCGAAGACTCGCTCGTTCCCGTCGAAGGCGGGCGGGTCTCGGCAAGCGCCCGTTTCGCGGTCCGTTTCCATCTCGCGCCCGATCTTCAGGCGTCGATCGTGCAGAACGGGGCGGCGGCGCTGCTGCGTACCCCCAGCGGCCAGGCGTGGCGCCTGCAGGCGGCCGGCGCAGCGCTCGAGATCGGCGAAAGCGTTTCCTTCGCCGCGCGCGGAATGGCGCGTCGCAGCGAACAGATCGTCGCGGCCGGGACGGCCGACGCGCGGGGAATCTCGGTGAAATGGGCCTTCAAGCGAGTATCGGACCGGTGACCGGAGCTTCGGTCCTCGTCACCGGCGGCGCGGGCTTCGTCGGCGCGCATGTCTGCCGCGCGCTCGCGGGCGCCGGGTTCGTTCCGGTCGCCTACGACGATCTCAGCGCCGGGCATCGCGAGTTCGCGAAGTGGGGCCCGTTCGTCCGCGCGAAGATCGAAGACGCAGCCGCACTCGACGCGGCGATCGCCGCGCACGGCGTCGTCGCGTGCGTGCATCTGGCCGGATCGATCGAGGTCGGCCTGTCGGTGCGCGAGCCGGTGCGATTCTGGCAGAACAACGTTTCGGGCACGCTCGTTCTTCTCGACCGGCTGCGCGCGGCGAAAGTCGGCGCGTTCGTCTTCTCGTCGACCGCGGCGGTCTATGGCGAGCCCGAAACCGTGCCGATGGCCGAAAGCCATCCCAAGCGGCCGACCAATCCCTACGGCGAAACGAAGCTCGCGGTCGAAGCGGTGTTGGCGGCCGAAGCGCGTTCGCGCGGCCTGGCCTGGATCGCGTTCCGCTACTTCAACGCCGCCGGTTCCGCATGGGCCGACGGCATCGGCGAAGACCATTCGCCGGAAAGCCACCTGATCCCGCTCGCCTGCCAGGCGGCGATGGGCACGCGTCCGCCGCTGACGATTTTCGGCGACGACTATCCCACGCCCGACGGCACGGCCCTGCGCGATTATATCCACGTGGTCGATCTGGGGGCCGCACACGTGCTGGGCATCCGGCGTGCCCTCGCGGGCAGGATCGGCGCACCCTTCAATCTCGGCACCGGCACCGGCTATTCGGTGCGCCAGGTCGTCGACACGGTCGGCCGCATCGCGGGACGGCCGGTGCCGCATTCGTTCGGCGCGCGCCGGGCGGGGGACAGCCCGGCGCTGGTCGCCGATCCGTCGTCGGCGATGCGCGAACTGGGCTGGCAGCCGAAATCCTCAGCACTCGACACGATCGTCGCCGACGCGTGGGCCTGGCATAGCAGGCGCCACACGCCTAAAGCCTGAGATAAGCCTCGATCTGCCGGCGCGTGACCGCCGCCATGTCGCCGCCCTTGCGCCATTCGGCATACCAGGCGGCCGTCCATTCGACGGCGGGCGCGAAATCGAGCTTCGGCTTCCAGCCCAGCTCGTCGCGCGCGCGCTCGGCCGATAGGGTCAGGTACGGCGCTTCGGGCGGGATCTCGGCGTTCTCCAGCGTCCAGCCGGGCTTGCCGGCGAAATGCCGGCCGAACGCGTCGACCAGATCGGCGACGGTGCGCTTCTCGGTTGCCTCGGGCCCGAAATTGAAGGCGTCGTCGATCGGGCGTGCGGCCAGCATCAGATAGCCCGCCAGCGGATCGAGCACGTGCTGCCACGGCCGCACGGCGTTGGGCCGGCGCAGGACCAGCGGCTTGCCGGCTTCCAGTGCCCGCACCGCGTCGGGCAACACGCGGTACGCCGCCCAGTCGCCGCCGCCGATCACGTTGCCGGCGCGCGCGGTCGCAAGCGGCACCTTGCCGGCGAAGTAGCTTGCCCGGAAGCTGTCGACGACGATCTCGCACGCCGCCTTGCTGGCGGAATAGGGATCGTGCCCGCCCAGCCGGTCGCCTTCCGCGAACGCGCGCCCGCCGCCGTCGTTGGCGTAGACCTTGTCGCTGGTGACGACGACGATGCGCGAAACGCCGCCGGCCTTCCGGCACGCGTCGAGCACGCTTGCTGTGCCGGTCACGTTGGTCGAGAACGTGTCGACCGGATCGTCGAGCGAGGGCAGCACCAGCGGCTGCGCCGCCATATGGATGACGGTCTCCGGCGCGAACTCGGCGACGATCCGCGCAAGACGCGCGGCGTCGCGGATGTCGCAGATCTCGTGGCGCACGCAGCGTCTGGCGCCGTCGATCAGCGCGAAGAGCGACGGCTTCGTGGGCGGCTCCAGCGAAATGCCGCACACCTTGGCGCCCAGCATCTCGAGCCAGACGAGCAGCCACGCCCCCTTGAATCCGGTATGTCCGGTCAGAAGAACGCGCTTGCCCGCGAAGGAGTCGGCCATGGGCGGACCCTATCGCGCGACGCGGGGCGCGCTCAAGCCCGCCGCACCAGGCGCGCCGCGTAGAATCCGTCCATCCCGCCGGCCTCGGCCCAGTGGCAGGGCAGCGTGACGAGATCGCCGTCGCCGGACACGAGCGCCGCGTCGCCGCCGATCTCGGCCGGATCCACCTTCCGGCGCGCGAACGCCTTGTCGCGCGCAAGGAACGCGGCGACGCGGCTGCGGCCCTCGCGCGGGTCGAGCGAGCACACGGCATAGACGAGCGTGCCGCCCGGCGCCGTCATCGCCGCCGCGGCGTCGAGCAGGCGGTCCTGCACGCCGACCAGCTTGTCGGCGTCGGCCGGCGACTTCAGGTACGCGATCTCGGGATGTCGGCGCAGCGTGCCGCTGGCCGTACAGGGCGCGTCGAGCAGCACGTGCCCGACCGGGGCTTCCGGCTTCCACACGGCGACGTCGGCGGCCACGCACGCCGCCGTCAGGCCCGTGCGCGCGAGATTCTCGCGCAACCGGCCGAGCCGTGCGGCCGACTGATCGACCGCCACGACTCGGGCCCCTGCGGCCGCCAGCTGGAGCGTCTTGCCGCCGGGTGCGGCGCAAAGATCGAGCACGTCCTTGCCCGACACGTCGCCGAGCAGGCGGGCGGGCAGGGCGGCGGCGGCATCCTGCACCCACCATGCGCCTTCGGCGAAGCCGGGCAGGTCGGCGACGCTGCCTCCGTCCGCCAGACGCAGCGAACCGTTGGGCAGAAGCCGGGCACCCAGCTTCGCGGCCCAGCCTTCGGCGTCGGCGCGCGCCGACAGGTCGAGCGGCGGCTCGCTCGCATGGACGGCGGCGACCGCGCGCGCGACCGTCTCGCCATGCGCGGTCGACAGCACGTGCCACAGCCAGGGCGGGGTATCGAGGCGCGCGGCGTCCAGTCCGGCCAGCATCGCCTTGCCGTCGCGCGCCACGCGGCGCAGCACGGCGTTGACGAGGCCCTTCAGGCTCGCCTCGCGGCGGCCGCAAAGCGCCACGGTCTCGCCGACGGCGGCGTGGTCGGGCGTGTCGAGCAGCAGCAGCTGGGCGGCGCCCAGCCGCAGGATCGTCTCGACCGGCTGGGGCGGGGCGCCCTTGTCGAGGCACTTTGCCAGCACGCCGTCGAGACTGCCGCGCCGGCGCAGCACGCTTGCGGCCAGCAGGCGGGCGAAGGCCCGGTCGCGCGGCTCGAGATCGGCGAAACCGCGCACCAGGCCGGACGCTTCGTCGAGCGTGCGGTACTTCCGGAGGACCTGATCCAACAGGTCGCGGGCGACCGCGCGGGCGGATGCCACGGCTTGTGGGTGCAGGTCTTTCCGGGACTTGGCCATGGGGGACGGAAAATGGGCGATCATGCGCCGCCGTTCAAGGAATAAGCGGCATGGCGCTTGCGTTATCGGCGGGAATAGGGAATCGATACGCGCCCACGGAAAATCGCAATGACCGATTTCGCCCCGATCCGCCGCCAGCATCCCCGCTCGATGAGCCGCCTCCAGGCGCTCGCCCTTGCGGTGGTCCTGATTCTCGGCGGTGTGGCGATCGCGCGCGCCGACCGCGTCGACGGCGCCGCCGTCGAGACCGAAAGTCCGGCGGCGGGGAATTGACCATATCGGGTTCAAGGTCAAGGCCTTCCGGGATCAATTGAATTCGCGTCGGTCGGGCACTAGATTGGCCCCCGATTCCGCCCCGGGGTATCGAACCAGCGAGCCGACCCGCCAAATGACCGATTCCGTTTCGAAACCCCTGTCCGACCGCCTGCGCAAGCTCGGGCGCAACGTGCGTTCGTTCGCCGACCCGAATCAGGTCGGCTATCTGATTTTCTACGTGACGAACCGCTGCAATTTCCGCTGCAAGTTCTGCTTCTACGGCGCCGAAATCGAGAAGGGCCTGAAGCCGGACGAACTGACCGTCGAGGAAATCCGCAAGATCGCCGCCAGCGTCGGTCCGCTCATCCAGCTTTCGATGACCGGCGGCGAGGCGTTCATCCGCTCCGATCTCGAAGCGGTCACGCGCGCCTGGCTCGACAACACGACGCCGCGCTTCGTGACGATCCCGACGAACGCCTCGCTCGGCGACCGCATGGAACGGTTCTTCGCCGAGATCCTGCCGGCCTATCCGGACACGTATTTCCGGCTGGTGTTCTCGGTCGAAGGCATCGGCGAGGCGCACGACACGCTTCGCTCGATGCCGGGCTCGTTCCGCAAGATCGAGGAATGTTACGCGCGGATGGCCGCGATGCGCGCGCGCTTTCCCAACCTGACGCTCGATTCCAATTCGGTGTTCACCGCCCAGTCCGAGGACACGCTGCTCGACACAGTGAAGTATCTCGACAGGAATTTCGATTTCGACAACATCTCGGTCACCTTCGCGCGCGGCGACATCCGCACCGAAGGCTACAAGACCAAGGCGCGGCAGAAATACGAGGCGATCTACGAGTTCCTGCGCGATCGCGAGAAGAACCGCGAGACGCGGTTCCTCTATCCGGTCTGGCGCGCCGCTTCGGACGTCGCGCGCGACAATCTCCTGCGCGTGGTGTTCGACGACGAGTTCGTGTCGCCTTGCGTGGCCGGCCGGAAGCTGGTCGTCGTCAGCGAGACCGGCGAGGTCTATCCGTGCGAGATCCTCGGCAAGTCGATGGGCAAGCTGCGCGACAACGACTACGACCTGAAGCGCCTTCTCGCGCAGCACGAGAACGAGAAGATGCGCGACTGGATCAAGGAATCGAAGTGCAAGTGCTCGTTCGAGTGCGCGCTCGCCGCCAGCGCCGTCTGGGGCTACTCGAACTATCCGAGCATGGTCGCGCGCACGATCGGCAATATCGGCACGCGCGCCCGCCGGCCGGCCGGCAGCCCCGGCGCCCCGGTCAAGGCGGAAAGCTGATTGCCGTCCTCGGTCAGCGTCGTCATCCCGGCCTACAACGCGACCGCCACGCTGCGCGTGTGCGTCGAAGCGCTGCTGCACGGTAGCGTCCCGCCGCTGGAAATCCTCATCGTCGACGACGCCTCGCGCGACGGGACGCCCGATCTGGCCCGCGCGCTCGCCGCCGAGAACCCCGGAGTCGTGCGCGTCCTGACGCAGGAAAGCAACGGCGGCCCTGCCGTCGCGCGCAATCGCGGCGCCGTCGCGGCACAAGGCGAGTATCTGGTCTTCGTCGACAGCGATACGCGCCCCTTGCCGGACATGATCGAGCGCTTCCTTGCGCGCATCCCCGAGGCGGACGCCGTCAGCGGCATCTACGCGATGGAGCCGCTCAACGACGGGCTGGTTCCGCGATACAAGGCGTACTTTAACTATTACGGCTTCTCGCGCGAAGGCGTGTTCGCCTACGAGACGTTCTCGGCGAGCACCGCGGGCATCCGCGCGTCGGTGTTCCGCGAGGTCGGCGGCTTCAACGAAAGCTTCGCGTGGGGCATGGATTACGAGAACGAGGAGATCGGCCGCCGGATCGTCCGCCGGCACCGTCTGCTGCTCGATCCCGCGATGACGTCGCAGCACGCGTTCCCGGATTTCGCGAAGCTGACGCGCACCTATTTCCACCGCGTGTCGATCTGGGCCGAGTTCTTCCTGCGCACGCCGAAGCTCGAATCGGGCGGGCTGGCGACGGCGCGCATCGGGTTGGGAACGCTTGCGGCACCCGCGGCGATCGGCACGGCACTCGTTGCGGGCATCTGGCCGGTCCTGTGGCCCGTCCCGACGGCGCTCGCCGCCGCGTTCGCGTGGTGCATGTCGGGCTTCTACGGATTCGTCGCGCGCAACCGGCCCGCGTTCCTTCCCGCGGCCGTTCTGCTCAACGTCTATTTCAGCTCGGTGATCGCGGCCGGTGCGGCCTACGGCGTATTGCGCGTGCTGACGGGGACCGGCCGCGTACGCGCCGGCGACCGGCCGGCGGTCTAGCCCGCCGCCTTCGGAACGGCCCAGACCCAGTCCATCGACTCTGGTCGATCCTCGGTCACGGCGAGCAGGCGCTCGAAGCTGCCGAGCTTGCGCAGGATCTCGAAACGGTTGGGGTCGCGCCCGCCTTCGCGGATGATTGTCACGTCGTGCGTGGCCGCCAGATGCGCGGCAAGCCGCCGCCCGATGCCGGGCACGATGAAATCGTGGCTTTCGACCAGCAACGAAATCCGCGCGAATGCCGAGGCCGGCATCGATTCGAAGAACGCGGCCTCGCAGCCCTCGCAATCCACGAACATGAAGCCGCGCTCGCCTTCCGCCGGCGGTACGAACGTCTCGGGATCGAAGGCGGCGGCGAACTGCCAGCGCGGCCCGCCCACGCCGTTGAGTTCGGCCGCGCGCCGCGTGGCTTCGCGCGCCTGCGCCAGCGGGTCGTAGGCGACGATGCGCGCGTCGGGCAGGCGCCGCGCGAGCCCGACCGCGTAGTAGCCGTCGGCCGCCCCGATGTTGAAAATCCAGTCGGGCTTGCGCGCGATCTCGGCCTCGATCGCGGGATGCAGGTCGGCTTCGTAGGTGCCGAGCAGGCGCGGCGCGCGGTCGTTGGCCCCCCACGCGTCGACGGGCGGCAGGCGCATGCCCGCGAAGGGCCCTGTCATGACCGTACCGTCGCACGACGCTTCGATGCGCGCACCCAGGTCGCGCCGCAGTCCGGTCACGGCCGACATGTCGTTGCGGCCCGTGCGCACGAGCCGATAGCCGAGCCGCGCAAGGCCGCGATTTAGCGCCGTCCTGAAGCTTCCCATTGCGATTCCCGTCCGTTTCCGGAGGCCGTTTTGGCCCGGAACCGCGCGCGACGCAAGCCGGACTCGCGTATGTCGTCGGCTTTGATTTGTCGCGGGTTCGACGTACCATCGGCGCCCGTCGCACGGAGCAAAATTCGGATAGGTCACAAAGATGCGGAAAATCGACTACGAAACGGATCCGGCCTATCTCGCCCTCCTGCGTGCCGACCTGATGGACGAGTTCGCATCGCGGCTCGACCGGACGGTCACCGCCGACTACGCGAACCGCAAGCAGCGCAACAGTTTCGCGGCCGGCCTCGTGAAGCGCATCGGCGCCAAGTCGGTCTTCAATCTGGGCGGCGGCGGACGGCGGCATCTGGGCGGCGAACTCGGCGCCGAGCACACGGTCTTCGAGGCCGACATGGTCGGCGACTGCGACCTGAAGATCGATCTCGACGTGCTGGATCGACTGCCGTTCGAAGACGGGCATTTCGATCTCACTTGCGCGTTCGATGTTCTCGAACATCTCGAGAAGTTTCATCTCGTCAACGAGGAGCTCTACCGGATATCGAAGCGCCACGTGCTGATCTCGCTGCCGAACGCCGGGCATGCGATCGTATCGGACGTGCTGCCGGGCCGAATGCAGCGCAAGCCGAACGTCAATCATGGCGTCTACACGAAATTCTATGGCCTGCCGCTGGAGCGGCCGCGCGATCGGCACCGCTGGTGGATCTTTTTCGCCGACATCGTGCGCTTCTATGTCTGGTTCGCCGCGCGGAGCGGCTGCAGTCTGACCTTTATGGTGCCGCGCCGGTCCCTGACGCGACGCATCGTGGCGAGCATCATCGGCCGGCGGCTCTATTACGAGCTGTTCTGCCCGTATCTCTGGATCCTGCTGCGCAAGCCGGACTAGCGTCCGTGCTTCAGCCCCAGGGGCGCTTGCGCCGCCGGCCCGTGACGGGCACCGACGTGCGGCGCGCGGGCCCGCCGCCCACCGCCATCTCGCGCGCCTGCTCGGTCAGGGCCGCAATACGGTTGGCAGGGTTGGGATGCGTCGAGAACAGGTTGTCCATGCCCGCACCCGTCAGCGGGTTCATGATGAACAGATGTGCGGTCGCCGGATTGCGCTCGGCCGCGTCGCTGGGGATGTGCGCCACGCCCTGCGCGATCTTCTCCAGCGCCGAAGCCAGCGCCATCGGGTCGCCGCAGATCTCGCCGCCGACGCGGTCGGCCGCATATTCGCGGCTGCGGCTGATCGCCATCTGCACGAGGCTTGCCGCCAGCGGGGCGACGATCATGACCGCGATCGTGCCGATGGGGCCGAGACCGCCGCGCTCGCGGTTGCCGCCGAAGAACATCGCGAAGTTGGCGAGCATGCCGATGGCGCCCGCGATCGTCGCGGTGACGGTCATCGTCAGCGTGTCGCGGTTCTTCACGTGGGCAAGCTCGTGCGCCATCACGGCGGCGACTTCGCGCTCGTCGAGCATCTCCAGCAGGCCGCGCGTGGCCGCGACGGCCGCGTTCTCGGGATTGCGGCCGGTGGCGAAGGCGTTGGGCTGCGGATCGTCGATCAGGTAGACCTTCGGCATCGGCAGGCCGGCGCGCGCGGCGAGATCGGCGACGATGCGGTGGAAGCGCGGCGCTTCGTCCGGGCCGACCTCGCGCGCGCCGTACATGGACAGCACCATCTTGTCGGCGTTCCAGTAGGCGAACAGGTTCATGGCCGCGGCGACCACGAAGGCGACGACGATGCCGCCCTCGCCGCCGAGCAGGAATCCGATTGCGAGGAACAGGCCGGTCATGGCGGCCAGCAGGATGGCGGTCTTGGCGTAGTTCATGGCCTATCAGGTAAGCGCGGCGGCCCGCGGGTTCAAGACTTGCCGGCCGGGTGCGGATACCGCATATGCTAGGCGCATGGCGAAGCCCGATACCCAGCTGCCCGATCCGGCGCCGGCGAAATCCCCCGACGCGAAGCCTGCCGCGACACCCAAGCCGGCCCCCGAGATCGGCGGACCGAAGGGGCCCGAACCGACGCGCTACGGCGACTGGGAGCGTGCGGGGCGCTGCGTCGATTTCTGACCGGCCGCAGCATCCGGACGGGCCGCACGCCTTCGCGCGGGCCGAAGCGCTGGCGCGCCCGCTGGCGTTCGTCGGCGTGCTGTTCGCCGTCTGGCTGCTCCGGCTTGCCGCGTTGCCGGTCAC
>JAEUKY010000363.1 GCA_016794005.1 Rhodospirillales bacterium
AGCTGCAGGAAGGCCATCGGACCGTGTCTCCGCTCAGGAACCGCGATAAGTCGAATAGCTCCACGGGCTCGCGAGCAGCGGCACATGGTAGTTGCCTGCCGGCTCGGCGATCCCGAACGCGACCGTCACGACATCGAGAAAGGGCGGTTCGGGAAGCTCGACGCCAAGCGCCTGGAAATACGCGGCGATGTGAAAGCGCAGCTCGTACCGTCCCGGCCTGAAGGAAGCCGCGTCCAGAAGCTGGCCGCCGGTGCGGCCGTCGGCATCGGTGCGATAGTCGCCAAGCGGCTCGGTCCGGCCGTCGCCGATCCGGAGAAACTCGACCCGCATTCCCTTCGCCGGGCGCCCGTTCATCGTGTCGAGGACATGGGTGGAGAGCTTTGCCATCTTTTCCTTCCCGATACCGCACCGCAGCATAGTTAGGTGCCCGGAATCCTACAAGGATCCCCAAGCCCGCCTATGCAGCATGCAAGCAGCCTCGAATTTAGGCAAAACGATTGCCTCGACCGAGTCTGCTGCTGCAGAGTCCCCGGCATGAAGCTTGCTGATCATGATCCCGAACAGGTTCCGAAATCGGCTGGAGGCACGAGTCACGTGGCAGCGAACGGTACGAAGGACTTCGTCGACATCGACCGCGTCAGCCTCGTCTACCGCACCAAGGACGGCGACACGCTCGCCCTCCAGGATGCAGACATCAAGATCGCCAAGGGCGAGTTCATCTCGGTCGTCGGCCCGTCCGGCTGCGGGAAGTCGACGCTGCTGAAGCTTGTGTCGGGCCTCTACACCGCGACGACCGGCAACGTGATCGTCGGCGGCGAAGAAGTGACGGGACCGCTCAAGATCTGCGGCATGGCATTCCAGAATTCGATCATGCTGCCGTGGCGCACGCTGATGGACAACGTGCTGCTGCCGCTCGAGATCGTCGAGCCGCATGCCAGCACGTTCCGCCGCGACCGCGCCAAGCACGTCGCGACGGCGAAGGAACTGCTCGCGACCGTCGGCCTTTCGGGGTTCGAGGACAAGTTCCCCTGGCAGCTTTCCGGCGGCATGCAGCAGCGCGGTTCGCTGTGCCGCGCGCTGATCCACAGCCCCGAACTTCTGCTTCTCGACGAGCCGTTCGCCGCACTCGACGCATTCACGCGCGAGGAACTCTGGGACGTCGTCCAGGCGCTCTGGATCAAGAAGCGCCCGACCGTCATCTTGATCACGCACGACCTGCGCGAGGCGGTCTATCTCTCCGACCGCGTCTTCATGATGAGCGCCCGCCCCGGCCGCATCATCTCGATCAATCAGGTGGATTTCGCCCGCCCGCGGACGCCGGAAGTCGCCTTCCGTCCGGAATTCGTCGACATTGTGCACCACTTGCGTGACGAAATTTCGGTCGTGCGCGCAAAGAAATAGTCCATCTCCGCGGATTTCAGGCCACGATTCGCTTGCCCCGGACGAACGCCTGGGATTGAATCTCTGTGCCATGAACGGATTTGCAGAGGGCAGAGACCGGCTAGGCATTCGATGAACGCCATATCCGTCGAAATGGCGCTCGATGCGCTCGCCGAGAGGGTAGGCGATCCGGTCGTACGGATCGTGCCGGGTAACCGCGTGGTTTTCGCGAATGCGGCGTTTGCGCGCGACTTCGGTCCGGCCCCAGCGGATATCTGCGAACTTGCCGGCGACGAACGTTGCCGCCTGGAACTTTCCGCGACGATCTCGACGGGTGGCGAGGCCGAGATCCCCCTGCTCGACGCGAATGGCCGTCTCCGGCTGGTCAGCGTCGACGCGATGCGGTGCGCCGGCGGGCACATCGTCGTGATGCGTCCTTTCCTGCCGGAGAGCAAACGGGCCGGCGACGTCTTCATCGCGACGGCCAGTCACGAACTGCGCACGCCGCTCAACGCGATCCTCGGGTTCACGCAGCTTCTGGAGCGCGGGATCGGCGGGACCGTCACGCCAAAGCAGCGCGAGTATCTCTCCTCGATCCAGACCGGCGCCGATCTGCTGGTCGGAATCGTCGAGGAACTTCTCGAAGTGGCCCGCGACGACGGTGCTGCCGACAGACTACACGAGGCGACCGTCGATCTCGCCGCCCTCGCACGCGCGCAACGCGACCTGATGCGCGCCGATGCCGAGATGCGGGACGTGACGCTTGCCTCCGACATTCCGGCCGAAGCGCTGATGGTCCGCGCCGATGCCCGCAAGCTC
>JAEUKY010000274.1 GCA_016794005.1 Rhodospirillales bacterium
CGTGATCGCCTGCCGGATCCACCACGTGGCGTAGGTCGAGAACTTGTAGCCGCGGCGGTACTCGAACTTGTCGACCGCCTTCATCAGCCCGATGTTGCCTTCCTGGATCAGGTCGAGGAACTGCAGGCCGCGGTTCGTGTATTTCTTCGCGATCGAGATGACGAGGCGCAGGTTGGCTTCCACCATCTCCTTCTTGGCGCGCGCGGCCTCGCGCTCGCCCTGCTGGACCTGGCTGACCGTCTTCTTGAACTCGCCCGTCGGCAGGCCGGAACGCTCGGAGATTTCCGACACGTCCTTGCGCAGCTGCTGGATCTCGTTCTTGTACTTGGTCGTGAACTTCTTCCAGCCCTTGCCGGTCAGGCGGCTGACGCGGCCGAACCAGCGCGGGTCGACTTCCTTGCCGGAATACTTCGACAGGAACTCGTCGCGCTTGACGCCGCATTCCTCACCGTAGCGCAGCAGGCGGCCTTCCGCCGTGATGAGCTTGCGGTTGAGGTCGTAGAGCTGCCCCATCAGCTGCTCGATGCGCGTGTTGTTGAGATGCACGTCGCCGAGCTGTTCGATCAGGTCCTGCTTGAGCTTCTGGTAGTGCTTCTCGGAAACCGGGCTGAACTGCTTGCCGGCGAGAAGCGCTTCCATGCGCTTTTCCTGCATGCGGTAGAGCCGCTTGTAGACGCCGGCCAGCTTCTCGAGGCGCTCGAGCACTTCGGGCTTGAGCTGCTGCTCGAGGGCGGAGAGCGAGACGTTCTCTTCCTGCCCGTCGGCATCGGCCGCGGGCTGGCCTTCGCCGCCTTCGCCGCCTTCAGCACCCTCGGCCGGCTCGGCTTCTTCCGGTTCCGCGTCCGACGCGGCCACGCCCGCCGGCATGCCGCCCGGCGTGGCGGCACCCGGCCCGCCGCCGTTCGTCGCGTCGAGGTCGATCACGTCGCGCAGCAGCATCTTGCCTTCGACCAGCGCGTCGCGCCAATGCACGACCGCGCGCATCGTCAGCGGACTTTCGCACAGCGCCGAGATCATCTTCTCGCGGCCGGCCTCGATGCGCTTGGCGATGGCGATTTCGCCTTCGCGCGACAAGAGCTCGATCGAGCCCATCTCGCGCAGGTACATGCGCACCGGATCGTCGGTGCGTCCGATGGAATCGGCGTCGATGTTGCCGCGCTTGGTGTCCTCTTCCTCGTCCTCGGGTTCCTCGCCGCCCACGCGCGCGGGAACCGGGGCCTTCGGGCCGGCGGATTCGGCGGCACCGTCCGCTCCGTTGGCGGCGGCACCTTCCTCGTCCTCGCCCTCCTCGTTCTCGACGACGTTGACGCCCTGCTCGCTGAGCAGCGCCAGCGTGTCTTCGATCTGCTCGGAGGAGACCTGGTCGGGCGGAAGGACGGCGTTGATCTCGTCGTAGGTCACGTAGCCGCGCTCGCGCCCGCGGGCGAGCATCTTCTTCACCAGGGCGGCGGTGGCGTCCATCAGGGGCCCGTCTGGAGCTTCTTCGCGCGGTGCGGCGGCGGGGACGGGCTTGACCTTGGACGACATATCGGATGCCTCGCGCGGGAACTTGCCTGAAGTAACGTCGGTGACCGGTCGGCGTGACGCGCTGTCGTCGGGCGCGCGTCCCTGCCCTGGGAAAACCCTTCCCCTACCCTATGGCCCTAGCCATCGTCCTCGGGCGCCAGTTCGGCGACCTGAGCCCGAAGATGGGCCGCCTGACCCTCGACCCGGGCCAGGTTCTCCGCCGTCGCGTCCCGGGCGAGTGCAAGCTGGCTCTCGCGCAGCTCGTCTTCCATCCGACGGCGAGACAGAAGCGCCAAAAGGTGGCCAAAGCCCACCCGCGCCGCTTCGGCAGAAGCGGTCGGATCGGCAAAAGCCCCGTGTTCGTAAAGGGTTGGCCGCGTCAGCTGGTGGGCGTCCTCGGCCAATCCCACGCGGGATAAGTGGGCAATCAGCGCGTCTGTGTCAAGCGGAGTCTCGCCCCCGGCCGCCTCGTGGGCGCAATCCACCAATGCCCGGCGCACACGCTCCAGCCGGCGGTCGGTAAGATCAACCAGAGCAAGGGCTTCCGCCTCGGCCGTCAGCAGGGCGGGATGGTTGATCGCCGTCGCCAGCAGCACCTGTTCCTGGCGCGTGCGTAGCAGGCCGACATCCCCCGCCGACCGGAAGGTGCCCAGCACCGGCCCCGCGCCCGGCCGCACCCACGGCTTGCCGGGACCGGCCTTGCGCGGAACGAAGGCCGAGCGGCCGAGGCCGCGCAACTTCGTGTAGATCCAGTCGCTCTCGTAGGCGCGCCGGACGGTCGGATCGGCGATTTTCGCCAGACGCTCGCGCAATTGGCCTTCGAGGGCGGCGCGGCGGTCGGGGCTGTCGAATGCCTTGCCGCCCGTCTCGGACGCCCAGACGACATCCGCAAGGCCCCTTGCCTGCGCCAGCACGTTGTCCATCGCCGCCGCCCCGTCGCGCTTGATCAGGCTGTCGGGGTCCTCGCCCGGCGGCAGGGTCGCGAAACGAAGGGCATAGCCCGGCTTCAGCAGCGGCAGCGCCACCTCGGCGGCCTTCAGCGCCGCGCGCTGGCCGGCCGCATCGCCGTCGAGGCAGACGACGGGCTCGGGATGGATCTTCCAAAGCGCCGCGATCTGCCCCTCGGTCAGCGCCGTGCCCAGCGGGGCGACGGCGCCGCCGTAGCCGGCCTGATGCAGCGCGATCACGTCCATGTAGCCTTCGGCGACGAGGGCCTGGGCCTTGCGTTCGCCCACCGCGACGCGCGCCTTGTCGAGCGCGTAGAGATTCTCGCGCTTGTGGAACAGCGGCGTGTCGCGGCTGTTGAGGTATTTGGGCTTGCCGTCGTCCATGACGCGGCCGCCGAACGCGATCACGCGCCCGCGCCGGTCGGTGATCGGGAACATCACGCGGTTGCGGAAAAAGTCGAACGGCTCGCGCCCGTCGTCGGGCTTGCCGATCAGGCCGGCCTCGAGCAGCAGGTTCGTCTCGAAACCCTGCGTCTTGAGGGCCGTCTGAAGATGGGCGCGGCCCTCGGGCGCGAAGCCGAGCCGGAAGCGGTCGATCGTCTCGTCCGACAGGCCGCGCTCGCGCAGATAGGCGAGCGCCACGCGGCCTTCCGGTGCGCGCAGCTTCGCTTCGAACCACTTGCACGCGGCCTCGACCGCATCGCCCAGCGTCTTGGCGCGCTCGGCTTCCTGCCGCGCCTGCGGCGAGATGCGCGGCACCTCGAGCCCGGCCTCGGTCGCGAGCTTCTCGACCGCCTCGAGGAACCCGAGATGGTCGATCTTCATCGTGAAGCCGATCACGTCGCCGTGGGCACCGCAGCCGAAGCAGTGGAAGAAGTTCTTGTCGTCGTTGACGTAGAAGCTCGGGCTCTTCTCGTTGTGGAACGGGCAGCACGCCTTGTATTCGCGGCCCGCGCGCGCCAGCTTCACGCGCCGTCCCACGACCGACGACAGCGTCAGCCGGGCGCGCAGCTCTTCGAGGAAGGAAGGCGGAAAGGCCATGCCGGGCGCGCCAATTCCCGTTTGAGAGCCAAGGACTTATCCCCGCATTCCACAGCCCGTTGGGCGGCGGGACGAGGGAGCGGGAACGTAGGCCGCGACTCCGGCGCGGTCAAGCCGCCTCGGCCGCGAGTGCCCGCACGACGCTCGGGCGCGACGCCATGCGCGCGCGATGGGCCGCGACCTTCGGGAACCGTGCCGGATCCACGCCGTCGGCCTCCATCCACTGCGCCAGCGTGAACAGGTAGGGATCGCAGATCGTGTAGGTCTCGCCGGTCACGTAGGGGCCCTTCAGCATGTGCCGTTCGACCAGTTCGAAGCCCTCCGCCACCGACTGCGGCACCTTGCGCTGCATGGCCGCGATCGACGCCGCATCGTCGGCATCGACCCAGCGATAGCCGCGCATGCGGTGCGCGTGCGCCACGTGCAGCGACGAGCAGAGAAAACTGTTGAACGCCTGCACCTGCGCGAAGGCGAACGGATCGGTAAGCGGGGCAAGTTTCGCGGCCGGAAAGAGCTGCGCCACATACGCCAGCATCGCCGGCGTTTCGGTCAGCACGCCTTCGGGTGCGACGAGCGCGGGCACGCGGCCCTTGGGATTGACTGCGAGATAGTCCGGCGCGCGCTGCTCGCCCTTCGCGAAGTCGATCCGCTTCAGCGCGAACTCGGCGCCGGCGTCTTCCAGCGCGATATGCGTGGCGAGCACGCAGGTACCCGGCGTGAAATAGAGCGTGAGCATGCTACCCGCCGAGCAGCTTCTTGACGGCCGCCGAAGCCGCACCCAGATCCATCTTGCCGGTGTATTTCGATTTCATCGCGGCCATGACCTTGCCCATGTCGCGGATGGTCGTCGCACCCGCCGCGGCGATCTCGGCCTTGGCGGCTTCCTCGGTCTCGGCGGCGGACATCTGCTGGGGCAGGAAGCCTTCGAGCACGGCGATCTCGGCCGCCTCCTTGGCCGCAAGCTCCGGCCGGCCGCCCTTTTCGTAAAGCGCGATCGAATCGCGGCGCGAGGCGATCATCTTCTGCAGCATCGACTGGATCTCGGCGTCGCCGATCCCGTCGGCGTTGCCGGTCGCGCGCGCCTCGATGTCGCGCTTCTTCATCTCGGCGATGGCCATGCGCACGGCTTCCAGTCGCAGCGTGTCCTTGGCCTTCATCGCCTCTTTCAGGGTCTCGGTGAACTTCTCGCGCAGGCCCATGGGGATTTCCTTCGGGGTTCAGGAACGCGCCAGACCGAACGCGGTCTTGCGCAGGATTTCTTCGGCGCGCGTCCAGACGGACTGGCGCCAGCTCGCGTCGTTGGGGGCGAAGGCGTCGCGCATCTGCGTCTTGATGCGGCGCGAATCCTCGCCGGCGAGATCGGCATGCAGGTGCAGCCAGTTGTCGGCGCGCACGGCATCGAGCACGTCGTCGAGCGGCAGCGTGCCGTACTCCAGTGCTATCGCCGTGAGCTGCGCGTTCGGCAGGAAGCGCACGAAGCCTTCGCCGTTGGTGCCGAAAAGCTGCGCGGAGGTCGACGTGCCCAGCTCGACCGAAGTCAGGTCGGACCCGTACCAGTCGAGTGCGCGCGCGAAACTCGGGTGCGGCTCGGGCAGCGCGAAGATCAGCTCGCCGTAGCCGCGCGGCCCCAGCCCGGTGTGGAAATCGACGATGGCGACGTGCTTGGCGCGCGACAGCCATTCGCGGAACACTTCGGCGATAATGCGGTGCGACCAGGTCGGCGCGTGGCCGCCGAAGAACACGCCGTCGGGATGCGAATACTGCCCGCCGGAGATCGCGGCCTGAAGTGCGGCCGGGCCAAACCGCTTCGCGTAATCCGCGAACACGGCCTTCGAGGCGGCCTGCGACGTCGCCGTCCATTCGGCGGGCGCTATCGAAGCCGCCAGCTTCTCGTAGCCCGGGTTCTCGGGATACGGGCCGATATGCGTGACGAAGTTGCGGTTGAGGTCGACATTGTCCTCGTTCACGCGCCGCAGCCACGCGAAGCCGTGCGGATTGACCGCATGCAGATGGAGCTGGGCGATACCCGGCGGCAGTTCGCGGTAGGCGCCGGACGCGAACCAGCCGGTCTGGCAGCCCGAGCCGCAGAACCCCTCGATGCCGTGCGTGGCCGAGATCGTCACGAGCACGCGCTCGGCGTCGGCCGGGCCGTACCACAGCGCATCGCAATAGAGCTGTTCGCCGCGCGGGCCGCGCAGCGGGTTCTGGAAGGTCCGGAACCGGTCGGCATGCGCGCGCCCCGCCGCCAGGAACTTCTCGCGCGCGCCCATATAGTCGCGGGCGAAGAACTCGTTGACGCTCATGTCGATTCCGGCACGCCGATCGTTGGAAACGGGCGTAACTTTGCCCCCGGCGGCCGCGAATTGTAAAGCGCCGGTCCCGGCCGAACCTTTACAGGAATCCCGAATGCCCGCATGCTTGACGGCATGGAACGCGCTTTTCGAACCCTGCTGGCCATCGCCGTCGCGTTCGGCATCGCGGCCGGAACCGCCGGCGGCGCGCCAGCCCAGACTCCGGAAAAGCCCGCGGCGGCGGACGGGCGGCTCGACGGACTGTTCGAACGCCTCAAGGCCACGCAGGACGCAAACGAAGCGCGCCGCATCGAAGGCGCCATCTGGCAGATCTGGCTCGAACCCGCCGACCCCGCCGCGGGTTCACTGATGAAGCTCGCCCTCGACGCCCAGCAGCGCGGCGACCTTTTCGGCGCCTTCGCGCTCTACGACGCGATCGTCAACCTGCGTCCGGAATACGCCGAGGGCTGGAACCGGCGCGCCACGGTCCTGTACCTGCTCGGCCGCTACGACGATTCCCGCAAGGACGCCGAGAAGACCATAGCACTGGAGCCGCGCCATTTCGGCGCGCTGTCCGGCCTCGGCCTTATCGCCGCCGCAAAGAACGACGACGATGGCGCCCTCGACGCGTTCGAGCGCGCGCTCGAACACAACCCCCACATGGCGCAGATCCGCGCCCAGGCCGACGCGCTGCGCAAGAAGCGGCGCGACGGCGCGATATAGGAGCGAACGCATGCTGATCAAGCGGACCCGCGGCTGGGAAGTCCCCGAGCGCGACGCGACCCCCGAAAGCGTCTATTCGCGCCGCCACGTGCTGGCCGCGGGTGCAGGCCTCGCCGCCGGCGCCATCGCGGGCGACGCGTTCGCGCAAGCCCCGGCCGGCGACGATCCGACGGCGGGCCTCTACCCGGCGATGCGCAACATGCGCTACCGGGTCGAGCGCGAGCTGACCGAGGAGCGCATCGCGACCACCTACAACAATTTCTACGAATTCGGCACGTCCAAGACGATCTGGCAGGCCGCGCAGGCCCTGAAGATCCGCCCGTGGCAGGTCAAGATCGAAGGACTGGTCGAGAACCCGCGCACTGTCGACGTCGACGACATCTTCAAGGCGATGCGGCTGGAAGAGCGCGTCTACCGCTTCCGCTGCGTCGAGGCATGGGCGATGACCGTGCCGTGGACCGGCTTCCCGCTCGCCGCCTTCGTCGAATGGTGCAAGCCCCTGTCGGCCGCCAAGTACGTGCAGATGGAAACGTTCAGCAATCCCGCCGTGGCGCCCGGCCAGCGCGCCACGTGGTATCCGTGGCCCTATACCGAGGGCCTGTCGATCGACGAGGCGACGAACGAACTGGCTTTCATCGCCACCGGCATCTACGGCAAGCCGGTCCCGCGCCAGCACGGCGCGCCCCTGCGCCTGATCGCGCCGTGGAAATACGGCTTCAAGTCGGGCAAGTCGCTCGTCCGCTTCGTGTTCACCGACAAGCAGCCCAAGACCTTCTGGGAGACTCTGGCCGAGAAGGAATACGGCTTCTGGGCGAACGTGAACCCGAAGGTGCCGCACCCGCGCTGGAGCCAGGCGACCGAAGAACTGATCGGCAAGAACGGCCAGCGCGTGCCGACGCAGATCTTCAACGGATACGGCGATTTCGTGGCGTCCCTATATACCGACCGGCAGAACGAGCGTCTCTGGGCCTGAACGGGGTTCCCTCGCGGCCCGGACCTGCGTAAAAGACGGGCATGCCCGACTCGCATCCCGCCGGCACGGCCGCGACGCGCCGTGCCCTGCCGATCGACACGTTCGACAACCGCACCGGCGGCGACGCGCTGTTCCGCGCGGTCGGCCATCCGCTTGCGGTCGAGCCGGCCGCGGCGCTCGTCGCGAAGCTGAAGGCGGCCGGCAAGGTCGCGGTCTACGATCCGTTCGGCGCGTTCGCCACGCTGACGGCCCTCCAGGATTTCTCGGGCGTATCGTTCGTCGGCCTCTACGGGCGCGACCACCAGCATCTCGGCCGCAAGGTCGGCGCGTTCACGGTCGCACCCGTTTCCGGCATCGCGAAGAGCGGCGCCGCCTGCGTGCTCGTCGCCGCGTTCGACGCCGATCCGCTGGTCGCGCAGGTGGCGCAATGGCTGCCGCCGGGTGCGACGGTCGTCACGCTCGACGCGATGCGCATTCCCGAAGCGCTGCTGACCGACAGGAAGCGCTATCTCTCCACCTATAATTTCGTCACGAACCTCGTGCTGTTCTGCGAGGGACCGCAGCGCCATTCGCGCATGGTCAGCGCCAACTACTGGGCGGGCTACGGTGCGAAGAACGTGCGCGCGTGGATGCGCCTGTTCGATTCCGACGGCAAGGCGCTGGCGACGTGGGAGGAGAAGCTCCCCGAAGGTGTCGCCGCCTTCGTCGTCGACAGCCGCGAGGTAGCGAAGCGCTTCGGCCTGTCGCCGTTCGACGGCCAGCTCTTCGTCCACATGGTCGACGTCACCGGCCACGACGTCCTCAAATACGCGCTCGATTTCTGGAGCGGCAGCGAACTGACCTGCACGCACGACGCCAATCCGTGGCCGTCGGATTTCTACGCGGGCATTCCCGCACCGGCGGCAGGCGAACGCGTGCGCGTGTGGGTGCAGAACTGCCATTCCTGCGCGATCCCGGCCGACGGCGTGCGCTTCTCCGCGATGGGGACCGACGCGTGGGTTCCGATGAAGGAGCCGATCCCGGCCTTCGGCATGCGCGCGGTCGATGTGGGGGCACTGCTGCCCGGCCTCGCCTGGCCGCGCCAGATCGAGATGGACGCCGGCAAGTTCGCCGTGCGCCCGCGCTACGAGGTGGAGCGGACGGGCGGCAAGCGCCACGTCGCGCATGCCAACGTCGAGCGCAGCGACCTCAAGCCCGATCCGCAGATCGCCACGCTGGGCGCCGATTTCGGCAAGGGCTTCATCCTGCCCGCTCCGATCCTGCCGCTGGATGCCTATACCAGCGTCGCCCTCCCCACGCCGATGGCGCGCGGGCAGACCACGCTGCCGCTCGTCGCGCGCTTCTACGACGCGTCGGGCACGCCCGCCGGCGAGCGGTTCCTCGGCAATCTCGGCCGCGACCACGCATGTGCCGTCGGGACCGACGGCCTCAAGCTCGCCTCGGGCTACGGCCATGTCGAACTCAGCTACGATTTCCGCGACGGCGGGGCCGGCGACGGCTGGATCCACGCGCTGTTCCGCTACGCGCGCCGCGGCGCGCCCGCGCACGGTGCCGATACCAGCTTCGGCAGCCACATCTTCAACACGGCCCTCGTGTTCAAGAACGAGCCGCAATCCTATATCGGCCGCCCGCCGGGCCTGACGACGCGGCTGTTCCTGCGTCTGGGCGCGGACGGGCACGACGCGATGTGCCACCTGATCTATCCGGCGTCCACGCCGTGGCACGCGACGTCCGACACGGTGCTGGAACTGCACGACGCTTCCGGCACGAAGATCGCCGAGGCGAAGCTCGCGATCCCGTGCTCCGGCTCGAAGCTGTGGCGTGCGGGCGAAACCTTCGCACCGGCCGACATCGCGCACGCGGCCGGCGGCGGCTACGTGCTGATCCGCGACCGCACCTGCCGCCTGTTCGGCTATCACGGGCTGGTGGCACCGGACGGGCGCTTCAGCCTCGACCACATGTTCGGCTTCTAGGCGTCGGCGACCGGGCTTTCCGGGAACGCCAGTTCGCCGCGCGTGCGCCACTCGTCCTTCACGTAGTTGACGATGATCGACTTGCGCACGCCGTCGATCTTCTTCCGGCGGAAGCCGTGCCACGTGTCGGTGCCGGGCACGAAGATCAGGCCGCGATTGAAGCCGCCCGACGCCGCCCCGAGATGCCTGTCGGGCGTCTCGTAGATGTCGGTGCCCCAGTCTTCGGCCTGCGGCACGTCGGAAAGATAGAACAGCATCGTGTAGAGCTTCGCGCCGATGTCGGTGTGCGGCTCCAGCCAGAAGCCGTCGGTGTCCCGGCAGTATTCGATGCGCAGGTACCCGCCGGCGAGCGGCGCGCCGGTCAGCTTCGCAAGGGCGGCGACGTTGGCGCGATCCTGGAACGCGGCGGCGAACGCGGCGGCGACCGGATGCTTCGCCTGGAAATCCGGCGACAGGAACACGCGCGTCGAGTTGTTGGTCTCGCGCCGGCCCTTCGTATCGCCGATATCGGCGACGGGTACGGGCAGGTTCGCGAGCCCCTTGGCCATCGGGATCGGCAACGCGTCCTCCAGCAGCCAGTGCCGGTAGGGGAACGTCTGCGGCATGGCGCGGGCGATCAGGTCGGGAAGCCAGTTCGCGGATGCGTCGAGGCTAATCATGGCGGCACCGGTCGGATGGATTCGAGGTTCCGCCGGTATGGCACGGCGGGACCGGCCTGCAATTGATCCGGATCAACCGGCCGATTGCTTGACTTCGTCAACTAATCGCGGGACGATCCCCGCACCATGCCCCGTCCCGCCAAGGCCGATCCGGCCGTCGCCGCCGTCCGCCACTTCACCCGGTTTTTTACACGCCGCATCGGCGTGCTGCGCAAGGGCCTCTATGCCAGCCCCTTCTCGCTGGTCGAAGCACGCGTGCTCTACGAGATCGCGCATCGCGGCGGAACCAGTTCGGGCGAGATCGCGCGCGATCTCGGCCTCGATCCGGGGCATCTCAGCCGCATCGTGCAGGCCCTGTCGCGCCGCGGCCTGGTGCGCAAGCGCCCGGCGAAGGACGATGCGCGCCGGCTCAGCCTCGACCTCACGCCGCGCGGGCGCACGGCCTTCGCCGGCCTCGACCGCGCCTCGCAGGACGAAGTGGCCGCCCTCCTCGCCCCGCTCGACGGCGTGGCGCGGCAGCGCCTCGTCGGCGCGCTGGGCGCCGCCGAACGCCTGCTCGAAGGAAACGCGACGCCCGTCGGCGCGTTCGCGCTGCGCACGCACAAGATCGGCGACATGGGTGCCGTCGTCGCCGGCCAGGCCCGGCTCTATGCGCGCGAGTACGGCTGGAACGGCGAGTTCGAGGCGCTGGTCGCCGAGATCGTCGCCAAGTTCGTGCGCGAACTCGATCCGGCGCGCGAGCGCTGCTGGATCGCCGAACGCGACGGCGAGATCGCCGGCTCGATCTTCCTCGTCAAGGAATCGGAAGACGTCGCCAAGCTCCGGCTTTTCTATCTGGAGCCGTGGGCACGCGGCGCCGGCCTCGGCAACCGGATGCTCGGCGAATGCCTCGCCTTCGCAAAGGCGGCCGGCTACGCGAAGATCGTGCTGTGGACGAACGACTGCCTCGTCGCGGCGCGGCGTCTTTACGAGCGCGCGGGCTTCGCGCTCGTCGGAAGCGAGAAGCACCGCAGCTTCGGCAAGGACCTCGTCGGGCAGTACTGGTCGCTCGACCTCGCCTGACCGGCGCATGGTAACCCACGGCGTTATCCACAACCTACGCTATCGCGAGGCCGGTAGGACGGTTCGCCCACGATTCGGGCGTTCGTCCAGACGGTTGGCGAAGAAGAATGCAGTACACGGACTGGTTTCCGCCCGTTCCGGACCAAGGTCGCGTTGACAAGGGTGGCCCGGTTCCTGCAGCGTTTTGAGCGCGATACGAGGGGGCGACACAGGGGGCGACAATCATGAAAATCAGAAACAAGGGCACCAACTCCACCATCGAGACGCTGCTGGCCGCACGCACGTTCAACCGCCGTTCGATGTTCAAGGCCGCCGCCGCGGCCGGCGCGTTCGCGGCCGTCGGGCCGGCGATCGTCGCCAACGCCCAGTCTTCGTCGGGCGAACTGACGCTGCTGCATTGGGACGACGAGCTTCCCGATCCGGTCATCCCGGATTTCGAGAAGAAGACAGGCATCAAGATCAACAAGGTCCCGTTCTCGCAGAACGAGGAACAGATCAACAAGCTCCAGGCGACCGGCGGCGTGGGCTTCGACCTGTGCCAGCCGACGCGCGACCGCTCGCCGCAGTTCAAGGAACTGGCGCTTCTCCAGCCGTTCGACACGAACAAGCTGAAGCTCGACGTGCTGCTGCCGTCGATGCTGGAAGGCTCGACCAGCGTGTGGACGTGGGACGGCAAGCTCTACCACGTGCCGCACTGCTGGGGTTCGGAAGCCATCGCCTGGCGCACCGACCAGACGAAGCTCGACTACAAGACCCTCAGCTTCGGCACGCTGTGGGACGACCAGTACCGCGGCAAGGTGCAGGGCCGCCCGCACTCGCTGCTGCAGGGCATCGTCCTGTGGTGGGACCGCACGGGCAAGATGCCGTCCAACCGCGGCATGGACGCCTTCAAGGACGAGGCGAACATGAAGCGGATCTACGACGAGGCGCTGAAATTCGCGATCTCCAAGAAGGCGTGGATCAAGCAGTTCTGGGATTCGGCCGACAACACCAAGTCGGGCTTCATGGAAAACGGTTGCACGATCGGCCAGACCTGGGACGGCCCCGCGCTGTCGCTCAAGAAGCAGGGCCGCCCTGTCTCGTACATGGCGCCGCAGGAAGGCGCCATCGCATGGCTCGACGGCTGGTCGCTGACCAAGGGCGCCAAGAACGTCGCGCAGGCCTACGAGTGGATCAACTACTGCCACTCGCCGGAAGTGTCGGCGAAGGTCGCCGACGGGTCGGGCTACAACGCGGTCGCCAAGGGCGCCGACGCGCTGCTGTCGGCCGAGGCGAAGAAGAACTTCGCCGAAGCCTATCCCGACGACGCGACCGCGAAGCTCTGGCACCGCCCGCCGGAGCCGTCGTGGTTCGCCGAGCTGCGCACGCAGTACGCCGAAAAGTTCAAGGCCGCCTGATCCGGCACGCGCCGCCGGCCGGGCGAACCCCGGCCGGCGGCGTTCGTCCCCATTCGGGCATCCAGTCATGACCGCCGCCGTCCAGCTCGACCGCGTCACCGTCCGTTTCGGCGACTTCACCGCCGTCGACGGCGCCAAGCTCGACATCGCCCCCGGCGAGTTCTTCTCGTTCCTCGGCCCGTCGGGCTGCGGGAAGACCACGCTGCTGCGCACGATCTCGGGATTCATCGAACCGTCGGCCGGCCGCGTGCTGATCGACGGCAGGGACATGCGCGGCATCGGCCCCAACGTGCGGCCGACGGCGCTGATCTTCCAGAACCTCGCCCTCTTCCCCAACATGTCGGTCGCCGACAACATCGCGTACGGCATGCGCGTGCGCGGCGTGCCACGCCGCAAGCGGGCGGAGACGGTCGAGCGGCTGCTCGACCTGATCGCCCTTCCGGGGCAGGCCCGCAAGCGCATCGACGAACTGTCGGGCGGCCAGAAGCAGCGCGTGGCCATCGCGCGGGCGCTCGCGGTCGAACCGCAGGTGCTGCTGCTCGACGAGCCGCTCTCGGCCCTCGACCTGAAACTGCGCCAGCACATGCGCAACGAGCTGCGCGCCATCCAGCGCCGCGTGGGCATCACGTTCGTCTACATCACGCACGACCAGGGCGAAGCGCTGGCGATGTCGGACCGCATCGCGGTGATGAACCGCGGCGTGATCGAGCAGGTCTCGGACGGGCGCACGCTCTACAACAGTCCCGAAACCGCATTCGTCGCCTCGTTCGTCGGCGAGAGCAACATCCTGGCGGGCAAGGTCGCGTCCGTCGACGGCGCCGTCGCGTCGGTCGACACGCCGATCGGCCCCTTGCGCGGGCGCAACGTGCGCGGCCTGCGGCCCGGATCGCAGGCCCTGCTGTTCCTGCGGCCCGAGCTCCTCGTGCCGTCCGCCGACGGGATCGCGGCCCGCGTGACCGACGCCGCGTTCGAGGGGACGGGCACGCTGCTGACGCTCGCCGCCGCCGACGGGCGGCCGCTTACGGTCCTCGTCTCGGGTGCCGCCGCGCGCGACATCCCGCCCAAGGGGGCCGAAATCCGCCTCGCCTACAAGGCCGAGGAGGCGCTCGTCCTGCCGCCCGACGCCGCCGGCGATGCATAGCTCGGTCGGCCAGGTCGTCATCTTCGCCCTGCCGGCGGTCGTCGTCGCCGCGTTCGCGATCCTCGCGATCCGCGACCGCCGGCGCGCGGGCCCCGCCGCCGGCCCGGGCTTCGTCGCGACGAACGGCTGGCCGGTCGCGATCTTCCTGATCGTCGCCGTCGGACTGTGGACGGTCTTCATGATCGTGCTGCCGATGCTGTCGATGATCGACCTGTCGTTCCGGCCCCGGCTGCCGCCGCCGCAATGGGGCAGTGCGCGCGACATCTACACGCTGGAGAACTACCGCTATTTCCTGTTCGGATCGACGACCTCGACCGCGTCGTGGAACACGACGCACCTGAAAGCGTTCGGGCTGACGATCTGGGTCTCGATCCTGATCACGATCCTCGATTTCGTCGTCTGCTACCCGATCGCCTTCTATATGGCCCAGGTCGCCAGGCCCGCGCGCCTGCGCCTGTTCATGCTGATGCTGATCGCCCCCTACTGGGTGAACGAGATCCTGCGCGCCTTCGCGTTCCGCCTGCTGTTCGCCAGCCAGGGCGTGATCAACCGGGCGCTGATGGGGGCCGGCATCACCGACCAGCCCATCGATTTCATCGCGGCCGACGTGGCGCTCTATTCGGGTCTCGCCTACGCCTACCTGCTGATGATGATGTTCGCGCTCTACAACGCGATCGAGACGCTGGACAGGAACCAGATCGAGGCGGCGCGCGACCTCGGCGCACCCTGGTGGCACATCCATCTCTTCATCGTGCTGCCGCACGCCAAGCCCGGCATCGCGTCGGGCGCCACGCTCGTCTTCATGCTGACGGCGGGGGCGCTGGCCGCCCCGCTCGTGCTGGGCGGGCCGCGCACGCTGTGGTTCACGCCCATCGTCTACGACCGCTTCTACCAGGCCTTCAACTGGCAGCAGGGGGCGGCCTACGCGCTGATCCTGCTGGTGGCTTGCGTGGTATTCGTGCTGCTGGTCCTCAAGATCTTCAAGCTGCGCCTCGGGGAGATCGCGAAATGACCTCGCGGACGATCCAGAAGGCGATGCTGGGCTTCTACATCGCGCTGTTCTTCGCCTATCTGTTCGGGCCGCTGGTGGTGATGGGCGCGACCGCCTTCAACACGCCCGCCTACCCGACCTTCCACCCTTTCGAGGGATTCACCCTGAAATGGTTCGCGAATCTCGCGAACGACCGCGACATCGTCTACGGACTCAAGAACAGCGTGTGGATCGGCATCCTCGTCGTCGCCGTTTCCGTGCCCGTCGGGCTTGCCGGCGCCATCCTGCTCACGCAGGTCTATTCGCGCGCGCAGTCCTTCTACTATCTGATCGTCGTGTCGCCGGTGCTCACGCCGGGCGTCATCATCGGTATTTCGACCGTGGTGTTCTGGCGCCACCTCACCGACATCACGGGCCTGAAATTCATCTACGACGGCACGGTGCTGACCGTGCTCGCCCAGTCGAGCTTCATTTCCGCCTATACGATGCTGATCTTCCTCGCCCGCCTCGCGCGCTTCGATCGCACGCTGGAAGAAGCCGCCCTCGACCTGGGTGCCTCGCGCACGCAAGTGTTCTTCCACGTGCTGATCCCGTTCATGATGCCGGCGATCGGATCGGCTATCGTCATCGCGTTCCTGTCGTCGTTCGAAAACTACAACACCACGACGTTCGCGATCCTCGCCGACAAGACGCTGACGACCGTCCTGGCCGGCCGCATCCGCGTGGGCACCACGCCGGCACTCAGCGCGCTCGCCGTCGCGATCGTTGCGGTCACGGTCGTCGGCGCGGTCCTGTTCGAACTCTTCAAGCGCCGCGAACAGGACATCGCCGCGCGGCGTGCGGCCGCCGCCGCGCGCAGCGAAGCCGCCGAGACCGCCGCCGTTCCCGCGCACGCGTGACCGGCGTATAACGCTTCCATCGCCGCCATCAGGAAACCGCCATGGCCCTCAATTCCCACGACCTGCTCGACCGCGCCAATCTCGTCCACCAGCAGACCGACCTTGCCGCCTATCGCGACAACGGCGGCACGATCATGCGGCGGGGCGAAGGCGTCTATGTGTTCGACGAGGCGGGCAACCGCTATCTCGAAGCGATGGCGGGGCTGTGGTGCGCGTCGCTCGGCTTTTCCGAAAAGCGGCTGGCGGACGCCGCGTACAAGCAGCTTCTGGAGCTGCCCTATTACCACACGTTCTTCGCCAAGAGCCACGTGCCCAGCGTCGAACTCGCCGACCGGCTGCTGTCGATCGCGCCCAAGGGCATGTCGAAGGTGCTGTTCCAGTGTTCGGGCTCGGAAGCCAACGACGCGGCGATCAAGCTCGTCTGGTATTACAACAACGCGCTCGGCCGCCCGGAGAAGAAGAAGATCATCGGCCGCGTGCGCGGCTATCACGGCAACACCGTGGCGTCCGTCAGCGCCTCGGGCCAGCCCCACATGCATGCGGCGTTCGACGCACCCCTGCCGCAGTTCCGGCACACCGACAATCCGCACTATTACCGGTTCCACGCGGACGGCGAGAGCGAGGAGCAGTTCTCGCGGCGCATGGCCGACAATCTGGAGAAGCTGATCCTCGCCGAAGGGCCCGAGACGGTGGCCGCCTTCTTCGCCGAGCCCGTGCAGGGCGGCGGCGGGGCCATCACCCCGCCCAAGGGCTATTTCGAGAAGATCCAGCCGATCCTGAAGAAGCACGACATCCTGTTCGTCGCCGACGAGGTGATCTGCGGCTTCGGGCGCACGGGCAACATGTGGGGCAGCGAGACCTATTGCCTGCAGCCCGACATGGTGTCGTGCGCCAAGGCGCTGTCGGCGGCCTACCAGCCGATCTCGGCGCTGATGAT
>JAEUKY010000019.1 GCA_016794005.1 Rhodospirillales bacterium
CTGTTCGGGCTGTCCACGCCGTTCGCCAAACTGCTGGTCGGCTCGGTCGATCCGTGGCTGCTGGCGGGCATCCTCTATTCGGGTGCCGGCGCGGGGCTGCTGGCGTTCCGGCTCGCGGCACCGTCCGCCGGAGAGGCGAAGATCGTGCGGGCCGACCTGCCGTGGCTCGCCCTGTCGGTGATTTCGGGCGGCGTGGCGGGGCCGGTGCTGCTGATGCTGGGCCTCGCGCGGCTCGACGGCGCGACCGCCTCGCTGCTGCTGATCCTCGAAGGCGTGTTCACGGCCCTGCTCGCATGGTTCGCCTTCCGCGAGAACTTCGACCGGCGCATCGCCGTGGGCATGCTCGCCATCGTCGCGGGGGCGGCGGTGCTGAGCCTGCCGGCCGCGCGCATGCCCGACGGGCTGGCGGCCCCGCTGCTGGTCGCAGCCGCATGTTTCGCGTGGGGCATCGACAACAACGTCACGCGCAAGGTGGCACTCGCCGACCCGGTCGCCGTCGCGGCGATCAAGGGTCTGGTCGCGGGCCCTGCGAACGTCGCGATCGGCCTGTGGCTGGGCGCGTCGCTTCCGGGTGCGGGGACGCTGGCGCTGGGGGCGGCGACGGGCCTGCTCGGCTACGGCATCAGCCTCGTGCTGTTCGTGCTGGCGCTGCGCCATCTGGGAACCGCGCGCACCGGCGCGTATTTCTCGCTGGCCCCGTTCATCGGCGCGCTTGCGGCCGTGGCGTTCCTCGGCGAACCGGCGACGGGCGACCTGTTCGCCGCCGGCGCCCTGATGGCCGTGGGGGTGTGGCTGCATGTCAGCGAACGCCACGAGCATGCGCACGAACACGAGGTGCAGGAACACGCGCATCGCCACACACACGACGCTCACCACCGGCACGAACATGCGCCCGGCGTCGACCCGCGCGAGCCGCACGCCCATCCGCATGTCCACGAACCGCTGCGCCACGCGCACCCGCACGCGCCCGACAGCCATCACCGGCACGTGCATTGAACGGCTGAATTCGTGGATGCCCGGCCTTGCCGGGCATGACGGATTTCCTCAAGCCCGCTTCTTCGTCTTCCCGCCCTTGGCGAGGTACGGCGCCAGATAGCGGGCCGTGTAGCTTTCCTTCGACTTCGCCACATCCTCGGGCGTGCCGGCGGCGACGACGCGCCCGCCCTTGCCGCCGCCTTCGGGGCCGAGATCGACGATCCAGTCGGCGGTCTTCACGACTTCCAGATTGTGCTCGATGACGACGACCGTGTTGCCCTGGTCGACGAGCGCGTGCAGCACTTCCATGAGTTTCCGCACGTCCTCGAAATGCAGGCCGGTCGTCGGCTCGTCGAGGATGTAGAGCGTCTTGCCCGTCGAGCGGCGCGAAAGCTCCTTGGCGAGCTTGACGCGCTGCGCCTCGCCGCCCGACAGCGTCGTCGCCTGCTGGCCGACATGCACGTAGCCGAGGCCGACGCGCACGAGCGTGTCCATCTTCTCGCGGATCGCGGGCACGGCCTTGAAGAACTCGGCCGCTTCCTCGACCGTCATCTCCAGCACGTCGGCGATGGACTTCTCGCGGTATTTCACCTCGAGCGTCTCGCGGTTGTACCGCTTGCCGTGGCACGCGTCGCACGTGACGTAGACGTCGGGCAGGAAGTGCATCTCGATCTTGATGACGCCGTCGCCCTGGCACGCCTCGCAGCGCCCGCCCTTGACGTTGAACGAGAAGCGCCCCGGTCCGTAGGCGCGCGCCTTCGCCTCGGGCAATCCGGCGAACCAGTCGCGGATCGGCGTGAAGGCGCCCGTATACGTCGCCGGGTTCGAGCGCGGCGTGCGCCCGATGGGCGACTGGTCGATGTCGATGACCTTGTCGAGATGGTCGACGCCGTCGATCGCCGTGTGCTCGGCCGGGATCTCGCGCGCCCCCATCAGGCGGCGGGCCAGCGACTTGTAGAGCGTCTCGATCACCAGCGTGGATTTGCCGCCGCCCGAAACGCCGGTCACGCACACGAACGTGCCGAGCGGGATCTCGACGTCGACGGATTTGAGATTGTTGCCCTTGGCCCCGCGCACCTTCAGCTTCTGGCCCTTGTGGCCGGGGCGGCGCGTCTTGGGAATCGGCACCTGCCGGAAGCCCGACAGGTACTGGCCGGTGAGGCTCGCGGGATTGCGCACGATGTCGTCGGGCGTGCCCTGCGCCACGATCTGCCCGCCATGGATGCCCGCACCCGGGCCCATGTCGACCACCCAGTCGGCCACGCGGATCGCGTCCTCGTCGTGCTCGACGACGATGACCGTGTTGCCGAGATCGCGCAGGCGCTTCAGTGTTTCGAGCAGCCGGTCGTTGTCGCGCTGGTGCAGGCCGATGGACGGCTCGTCCAGCACG
>JAEUKY010000020.1 GCA_016794005.1 Rhodospirillales bacterium
TGCCAATAGGCGTTCAGGTCGATCATCGGGCTTCTCCCGCATGGATACGCAGCTCTTCTCGCGCGTATCTTCATCATATCGGCAATTTTAGGTTCGTCAAGCTGCGTGAGCCGGCCGGCGATCTCGTCCTACATTCGACAAACCGGATTTACAACTTTCGATTCTTTGCATAGCGTTATCGAACTTCCGGTTGCCAACCCTCGAAAGGAACGCCGCATGGCCGTCATCATCGGGACGAACAACGCCGACATCCTCAACGGCACGTTCGACAGCGACACGATCCTCGGCCTCGGCGGGAACGACACGCTGTACGGCGGTTTCGGCAACGACACCCTGATCGGCGACCAGGGCCGCGACTATATCGACGGCGGATTCGACAACGACCTGATGGACGGTGGCGACGACAACGACACGCTGCTGGGCGGCTTCGGCAACGACCAGATTCTCGGCGGCTTCGGCGCCGATTCCATCGATGGGGGGCTGGACAACGACTACATCGAAGGCGGCGACGGCAACGATACGCTGCGCGGCAATCTGGGCAACGACACGATCTATGGCGGCAACGGCAACGACTATATCGACGGCGGTTCCGTCGGCGACGATTACATCAATGGCGGGATGGGCAACGACACGATCTTCGCCGGTTCGTATCAGGACGTCATCGACGGCGGAGCGGGCGTCAACGAGATCCATGGCGGGGCCGGCAACGACCAGATCACCGTCGGCGACGACGGAAACACGATCTTCGCCGACGAGAACGACGACCATGTCACGGGCGGGGCCGCCGCCGATCAGATCAACCTTGGCATCGGCAACGATGTCGGGTACGGGCGGGGCGGCAACGATTCGATGCTTGGCATGAGCGGCGAGGATTTGATCTTCGGGGACAGTGGCGACGACACGTTGAGAGGGGGATTCGGGGCCGACACGCTCTATGGCGGTGATGGCAACGACATTCTGGATGGTGGCACCGATCCGGATGGTGGAGGCGTGGCGCTCAATGCCGATTATCTTTCCGGCGGGGCCGGAGACGACAATCTCGACGGCGGCACCGGCGACGATGTACTCGATGGCGGCAGCGGGATCGATATCCTGATCGGTGGAACGGGGAACGATCTGCTCTACGGTGGCGAAGGAAGCGATACGCTCGATGGCGACGACGGCAACGACACGCTCGATGGCGCCGCGGGAAGAGACACGATGCGTGGCGGTACCGGCGACGACCTGTTCTATGTCGACGATGTCAACGATGAAGCCATCGAGAACTTCAACGAAGGCGTCGATACCGTCGTCGCGTCCGTCAGCTATACGCTGGGCGCCAATATCGAGAACCTGACCCTCGCCCCGCTCTCCCCGCTCGCCGCCTCCGCGGCCGAGGGCCTGTCGGCGACCGGCAACGAGCTTGCCAACGCGATCGCCGGCAATGCCGACGCCAACCGGATCGACGGGGCCGACGGCGACGACACGCTGGTCGGCGGCGGCGGGGTCGACACGCTGGTCGGCGGGGCGGGCAACGACACGTTCGTCGTCGACGAATCGGGCGTGACGGTCGTCGAAGGGCTGCGCGGCGGCATCGACACGGTCGTCGCGTCTGTCGACATGCGCCTTGCGCGCAATGTCGAGAATGTCGTGCTGACCGGTGCGGCCGACCTGTCCGCGGTCGGCAACGAGCTTGCCAACGGCATTTCCGGCAATGGCGGGGCGAACGCGCTCTACGGCGAAGCCGGGAACGACAAGTTGGACGGCGGTGCCGGGAACGACACGCTCGACGGCGGGACCGGCGACGATTTCCTTGCGGGCGGCGCGGGCGACGACGTTTTCGTCGTGGACAGCGCGTCGGACACGGTTCTGGAGGAAGCCGGCGGCGGCGACGATCTCGTGCTGTCGTCGGTGAGCTACATGCTGGCCGACGAGGTCGAGCGGCTCGCACTCGCGGCCGGTTTCGACGGGCTTTCCGGAACGGGGAACGCGCTCGCCAACATCCTCACCGGCAACGAACGGGCGAACACGCTCGACGGGGCGGCCGGCGACGACAAGATCGACGGCGGCGCGGGCAACGACACGCTTCTCGGCGGGGTCGGCGACGACGTCCTTTCCGGCGGGACCGGTGCCGACTGGATGGACGGCGGCATCGGCAGCGACATCTTCGTCTTCGAGGCGGAATCCGGCCTCGACCGGATTCTCGATTTCTCCGCCGGTGCGGGCGGCGATGTCGCCTCGCTCGTCGGGACGGGGATCGACGATTTCGGCGAAGTCCGGGCCGCGATGACGCAGCAGGGCGGCGACGTCGTGCTCGATTTCGGCGGCGGCAACCAGGTCGTCTTCGCCAACGCGCTGCTCGCCCAGTTCGACCAGACGAACTTCACGTTCGGGTGACAGGGATATTGATATTTATCCTATCATAGGATAGCATCTTCCGGTCGAAAGGGGACCGGAAGACATGCGTTGCACCGAAGGCCGGTTGCAGTTACATCGCAATAACTTCAATGGCTTGGATATGTTACCGTTGCATCCGGTCGCATATCCCGGGCCGGCGAGATCCTGCGATTCCAGCGGGTTACCGGGAACCCCGTCCTACACCGGCCCGGACGGTTGCAAACCCCGTTCAGGCCGTCAGCACGATCTTCCCGATATGCGTGTCGGCTTCCATCATCGCGTGCGCCTTCGCCGCCTGCGCCAGCGGGAACGTCGCGTGGATCAGCGGGCGCACGGCACCGGAATCGAGCAGCGGCCACACCTTCTCGCGCAGGGCGGCGGCGATGGCGCCCTTCTGCGCCACGCTGCGCGGGCGCAGCGTCGAGCCGGTATAGGTCAGGCGCTTGCGCATGATCGCGTCGAGCGAGGCTTCGACCTTCGCGCCGCGCAGGAACGCGATCTGCACGATGCGCCCTTCCACCGCGCACGCCTCGATGTTGCGCATGAAATAGTCGCCGCCGACCATGTCGAGGATCAGGTCGACGCCGCGCCCGCCGGTGAAATCCTTCGCCGCGGCGACGAAATCCTCCTTCTTGTAGTCGATCGCGCGGTCGGCCCCGAGCCTGGCGACGGCCGCGCACTTCTCGGCCGTGCCCGCCGTCGCCAGCACATGCGCGCCGAACGCCTTGGCGAGCTGTACGGCCGTCGTGCCGATGCCCGATGCCCCGCCATGCACGAGGAAATATTCGCCGGCCTTCAGCCCGCCGCGTTCGAACACGTTCGTCCATACGGTGAAGAACGTCTCGGGCAACGCGGCGGCCTCGACGTCGGTGAAGCCCTTCGGGATCGGCAGGCATTGGAGGGCGGGTGCCGCGGCATACTGCGCATAGCCCCCGCCGGCGACGAGCGCGCACACGCGTTCGCCGACCTTCGGCCATTGGACGTCGGGTGCCGCCGCGACGACCCTGCCCGCCACCTCCAGCCCCAGCGTGTCGGGGGCACCCGGCGGCGGCGGATATTTGCCCGTGCGCTGGAGCACGTCGGGGCGATTGACGCCGGCGGCCGCCACCTCGACCAGCACTTCGCCCGCCTGCAGCACCGGCAAGGGCCGCGTGCCCGGCACGAGATTTTCGGCGGGCCCCGGAACGGGCAACTCGACGGCGGACATGGTTTGGGGGAGACTCACGGGGAAATCCTCATCGACGGCGGAGACGGGCAATGGAATTCGAAGACCTGGAACCGAAGAACAAGATCGTCAAGCCCAAGGACCTGTCGGGCTGGGGCATCGGCGAGCTGCAGGCGTATATCGAGCGCCTCGAAGGCGAGATCGCGCGCGCGAAGGCCGCCATCGCCGCCAAGGACAAGCATCGCGCCGCCGCCGCCTCGTTCTTCAAGAGCTGACGCGCCGGGACTTGCGCGTGACGAACATCAGCCAGCCCACCGGCCCCAGCAGCAGCACGAGCACGAGCCAGCCCACGCGGTGGCCGATCGGGCAGCCGGAGCCGGGCGGCGGGCGCCAGCCCCCGGCCCCGCGCGCGAAAAGCACGTGGACGAGCGGCAGCACCCAGCCGACCAGGACGACGGCAAGGGCTTCGGTCTGGGTCAACACGACGCTCATTCTGGCCTAGCGGCCGGACAGGCGCTACAACGTTCCGAGACACGGGACAATTGCGAGGCGGAAATGACGCTCAAGGGCAGATCGGCGATCGTGACGGGCTCCACCAGCGGCATCGGGCTGGGTATCGCGCGCGCACTCGTCGCACAGGGTGCGAACGTCATGCTCAACGGCTTCGGCGACGCCGGCGCCATCGAGGCACTGCGCAAGGAACTGGCCGCCGGCGGCGTCAAGGTCGCCTATTCGGCCGCCGACCTCACGAAGCCCGAGGCGGTCGCGGGCCTCGTCGCCGCGTGCATCGCCGAGCTCGGCTCGGTCGACATCCTCGTCAACAACGCGGGCATGCAGCACGTCGCCCCGGTCGACAAGTTCCCGCTGGAAATGTGGGACAAGGTCATCCAGCTCAATCTCTCCTCGTGCTTCCAGGCGATCCGCGCGGCCCTGCCCGACATGAAGAAGCGCAACTGGGGCCGCATCATCAACATCGCCTCGGCGCACGGCCTCGTCGCGTCGGTCGAGAAGGCGGCCTACGTCGCGTCCAAGCACGGCCTGATGGGCCTCACCAAGGTGGTGGCGCTGGAGACGGCGACGACGGGCATCACCGCCAACTCGATCTGCCCGGGCTGGGTGCTGACCCCGCTGGTGCAGAAGCAGATCGACGCGCTCGCCGAGCGCAAGGGCATTTCGGGCGAGGCGGCGAAGATCGAGCTGCTGTCCGAAAAGCAGCCGTCCCGGGAATTCGCCACGCCCGAGCAGATCGGCGGCCTCGCCGCGTTCCTGTGCTCGCCAGCGGCCGACCAGATCCGCGGCGCCTCGTTCTCGATCGACGGCGGCTGGACCGCGCAGTGAGGAACGCCCGTTGAAGACCTTCATCGCCAAGGACGAACCCGAGACCGCCCAGAAGGGTGCCGCGTGGGCCGTGCACGCGCTGACCGCGTCGGGTGCCGTGATCGGCATGCTGGCGCTGTTCGCCGTGATCGAGGGCGACGCGCGCAAGGCGCTGCTGTGGCTGGGCGTGGCGCTGATCGTCGACGGGATCGACGGGCCGGTCGCGCGCAAGCTTAACGTCGCCAGCCGCCTGCCGCGCTTCGACGGGGCGCTGCTCGACCTCGTGGTCGACTATCTCACCTACGTCGTCGTGCCGGCCGTGATGATGTGGCAGTTCGGCTGGCTGGGCGAAGGCTGGCTCGCCGCCGCCGCCGCCGGCTGGATCATCTTCAGTTCGCTCTACGTCTTCGCCAATCTCGACCTCAAGACCGAGGACAACTACTTCGTCGGCTTCCCGGCGATCTGGAACGTGGTGGCGCTGTTCATGTTCGTGCTCGAGCCCGAGCCGTGGGCGAACCTGCTGGCCGTCGCCGTGCTGGGCGCAATCAGCTTCACCAAGATCAAGTCGGCCCATCCGCTGCGCGTGCGCGACTTCCGCACCGTGACGCTCGCCATGGCCGCGGTGTGGGTCGCCACGTCGTTCGGGCTGATCTGGCTTTCGCCCGACAGGCCCGATCCGCTGCTTTTCGCCTGGCTCGCCGCAAACGCATGGTTCGTCGGGCTCAGCCTCTGGCGCAGCTTTCGCTAGGAAGCCGCGATGGACGGACTATTCGCCCTGCGGACGCACGCCCATCCGGCGCCACAGCTCGTCGCTGAGATCGCCCTGGCGCACATAGGGGCCGGTCGGGCGCGGCGGTGCGGGCTCGGGCGGCGGGATGTCGACATAGACGGGCTCGGCGGGCCTGAAATACATGACCCAGCTCGCCGCCCCCAGCGTGCCGAGCATCGCGACGCCGAGCGCCCCGAACACGACCAGCTTCAGCCGGCTGAGCCGCGGGGCCGGCGGCGGGGCTTCCGGCGCCGCCGGTTCGGCCTTGCCCTTGCCCTTCGCGGCGGGGGCGGGCCTGCCTTTCGCGGGTACGGCGTGCGGCTTCGCGGGTGCTTTGGCGGGTGCGGCCATGGCGAAGAGTCTACCCGATTTGACCAACCCCGTCATGGGACAGGAAAGGCCTAGGATCATGGAACTCGTCCAGCAAGCCAAGGAAGCGCTGCTCGTCTACGGCCCGCCGTTCCTCGCCGGCATCGCCATCCTCGTGATCGGCTCGTGGGTCGCGGGCTTCGTCCAGCAGGCCGTCGCCACGACGCTGGAGAAGGTCGGAAGGGTGGAACTCACCCTCGCCCGCTTCCTCGCCAGCCTCGCGCGCTACCTCGTGCTGACGGTCGTGGTGCTCGCGGCGCTCTCGCAGTTCGGCGTGCAGACCGCCAGCCTGATCGCGATCTTCGGTGCGGCCGGCCTCGCCGTCGGTCTCGCCCTGCAGGGCACGCTTTCCAACGTGGCGGCCGGCGTGATGCTGCTCGCCTTCCGTCCCTACCGCGTGGGCGACCGCATCGAGGCGGCCGGCACGGCCGGCAAGGTCGAGGCGATCGACCTCTTCGTCACCGACATCCGCACCGACGACAACATCCAGGTGCTCGTCCCCAACGGCAAGATCTGGGGCGACAAGGTGACGAACCATTCGAAGTACCAGATGAAGCGGCTGGATTTCGAACTCGCGATTCCCGACGGCACCGACGTCGAAGCCGCGTGCGCGCGCATCGTGGCGACGGCGGCCGGCGATCCGCGCGCGCTGAAGTCGCCCGCACCCGAGGCGATCGTCACCAAGTATTCGGCCGACAGCGTGACCGTGGCGCTGCGCGCGTGGGTAGCGCCGGCCGACGAGGGTGCGATGCGCTCGTCGATGAACCTCGCCCTGCGCAATCTCACCAAGGCCGGGTTCGCCTGAGGGATCCCGGCATGCGCGAGGCCAAGTTCCGCATCGGCGAAATCGTCCGCCACCGCATCTTCGAGTTCCGCGGCGTCGTCTACGACGTCGATCCGGTCTTCGCCAACACCGAGGAATGGTACCGCGCGATCCCGCCGTCGGTACGGCCGCGCAAGGACCAGCCCTTCTACCATCTCTACGCCGTCAACGCCGACCAGGGCCCCTACCAGGCCTATGTCAGCGAGCAGAACCTGCTGCCCGACGCGGACAACGGCCCGGTCGAGCATCCGGACGTGAAGAAGGCGTTCGGCGCATTGGTTGATGGTGTTTACGGCCCGAAGGGCGACGCCGGCCGCCGCGCGATGAACTGACGCCTCAGGCGCGGTGGGCGCGCACGATGTCGAGGAACGCCTGCCCGTAGCGTTCGAGCTTCGCCGCACCCACGCCGTGCACGAGGCGCATGTCGTCGAGCGTCTTCGGGCCG
>JAEUKY010000032.1 GCA_016794005.1 Rhodospirillales bacterium
CCTTCCCAAGATGGACCGCGACCGCCTGACGGAGCCGTATATGACGACACGGGCGAAGGGCACCGGCCTCGGTCTGGCGATCGTCAAGAAGATCATGGAAGACCACGGCGGAACCGTACTGCTTGCCGACCGGGCCGGTGGTGGCGCGGTCGTGACGCTGGTATTCCCCTCCGACGCACGGACGGATAGTATCGCTCCGGACGATTCCGCCAGGCACGCGGCAGCATCGGCTCCCTAGGCAACAACGCTCCGAACGGAACGCTTCCCGCACCCATGGCGCACGACATTCTCATCGTCGACGACGAAGCCGATATCCGGATGCTGATCGGCGGCATCCTTGAGGACGACGGCCACCAGACGCGCGGCGCCGGCGATTCCACGACGGCGCTCGAGGCGATCCGCGCGCGCCGGCCCAGCCTCGTCGTCCTCGACGTGTGGCTGCAGGGCAGCGCGCTGGACGGGCTGGAAGTGCTCGATATCATCCGGCGCGAGCATCCCGATCTGCCGGTGGTCATCATCAGCGGCCACGGCAACATCGAGATGGCGGTCGGTGCCATCCGTCGCGGTGCCTACGATTTCATCGAGAAGCCCTTCAAGGCCGACCGGCTCCTGCTGATCGTGCAGCGCGCGCTCGAGTCCGCGCGATTGCGCCGCGAGAACGAGGAGTTGACCCTGCGCGCCGGTGGCCCGCCGGAGATCGTCGGCACCTCGGCGACGATCAACCAGATCCGCCAGCAGCTCGAGCGCGTTGCGCCGACCGGCAGCCGCGTGCTGCTCCAGGGGCCGGCGGGTTCGGGCAAGGAAGCCGGTGCGCGCCTGATCCACGCGCTGTCGCGCCGGGCGAGCGGCCCGTTCGTCGTGCTGAACTGCGCGAGCCTGCGGCCCAACGCGATGGAGATCGAGATGTTCGGCATCGAGCCGGGCTCGCCGATCGACGATCCCGACGCGCCGCTGCCGAAGATCGGCGTCTTCGAGAAGGCGCACAACGGCACACTCTATCTCGACGAAGTCGGCGACATGCCGCTGGAGACGCAAGGCAAGATCGTGCGCGTCCTGCAGGAGCAGAGCTTCGAGCGCGTGGGCGGGCGCGTGCGCGTCCAGGTCGACGTGCGCGTCGTCGCCTCGTCCAGCCGCGATCTGATGCGCGAGATGCAGGAAGGCCGCTTCCGCGAGGATCTTTTCTACCGCCTCAACGTCGTGCCGATCCGCATGCCGTCGCTGAAGGAGCGGCGGGAGGACGTGCCGTCGCTGATCGCGCATTTCATGCAGCGCGCCGCGCAGGCGACCGGCATGCCGGTGCGCACGCTGGCCGACGACGCGCTCGCCACGATGCAGACGCACGACTGGCCAGGCAACGTGCGCCAGCTGCGCAACGTCGTGGAATGGCTGCTGATCATGACGCCCGGCGAACCGGGCCAACCGATCCGCGCCGACAATCTTCCGCCCGATCTGGGAGCGGCCGTTCCCACGGCCCTGCGCGGCGACGGCGGAGCCGAGATCATGGGCCTGCCGCTGCGCGAGGCGCGCGAACTGTTCGAGCGCCAGTATCTGATCGCGCAGGTCACGCGTTTCGGCGGCAACATCTCGCGCACCGCGTCCTTCGTGGGCATGGAGCGTTCGGCCCTGCACCGCAAGCTCAAGGCGCTGGGTGTGCATGGCGTCGACCGCGAGCGCGGCCCGCAGCTCGACGCCTGAACCCGGCAGGAGACCGACCTTGTCCCGCATCGCCTACGTGAACGGCCGCTATGTCCCGCACGCGCAGGCGCGCGTCCATATCGACGACCGCGGCTACCAGTTCGGCGACGGTATCTACGAGGTGTGCGCCGTCCGCAGCGGAGTCATGATTGACGACGATCCGCATCTGGACCGGTTGGAGCGTTCGCTGCGCGAGATGCGCATGACGGCCCCGATGTCGCGCGCGGCGCTTAAGGTCGTCATGCGCGAGACGATCCGGCGCAACGTCGTGAACGACGGCATCGTCTACCTGCAGCTGACGCGGGGCGTGGCGCCCCGCGACCACGCGTTCCCGAAGGCGCCGAAGACCCAGGTGGTCGTCACCGCGCGCAATGCCAAGCCGCATCCCGCCGCTTTCGTCGAGGACGGCGTCAAGGCCGTCACGGCACCGGATATCCGCTGGGGACGCTGCGACATCAAGACGATCGCGCTTCTGCCCAACTGCATGGCCAAGCAGGTCGCCAAGGAGAATGGCGCCTACGAGGCGATCCTGGTCGACGAGAAGGGCGTCGTCACCGAGGGAAGCTCGTCGAACGCCTGGATCGTCACGGGCGACGGCAAGCTCGTCACCCGGCCCGCGACGAACGAGATTCTGAACGGCATCACCCGGCTTGCGATCATCGAGATCGCGCGGCGCGAGGGTATCGTGTTCGAGGAACGCGCCTTCACGCTGGACGAGATGCGCCGCGCGCGCGAAGCGTTCGTCACGTCGGCCTCGTCTTTCGCGATGCCGGTCACGCAGCTCGACGACGCGCCGATCGCCAACGGCAAACCCGGCACGATCGCGCTGAAGCTGCGCGCGGCCTATCTCCAGCACATGGCCGCGCAGGCCGGTGCGGCGGCGTGAAGGCGACGCGGCCGCGCGCGATCCTCTTCGACTGGGACAACACGCTGGTCGACAATTGGGGTAGCGTGCGCGCGGCCCTCAATGCGGCCCTCGTCGCTTTCGGCATGGAACCCTGGACGGCGGAAGAAACGCGCGCGCGCGTCCGCCGGTCGCTGCGCGAATCCTTCCCTGAACTGTTCGGCGACGAGTGGAAGCGGGCGCGCGAGATTTTCTATCGGACCTTCGAGGCCGAACACCTCGCGACGCTGAGGCCGATCGAAGGGGCGGGGGCGGCGCTTGCCGAGCTGGGGCAGGGGGCCGTGCTCGGCGTCGTCTCGAACAAGCAGGGACGTCTTCTGCGCCGCGAAGCCGACGCCCTTGGCTGGACCGGTCACTTCCACCGCATGGTCGGGGCGACGGATGCGGTGCGCGACAAGCCCGATCCGGCGCCGGTTGCGATGGCACTTGACGGTATCGAATTACCTTCATATGAGTCCGTCTGGCTCATCGGCGACACGGCATTAGATATGCAGGCCGCGCATGTGGCGGGGTGTGTCCCGGTCCTTTTCGGAAAGGATGAGGCGGATCAGGGCACTCTGGAGCGGTATCCACCCACCTTCACGGTCGGGAACTTCCCGGAGCTTCTGGACTTATGGCGGGGCCTGCAATCGAATCAGAAATGACCTAAATATCCCCCATGGTGGCGGTCCGGCGCGTCTGGCGTCGGGCTTTGGTCCACCGGAAACCGACCCGGTGCGGGCCTCGCGGCAGGGACCGGAGTCCAATCAAGAAAGGAATCGGACGCCATGTCGGCCGAGAAGTCGCAAAACGTCCAGGACGTGTTCCTGAACCACATCCGGAAGAACAAGACTTCGGTGACGATCTTCCTCGTCAACGGCGTCAAGCTTCAGGGCATCGTCACGTGGTTCGACAATTTCTCCGTGCTGCTCCGTCGCGACGGGCATAGCCAGCTCGTCTACAAGCACGCGATCTCGACCGTCATGCCGACGGGCCCGATCGCGCTGTTCGACGGCGACAAGGAAGGGGCCGAAGGCTGAGCCGCAGGTCCAAGACGCCCGACACGCCCAGCGACGAGGCGATCGCCGAGGAGCAGGGCGATTTCGCCACCCGCAAGACCGAAGGCCGGTGCCTCGTGGTGCATCCGGTCCGCAAGGGCGCCAAGCCCGATGCGGCCCGGTCGCCCGAGGCGAAGCTGGAGGAAGCGGCCGGCCTTGCCCGCGCGATCAGCCTGACGATCGCCGCGGCGGAAGTCGTGCGCGTGCCGGCCTGGCGGCCCTCGACGCTGATCGGCGAGGGCAATGTCGAGCGCCTCAAGCAGCTCATCAAGGACGAGCGCATCGCCGTCGTCGTGATGGATGCGGTCCTCGGCCCCGTGCAGCAGCGCAATCTGGAAAAGGAATGGGCGGTCAAGGTGCTCGACCGCACGGGACTGATCCTGGAGATATTCGGCGCCCGCGCACGCACGGCGGAAGGCCGCCTGCAGGTCGAACTGGCGCAGCTCTCCTACCAGAAAAGCCGTCTCGTTCGGACATGGACGCATCTCGAGCGCCAGCGCGGCGGCTTCGGCTTCCTTGCCGGCCCCGGCGAAAGCCAGCTCGAAAGCGATCGGCGCATGATCGGCGACAAGATCATCCGGCTGAAGCGCGACCTCGAGGAGGTCAAGCGCACGCGCGCCCTCCATCGCCGTTCGCGCGAGCGCGTACCCTATCCGGTCGTGGCCCTCGTCGGCTACACGAACGCGGGCAAGTCGACGCTGTTCAACCGTCTGGTTCATGCGCGCGTGCTCGCCGCCGACATGCTGTTCGCCACGCTCGATCCGACGATGCGCGCGCTGTCGCTGCCCTCGGGGCGAAAGATCATCCTTTCCGACACGGTGGGCTTCGTCTCCGACCTGCCGCACGATCTGGTCGCCGCGTTCCGCGCTACGCTCGAAGAGGTGCTGGCGGCCGATCTCGTCCTGCATGTGCACGACGTCTCGCATCCCGACGCCGATGCGCAGGCGGCCGACGTGCGCGCGGTGCTGGCCGAACTCGGACGCACGGCCGATGCGGACAATCCGTTCGTCGAGGTGCTCAACAAGATCGACCGCCTGCCCCCGGACGCGCAGGAAGCGCAGCTCGCGCGCGCGTCGCGCGAGCCGGACACCGTGGCGCTTTCCGCGATTTCGGGCGAAGGCTGCGACCGGCTGCTGGCCGAGATCGACCGGCGGCTCGCCGTCACGCGCCAGACGGTCGCGTACGATCTGCCGTCGGGCGACGGGGCCGCGATCGCGTGGCTGCACGCGCACGGCCAGGTCCTCGAAAGCCGCAGCGAGGGCGACATGATGCATGTCGTCGTGGCGCTCGATCCGGCCGATCGCGCGCGCTTCGACCATCGCAGGGCCAAGGGCGCATGACGGGCCGCACGCTGCCGCCCATCGAGGTCCTGCCGCGGGACCTGTCGCGCTGGGAGAAGGGGAACACCGGCACGCCGTTCGTCCACCGCTTCGACAGCGGCGTCGACGGGCCGTGCACGATGGTGGTCGGGCTCACGCACGGCAACGAGTTCTGCGGTGCCGAAGCGCTTCACTGGGCGCTGTCCGAAGGGCTGCGGCCCGCGCGCGGCAGCCTGATCGTGGCCTTTTCGAACGTCGCGGCCTACAGGTCGTTCGACCGCGAAAGGCCGCTCGACAGCCGCTTCCTCGACCGCGACATGAACCGCGTGTGGCGCGACGACTGGCTGGCGAACGAGAAGACGCGCGAAGCCGATCGCGCACGCGAGCTGCTGCCCTTCGTGCTCTCGGCGGATTTCCTGCTCGACATCCACTCCACTTCTTTCGCGGTGCGGCCATTCTATGTCGGCGCCATGAATGCGCGTGCGCGCGACCTTGCCGCACGCGTCGGCTTCCCGAAGTCGCTGCTGCTGGCCGACGGCGGGTTCGACGGACGCACGCTGATCGAGCACGGAGAGTTCTCGGACCCCGCCGGCAGGCGGACGGCCCTGGTCGTGGAGTGCGGCGCCCATTTCCTGCGATCGAGCGTCGAGGTCGCGAAGGCCACGCTGCTCGACTTCTTGACCGTCACCGGCACGATCGACGCGGACTGGGCCGGCGCCCGACGGCCTGTCGTACCCGATGCCGAGCCCGGCACGTTCGAGATCACCGAGGTCTATGTCGCCAAGACCGACGAGCTTTCGTTCGCGGCCCCGTTCGTCGGATTCGAGGAAGTGGAGGAGGGGGCCCTGATCGCAAGGGACGGCCCGACCGAGATCCGAGCGCCCTATCCGCGCTGCACGATCCTGTTCCCGAAGGCCCAGCCGATGAAGGGGCGCGAATTCGTCACGCTGGCTCGCCGCGTCGATTGACCATAATATATTGTAAAACAAATGTATTTCTTTGAATTGACTCGTCCGGGGCAAGGGATTAGAACCCTTGGCACTCGCCCCGGGAGACTGCTAGCAGACCTGCCCGGGGCACTGACCCGAACATGCCTCCGGAGGAGACCGATCCATGAAATTCAAGCCTTTGAACGACCGCGTCCTGGTCGAAGCGCTTGACCAGGAAACCAAGACCAAGGGCGGGATCATCATCCCGGACACCGCCAAGGAAAAGCCCCAGCAGGGCAAGGTCATCGCGGCGGGCCCCGGTGCGCGCACCGAAGACGGCAAGCTGCAGCCGATGGGCGTGAAGGCCGGCGACAAGATCCTGTTCGGCAAGTGGTCGGGCACGGAAGTGAAGATCGACGGCAAGGATCTCCTGATCATGAAGGAATCCGACATCCTCGGCGTGATCGACTGATTTCCCGGCGATTGCCGACCCAAACACTGAAATTCGAGAAGGAAAAATCAAATGGCAGCCAAGGACGTTAAATTCGGCGGCGAAGCACGCGCGCGCATGCTGCGCGGCGTCGACATCCTCGCCGATGCGGTGAAGGTCACGCTGGGCCCGAAGGGCCGCAACGTGGTCATCGACAAGGCTTTCGGCGCTCCGCGCATCACCAAGGACGGCGTCACCGTCGCCAAGGAAATCGAACTTTCGGACAAGTTCGAGAACATGGGCGCCCAGATGGTGCGCGAAGTCGCGGTCAAGACCGGCGATCTGGCCGGCGACGGCACGACGACGGCGACCGTGCTGGCCCAGGCGATCGTGCGCGAGGGTGCCAAGGCCGTCGCGGCGGGCATGAACCCGATGGATCTCAAGCGCGGCATCGACCTCGCGGTCGAGAAGGTCGTCGCCGACCTCCAGAAGCGCTCGAAGAAGATCTCGACGTCGGACGAAGTCGCCCAGGTCGGCACGATCTCGGCCAACGGCGAGAAGGACATCGGCGAGATGATCGCCAAGGCCATGCAGCGCGTCGGCAACGAAGGCGTCATCACGGTCGAGGAGGCCAAGAGCCTCGAGACTGAACTCGACGTCGTCGAGGGCATGCAGTTCGACCGCGGCTACCTGTCGCCGTACTTCATCACGAACGCCGAGAAGATGATCTGCGAGCTCGACAGCCCGTACATCCTCATCCACGAGAAGAAGCTCGCGAGCCTCCAGCCGCTGCTTCCCGTGCTCGAGGCGGTCGTGCAGACGGGCAAGCCCCTGCTGATCATCGCCGAGGAAGTCGAGGGCGAGGCGCTGGCCACGCTCGTCGTCAACAAGCTGCGCGGCGGCCTGAAGGTCTCGGCCGTCAAGGCGCCGGGCTTTGGCGACCGCCGCAAGTCGATGCTCGAGGACATCGCGATCCTGACCAACGGCCAGGTGATCTCGGAGGACCTCGGCATCAAGCTGGAGAGCGTCACGCTCGACATGCTGGGCCGCGCCAAGCGCGTCTCGATCGACAAGGACAACACGACGATCGTCGACGGCTCGGGCAAGAAGAAGGACATCGAGGCGCGTTGCGCGCAGATCAAGGCGCAGGTCGAGGAAACCACCTCGGACTACGACCGCGAGAAGCTGCAGGAGCGTCTGGCCAAGCTCGCGGGCGGTGTCGCCATCATCCGCGTGGGCGGTGCGACCGAGGTCGAGGTCAAGGAGCGCAAGGATCGCGTCGACGACGCGATGCACGCCACCAAGGCCGCGGTCGAGGAAGGCATCGTCCTGGGCGGCGGCACGGCCCTGCTTTACGGCACGCGCGTGCTGGAGGGCATCAAGGTCGCCAACCACGACCAGCAGGTCGGCATCGACATCGTGCGCAAGGCCCTTCAGGCCCCGGCGCGCCAGATCGCCGAGAACGCCGGTGCCGACGGCTCGCTGATCGTCGGCAAGCTTCTCGAGGGCAAGAACGAGAAGATGGGCTTCAACGCCCAGACCGGCGAGTTCGTCGATATGATCAAGGACGGCGTCATCGACCCGACCAAGGTCGTACGCCTGGCCCTGCAGGATGCGGCGTCGGTCGCGGCCCTGCTGATCACGACGGAAGCCATGATCGCGGATCGTCCGAAGAAGGACGAGGCCCCGATGGGCGGCGGCGGCGGCATGCCGGGCGGCGGCATGGGCGGCATGGACTTCTAAGTCCGGCCGACCAGATCCGAACGAAGGCGCGGGGCGGAAGGGAAACCTTCCGCCCCGTTCCGTTTCAGGCCGTCAGGCCCCGGTCCTTGCGCGCGATTTCGTCGAGCGGGGAGACCGGGAAGCGCTCCATCGCCTGGAAATAGAGGCGGCCTGCGAGACCGACGAGCGTGCAGCCATCGAGAAAGACGACCTCGAGCTCGTCGCGCATGTCGGCGGGAATCTCGCGGTGCGTGCGCAGCATCAGTTCCAGCTTCGGCTTGCGCATCAGCCCGTCGATCTGGATCTCGCCCATCTCGCTGAATTCGAATTCGAGGATGAAGCGCTTGCTCTCGCGGTCGCGCTTGCCCGGCTCGCCCTCGCGGCGCGAGAAGATGCGCATCTGGCGGATGTCTCGCCCGTCATAGACCGGGACATAGACGGCCCGCCAGTCGCTCGATGCGTTCGCCTGGCGCTGCATCTCGCGCAGGTCGGAATCCAGCCGCTGCAGCAGGTCGCCGTGGCCCGCGCGCTCGAGCGTGCTCGCGACGGCTTCGCCCAGCACGGCGCGCGCGTCGGTGCGGTCCGTCGCCAGATACGACATGACCTGCACGGCAAGGCGCGGGCCTGGCCGCGGCAGCCCTTCGTCCATGACGCGCCGGGCGAGGCCCGGGTCGGCCGATGCGAGTTCCTTGAGCGCTTCCTTGAGATTGGGCCATTCGCGCGCGAGCGGCACGCTGCCCCGGAGTGCCGGTTCCGCGCTCGCCGTGCGCGCAAGTACGGGCATCGTCACTTCGAGCGCCAGTTTCGCGCCTTCGGCCGGGCGCGGGACGCCGGCCGGCCACGTCATCGCGAGCCGGCCCACGCTGCTGTCGACCACGGTCTGGCCGCCGGGCGTGTGCGCGACGACGCGCGCGGTCAGCGTTTCGACGAAGTTCGAGCGTGCGGCGACGGGCGGGGCAGGTTGTGCCGCACCCTGCTGGGCCGTCGTCGGCGGCGCTTCGGGAACCACGCGCACCTGCACGCTCGTGCCCGTCTGCAACATCTGCTGTGCTGCCGCCGACGGAGCGGTCTGCGCCTGCGGGGCCGTCTGGGCCTGCACGACGGCCTGCGCCTGTGCGGCCGCCGGCGTGGCGGGAACCGGTGGACTGGCGACCGGCGGGCCGACGACCGTCGCGGTCGTCTGCACGCTGGGCTGCGGGGCCTGTGCGGTCGGCGCGATGTTCGTGGCGGGCGGCGGCTGGGCGGGTGCGGGCGGCATCTGGGGTGCCGGCGTCTGTGCGGGTGCGGCAGCTTGCGGCGGTTGCGGTTGGACCTGCACGATGACGGCCTGCGGGGCCTGCTGCGTTCCGCCGATCTGCAGCGTGACGCTCGCACCCTGCGGCAGCGGCATCTGCGTCTTGATGCCCACCGTTCCGGCATCGGTCTTGATCAGTGTGGCGCCGGACTGGTCCTTGCCGACGACCTGGCCCTGCACCTGCGTCTGCGGATTCTGGCCGCCGTTCGCCAGTGCGTTTGCCAGCGTCATCGTCTGCAGGGCTGCGAACACCTGGTTGCGCAGCTGTGCGGGGATCTGCGTGACCTGCGCTATCGCCTGGGCAAAGCTCTGGATCGGCGGCGGGTTGGCCGCGCCGCCGCCGGGCGGGGTGATCGATCCGCTCACGCCTTGCCGGCGAGGCGGGCCGCTATCGCCTCGACGTCGACCGCCGCGTGGGCGCCGGGATGGCGGACCAGCAGCGGGGTCTGCGCATGGATCGAATCGCGCACGCGGCCGTCGCGGCGCACCACGCCCAGCAGCGGCGGCTCGAAGCGCAGGAACTCGCGGCAGGCCTTGCTCAGCGTCTCGTGGATGCGCTGGCCCTGCGTGGGATTGCCCGCACTGTTGATGACGATGCGAAGGTCGGTGCGCTGGCGGTTGGTCGTCAGCACCTTGATGAAGGCGTAGGCGTCGGTCAGCGCGGTCGGCTCGTCGTTCGTCACGACGATGCAGGTGCGCGACAGGGCCGCGAGGCCGCGCGTGTGCGCCTCGATGCCTGCGCCCAGATCCACGATCGTCGCCTCGTAATCCGCCGAAAGCTCGTAGAGATCGCGCACGAGCTGGGCGAAGCGCGGCTGGGCGAGCGTTGCGAGATTTCCCGAACCCGAGCGCCCGGCGAGGATGTCGAACCCGCCGGCGGGGTACTGCGTCACGCATTCGCCGAGCGGATGGGCGCCGGCGAAATAGTGGCCGAGATCGCGCTTGGGAAACAGGCCGAGCTGGATGTCGACGTTCGCGAGGCCCAGATCGCCGTCGAACAGCAGCGTCTTGAGGCCGCGGCGCGCGAGCGCGCAGGCGAGCGTGATCGAGAACCACGTCTTGCCCACGCCGCCCTTGCCCGAGGCGACGGCGATCAGGCCCAGCGAGCTTGCCGGCCGCGTGTCCTGTCCGGTCTCCACGACCGCGCGCGTGTGCGCCTCGGCGTAGGGAAGGGTGTGGATCTGGCTCACGATACGGCCTCCGTGTTGCGTGCCGCGCGCGAACCGGCGGCGGCGACGAGAATGCGGGCGAAGCGTTCGGCGTCGAGCGCTTCGAGCGGGTCGGCGGGACTGCCCGAAACCGACGCCTCGGCGAATGCATAGGTTCCGGCTGCGGCTGCGGCGAGCAGGCCGCCCATGCGGCGCGCGACGTCGAGACGCGTGGGGATCAGGCGCGTGCAGCCGGCGCGCGCGAAGGCTTCGGCCGTCTCCGCACTTTCGGAAACGTCGAGGCCGGCGGGAAGCGTCAGCACCGGTTCGCCGCCCACCGCGACGGCAAGCCTGCCCAGTGCCGCGATGTCGGCCGCGTTGTTGGGGTTGGCGGCAGCCGTGTCGACCAGCAGGATGGCGCCGCGCAGCTTGCCCAGCGCGAAGCGCTGCAGGTCTTCCGGGCGTTCCGCGACGTCGAAAGGCACGCCGAGGATCTGGGCGAAGGCGGAAAGTGCCGGAACGCCGCCGGCCGACGCGCGGTCGGTCGAAACGATGCGTACCGTCATGCCTTCGAGCGTGGCCTGCGCGGCGATCTTGGCGACCGCGAGCGTCTTGCCCGACGCGGGCGGCCCGACCAGCAGCAGCGGCGTGGCCGTGGCGCGGCCGCCGAGCGGGGCGAAGCGGAACGTGCCGGCCAGACGCCGGGCCAGCGTGCTGCCGATGCTGTCGGAGGACGTGCGACGGCCGAGCCTGCCGCCTTCCTCCAGCCGCGCCGCAAGCATCGGAGGCAGGCCGTGGAAGGACAGGACCTTGGCCAGCGCGTCGCTCTCGGGCGGCGTGCCGCCGCGTCCGAAGCGGGGAGCGGGCGGGTTCCGGAAGTCGTCTCCGTCGTCCTCGCCGACGATCTGCGGCTCGAAGACCGGCTCCGGGATCTCGGGGCCGCTTTCTATTGCGACGACGACGCGCACACCCGCGCCGTCGTTCTCGGTCGCGACCACGAGCGCGTCGTCGCCCAGCTCGCGCTGGATCTGGCGGATCGCGTCCTCGGCGGTGGCGGCTTGGTAGGCCTTCAGGCGCATGGCTTAGATCGTCCCCACGGTCTTGATGCGGGCCTTCGGATGGATTTCGTTCTGCGACATGATCGCGGTCGACGGGCGAAAGCGCTCGACGATCGAGCGCACGAACGGACGGGCCAGCGGGCTGGTCAGCAGCACCGGGTTCTCGCCCATCAGCGCGTGACGCTCGAACGTGGCGCGGACGTTCTGGATGAAATCCTGCAGGCGCGAGGGCTGCATCGAAAGCTGGCGGTCTTCGCCCTGGCCGACGATCGATTCCGCGAAGGTCTGCTCCCATTCCGGCCCGAGCGTGACGAGCGGGATGAAGCTGCCGTCGACCGAGTTCTGCTCGCAGATCTGGCGGGCCAGCCGCGTGCGCACGTGCTCGGTGATCGCGGTGATGTTGCGGGTCTGGCTCGTGGCTTCCGAAACGCCCTCGAGGATCGCGGGCAGGTCGCGGATCGAGACGCGCTCGGACAGCAGGTTCTGCAGCACGCGCTGGAGGCCGCCGACGGTGATCTGGGTCGGGACGATCTCGTCGACCAGCTTCTTGTGTTCCTTGCCCAGCTCGTCGAGCAGCTTCTGCGTCTCGGTGTACGAGAGCAGCTCGGCCATGTTGTCCTTGATGATCTCGGTCAGGTGGGTCGTGATGACCGTCTGCGGATCGACGACCGTCATGCCCTTGAACAGCGCTTCCTCGCGCATCGATTCGTCGACCCACATCGCCGGCAGGCCGAATGTCGGCTCCTTCGTCGGCTCGCCGGCCATCGAGATCGCCTCGCCGCGCGGGTCCATGACCAGCAGCAGGCCGGGGCGCAGGTCGCCGCGGCCGGCGATGATCTCCTTGATGCGCAGCGCGTACTCGGTCGACGGCAGCTGCATGTTGTCCTGGATGCGGACCGACGGCATGACGAAACCCATGTCGCCGGCGAGCTGGCGGCGCAGGGCCTTGATCTGGTCGGTCAGGCGCTGGCCCTTGTCGGCGTTGATCAGCGGCAGCAGACCGTAGCCGAGCTCGAGGCGGATGAGGTCGATATGCAGCGACGCCTGGATCGGCTCCTCGGCCGGCGGCGGCGGCGCTTCCTCGATCGCCTTCTGGACGGCTTCGGCCACGATCATCGCGTCCCGCTGCTTGAACATCTCGAAGGCGGCATAGCCGCTCATCGCCGAGAGGATGGCGAAGGGCATGAAGGGCAGGCCCGGCACCACGGCGAGGGCGCCGGTCAGGACCGAGCAAAGCACCAGCGCCTTGGGATAGCCGCCGAGCTGGCCGAACAGCGCCTTGTCGGCCGACCCGCGGATGCCGGCCTTGGTCACGAGCAGGCCGGCGGCGACCGACGTGATCAGGGCGGGGACCTGGCTGACCAGGCCGTCGCCCACCGTCAGCAGCGTGTAGTAGCTGGCCGCCTGCGCGATCGTCAGGTTGTGGCTGGTCGTGCCGATGATGATGCCGGCGACGACGTTGATGAACGTGATGAGCAGGCCCGCCACCGCATCGCCGCGCACGAACTTCGCCGCACCGTCCATCGAGCCGAAGAAGGTGCTCTCGTCCTCGAGATCGGTGCGCCGCTTGCGGGCGGTCGCCTCGTCGATCAGGCCTGCCGAAAGGTCGGCGTCGATCGCCATCTGCTTGCCGGGCATCGCGTCGAGGTTGAAGCGCGCCGATACTTCGGCGATGCGCCCCGAGCCCTTGGTGATGACGACGAAGTTAACGATCACGAGGATCGCGAAGATGATGACGCCGATGACGAAATTGCCGCCCATCAGCAGGCCGCCGAATGCGCGCACGACCTCGCCGGCGGCACCGATGCCCTCGTGGCCGTGCGACAGGATGAGGCGCGTGGTGGCGAGATTGAGCGCCAGCCGCATCAGCGTGGCGATCAGCAGGATGGTGGGGAAGGAGCTGAAATCGAGCGGGCGCTGGATGAACAGCGAGACGAGCAGGATCAGGACCGAGATCGTGATCGAAAGCGCCAGCAGGATGTCGACCAGCCAGGTCGGCAGCGGGACGAGCAGGACGAGCAGGATGCCGAAGACGCCGAGTGCGAGCAGCACTTCGCCCTGGCGACCGAGCGCCCGCAGGCTCTCCATCGCGTCGAATCCGCCCGTTTGTGCTTCCTGGCCAGCTGCCGGTTCGGCCATGTTCGCCTAGCTCGTCGTGGATCGGTTCAGAATGCGGCGCGCGGCTCGCTGCCCGAAGGCGGCGGCGGGGGCGCGAAGCCCTGGTCGTTGTAGATCTTCAGCTTGTTGCGCAGCGTGCGGATCGAAATGCCCAGGATGTTCGCCGCGTGCGTGCGGTTGCCCAGGCAATGCGTCAGCGTGTCGAGGATCAGCTCGCGCTCCACGTCGTCGACCGTCCGGCCGACGAGACCGCCCTTGGGACCCGCGGAGCCGGCACTGGCCGATGCGGCCGCCGGCGCGCCGGGACGGTCCTCGGGCCGCGTGGCGCCCTGCAGGACGATCGCCTCGGGTCCCACGACGGGACCCTTCGCGAGCAGGACGGCGCGGTGGACGGTGTTCTCGAGTTCGCGCACGTTGCCGCGCCAGGCATGGGCGCGCATCATCGCCATCGCCTCGGGGGCGAAGGCGCGCGCGTCGGTTCCGTTGGCTTCGGCGTACTTGCGCATGAAATGTTCGGCCAGCACGTCGATGTCGAGCGGGCGCGCGCGCAGCGGCGGCAGGCGCACGGTGACGACGTTCAGCCGGAAATAGAGATCCTCGCGGAAGCGGCCGGCGCGGACCTCGCTCTCGAGATCGCGGTTGGTCGAGGCGAGGATTCGGATGTCGACCTTGATCGGCTGCGTGCCGCCGACGCGGTCGATGACGCGTTCCTGGATCGCGCGCAGGAGCTTGGCCTGCAGGCGCATGTCCATCTCGCCGAGCTCGTCGAGGAACAGCGTGCCGCCGTTGGCCTCCTCGAACTTGCCGACCCTGCGGGCGACCGCACCCGTGAATGCGCCTTTCTCGTGGCCGAACAGCTCGCTTTCGAGCAGGTTGTCGGGAATGGCAGCACAGTTCACGCAGATGATCGGCGCGCCCGAACGCTTGCTCTTGGCGTGGACATAGCGCGCCATCAGTTCCTTGCCCGTACCGGATTCGCCGGTGATCAGGATCGACGCGTCCGACGCCGCGACGCGGTCGGCCAGACGCAGCGTGTCGGCCATCGCCGGATCCTTGAAGACGATCGCCGCACTTTCCTCGGTCACCGCCGCGAGGACCGCGGCGATCAGCTCCGGTTCGGGCGGCAGCGGGATGTACTCCTTCGCACCCGCCTTGATCGCGCGCACCGCCGCGGCCGAATCCGTCCCGATGCCGCACGCGACGACCGGGATGTGGATGCGTTCGTTGCGCAGCGCGTCGACCAGGCCCCCGATGTCCAGACCCACGTCGATCATCACCAGATCGGCCCCCTTGCCGCCGCGCAGCGCCTCGAGGCCGCGGACGACGTCGTCGACCTGGCTTACCTTGGCGCCGCGCGCGATGGCGATTTTCGCCGCGGTCGAGACCTGGCCGCTGAGGGTACCGATGATCAACAGGCGCATTCTTGGGAACTCCGACGTGTCTTGCGTGTCAGCTGCGGTCGACCTTGACGATTTCCGTCATCGTCACGCCGAGGCGCTCGTCGACGACGACGACTTCGCCGCGCGCCACGAGACGGTTGTTGACGTAGATGTCGATCGCCTCGCCGACCTTGCGGTCGAGTTCCACGACCGCGCCGCGGCCGAGCTTGAGGAGCTGGTTGACCTGCATGGTCGCCTTGCCCAGCACCGCCGAGACGGTGACGGGAATGTCGTAGACGGCTTCGAGTTCCTTGGCCGTGCGCGCCTGGCGGCTGTCGCCGCCGCCGCCACCGCCTCCGGCCCCGCCTCCGCCGCCCATCGCGGGATCCCCCGCCATGGCCTTGGCCATGTCGAGGTCGTCGAAATTCACCTTTTCGTCGGCCATTTGTCGACTCCTTCCAGGATTCAGTTGGTTCCGCCGCTACCCGGCTGCATCGCCAGATAGCGTTCGATCGCGTCTTCGATTTCCTTCCAGACGTCGGCGACGTTTCGTTCGACGCCGCCGTTCAGCCATTCGATGCGGGCATCCGTCGCCGGCAGGTTCGGGTCCGGCAGCACGACGATGCGCCCGGCGAAGCCGAGCGTCTCGCCCAGAGCCTCGAACTTCTCGCGGATCAGGTCGGCGACGGCCGGGTTGACCTTGGCGACGAAGCGCGGCTGTTCGGCCAGTCGTTCGAGGCATTCGCGCATCAGCGCTTCGATTTCGTCCACGCCGCGCGTCGCGGCGAGGGCCGGCAGCAGCTTGCGCGCGATGGCGCCCATCGCCTGGACCGCACCCGCATCGGCTTCCGCGCGTGCGCGGTCGGCGGCGGCAAGCGCCGGGGGAAGGGTCTGTTCGAGCTGTGCGAGCGCCTGGGCCGCCAGATGTGCCGCGTCGGCCAGCGCTTCGGCGCGGCCTGCGTCGAAACCTTCGGCGCGGCCCGCCGCATGGGCGTTCTGCTTGGCCAGATCGACTTCGACCTCGGTGTACTGCTTGGGCTTGCGCCGCATGATCACCGGCATCGGCTCGCCGTCCGGCCCCATGCCCGGCTGGACGAACTCTTCCTGGAAGAGGAACTTGCTGATGGCGGGCATTCGTTCGGTTTCCCTCGGGTCAGGCGGCGATAGACAGCGAGACGTGCGTGGCGAATTCCTCGATCAGCTGTTCGACTTCCTTGGCGTCGAGACGGCCGAGATCGGCGAAGCCGACGGCAAGGGTCGTGATGTCGCGGTCGTCGAGTTCGGCGCAGAGCTTCGCGGCGGCGTCTTCGCCCAGCGCCAGCATCAGAATGGCGGCCTTGCGGCGGCCGTCGAGATGGCGCGCGGGCGGCTGGCGTGTCGTACGGGTTTCCATGGGGCTCTTTTCGCTCCGTTCCGTCAACGCTTAGGTTTCCTGGTACATCCAGGTCCGCAGGATGGCCACGGCCTCTTCCGGATGCTTCTCGACGATCTCGCCGATCTTCTTGATCGACGAGGCGCGCACGCGGCCTTCGACCTGGGCGATGTCGATCATCTGCTCGATCTCGCTGGGACCTTCCATGCCGGGCGAGGGGCCGCCGGGCAAAGCGAGACCCGCCGGTGCGGCACCCGGCATCAGCTGGGCCTGCTGTGCGGCCTGGTCGGCGGCGAGGCGTTCCTGTTCGCGGCGGTCCTGCGCGGACTTCAGCACGTGGTTGATGATCGGGCGCGCGACCAGCAGGATCACGAGCAGGGCCACGATCGCCATGACGAAGACTTCGGCGAGGCGGAGCAGGTCGGCGCGCGTGAAGTCGAACAGGCCCGGTTCGGTCGTATCGACGACGATCTCCTCTGGCGCGTAGAAGCGCAGGTTGACGACTTCGATCGTGTCGCCGCGGCGCTGGTCGTAGCCGATGGCCGAGCGCACGAGAGCCGTCAGGCGCTGCATTTCCTCGTCCGAGCGCGGCTGGTACTGCTTTTCCGCACCGGTGCCCGTCACGTTGCCGTCGACGACGACGGCGACTGAGAGCTTGCGCACGACGCCCGACTCGCGCACGTGCTGGCGCACCGTCTTGCTGATCTCGAAGTTGGTCGTTTCCTCCGAGCGGTTGCCGCGGTTCGTCGTCTTCGGGGCACCCGAATCCTGGTTGGCGTCGGGCAGGTTGTTCTGCACCGTCACCTGAGCCGCGGATTCGGAAGCTTCGTTCGTTTCCGTGACCGTCTGCGTCGAACGCACGACCTGGCCGTCCGGATCGTAGAGTTCCTGGTTCGTCACGATGCGGTCGAAATCGAGATCGAC
>JAEUKY010000041.1 GCA_016794005.1 Rhodospirillales bacterium
CTGGCCGGGCCGCAAGGAAGACGGGCGGCGCATCCTGCGCTATGTCGACGCGCTGTCGGAATCCGTGGCGCTCGAGATGGCGCGCGATCCCAAGGTGTTCCTGTTCGGCCTCGACGTCGACGACCACAAGGCGATCCAGGGTTCGACGCGCGGCCTGCTCGAGAAATTCGGCGCCGGGCGCGTCTTCACCACGCCGCTTTCGGAAGACGCGATGACGGGTGTCGCCATCGGTGCCGCGATGGCCGGCATGCGGCCGATCCATGTGCATATCCGCATGGATTTCCTGATGCTGTGCATGAACCAGCTCGTCAACATCGCCGCCAAGGCCCGCTACATGTACGGCGGACAGGTGAAGGTGCCGCTGGTCGTGCGCACGATCATCGGCAAGTCGTGGGGGCAGGGCGCCCAGCACAGCCAGGGCCTGCACTCGATGTTCATGCATGTGCCTGGCCTCAAGGTCTGCGCGCCGTCGAACGCGCACGACGCCAAAGGCGCGCTCGCCGCCGCGATCCGCGACGACAATCCCGTCGTGTTCGTCGAGCACCGCCTGCTCTACGCGACCGAAGCCTTCGTCGCCGAGGGCGCCTACGTCGTCCCGCCCGGCCGTTCGCGCGTGTGCCGCTGGGGCCGCGACGTGACGGTCGTCGGCATTTCCAACATGGTGGTCGAAGCGCTGCGCGCGGCCGAACTCCTCAAGGAAGTCGGCGTGTCGGCCGAGGTGATCGATCCGATCTGGCTGTCGCCGCTCGACAGCGACACGATTGTCGAGAGCGTGCGCCGCACGCGCAAGCTGCTGATCGTCGACAACGGCTGGAACATGTGCGGGGCGGGGGCGGAGATCGCCGCGCGCGTGGCCGAAGCCTGCGGCGACATGCCGGTCGCGATCCGGCGCATGGGGTTCTCGCCCACGCCGTGCCCGCCTTCGCCGATCCTCGAAGCGGCGTTCTATCCCAATCCGGCGACGATCGCGGCCGAGGCGCACGCGCTCGCGCGGCCGGGCACGGCCGCGTGGGCGCCCGATCCGTCGAGCGCGCAGCTCGCCTACCAGCTCCAGTTCAAGGGTCCGTTCTGATGTTCTACGAACTCGCCGCACCCTCCTGGGGACAGGAGGAGATCGACGCGCTCCAGTCCGTGATCGCGTCCGGCCGCTTCACGATGGGCGAACGCGTCGCCGCGATGGAGGCCGCGTTCGCGGCCTATCATGGCAAGAAGTACGGCGTGATGGTCAATTCGGGTTCGTCGGCGAACCTGATCAGCGTCGCGGCCCTCGCCTACCACTCGTCGCGGCCGCTGGCGCGCGGCGACGAGGTGATCGTGCCGGCGATCTCGTGGAGCACCACCTACCATCCGCTCCAGCAGTACGGCCTCAAATGCCGCTTCGTCGACGTCGAGCTCGAGACGCTCAACATGGACGTCGCGAAGCTCGAACAGGCGCTGACGCCGAAGACGAAGGCGCTGCTCGCCGTCTCGATCCTCGGCAACCCCGCGCGCCTCGACGAGATGCGCGCCTTCTGCGACAAACACGGCCTGTGGTTCATCGAGGACAACTGCGAATCGATGGATGCGGTCCTGCCATCGGGCAAGAAGGCCGGCACGCTGGGCGACCTCAACACGTTCAGCTTCTTCTTCTCGCACCACATCTCGACCATGGAAGGCGGGATGGTGCTGACGGACGATCTCGAGCTCTTCCACCTGCTGAAGTGCATGCGCGCGCACGGCTGGACGCGCGACATTCCGCCGGACTCGCCGCTGTTCAAGCGCACGGCCAGCGACCATTTCGAAGCGTACCGGTTCCTGTTCCCGGGCTACAACGTGCGCCCGCTGGAAATGGAGGCGGCCGTCGGCCTCGAGCAGCTCAAGAAACTGCCGGCGATGACGAAGGCGCGGCGAAAGAACCTGGCGACGTTCCAGAAGCATTTCGGCGGCGACGCGAACTTCATCATCCAGAAGGAGCACGGGCAGAGCTCGTCCTTCTGCTTCACGCTGATCCTCAATCCGAAGAAGGATCTGGACCGCGAGAAGATCTTCGCCGCACTCAAGCAGGCGGATATCGGCTTCCGGATCATCACCGGCGGCTGCTTCCTGCGCCACGACACGATCAAGTATTACGACTACGACGTGGTCGGGAACGGCGTGCCGAACGCCGAACTGGCCCACGACCGCGGCTTCTTCGTCGGCAACCATCCGCACGACCTGACCGCGCAGATCGAAACGCTGCGCAGGGTCCTCGACCGCGCGGTCGGCTGAACTAGCGGCTTTCCGAGACGTCCGGCTCGTAGACGACGATGCGGCTGCCGTCCGCACCCGTCTTGATGTCGACCTCGATCAGGTCCTTGAGCCGCTCGCGGATCGCCGCGCGCTTCTCCGGCGGGGCGACGAACGCGATGAAGCCGCCGCCGCCCGCCCCCAGCAGCTTGCCGCCGACGGCGCCGGCCGCGATGCCCGCCTCGTAGATCTGGTCGATCGTCGAGGTCGACACGCCTTCCGCCAGTTCCTTCTTCAGGCGCCAGCCGTCGTGCATCAGCGCACCCAGTTCCAGCATCGGACGGCCGGGGCTGGCGATGATCGCCTCGGCTTCGTCGACCATCTCCCGCATGCGGTGCAGGTTCTTCTCCTTGGCCCCCATATTGGCGATCTGCTTGCTCGCCATCGTCATCGCGTAGCGCGACAGGCCGGTGAAGAACAGCATCAGCGAGCCTTCGAGCTCCTCGCGCCGGGCCAGCGAAAGGATCATCGGTTTGACCGAGAACGTTCCGTCGGAGCGGAAATCGATGCGGTTGAGGCCGCCATAGGCAGCCCAGATCTGATCCTGGCTGCCGACCGGCTCGCGGATGACGTGCTGCTCGATGCGGATCGCCTCCTCGGCGAGCCTGTGCTTCGAGATCATCTGGCCGCGCAGCGCGTAGAGCGCGTTGAGCAGGCCGACCGTGAAGGCCGACGACGAGCCGAGGCCCGAGCGTGCGGGCAGGTCGCCGTCGTGGTGGATTTCCAGGCCGCGCCGTTCCTTCTGGTCGAGCAGGACCGCGCGAACGGCCGGATGCTCGATCTCCAGCAGGTCGTTGACCAGTTCGATTCGCGACCAGACGACCCGGTAGCGGTGCTCGAAGAACGGCGGCAGGCGGCGCAGCGATATGTTGCAGTATTTGTCGATCGCCGTCCCGATGACGGCGCCGCCGTGCTGCAGGTACCATTTCGGGTAATCGGTGCCGCCGCCGAAGAAGGACAGGCGGTACGGGGTGCGCGAGATGATCACGGTCGGCAGGCTCCATCGCGGGGCGAATCGAGACGATCAATTGCAAGGATAAGAAATATCACCTATATCAGTCGCTTACCAGTTCGGTCGCGGAATCCGGAGAGGGAGTGACGGCAGATGGCGGGCAAGACGCGCGTTCTGATTACCGGCGGTGCGGGCTATCTGGGCTCCACGCTGACGCCGGCCCTGCTCGAAGCCGGCTATGCCGTGACGGTCGTCGACAATTTCATGTTCAAGCAGGCGCCGCTGGCCCATGTCTGCGCGCATCCGGATTTCGACGTCGCCCGCGGCGACGCGCGCGACGAGGCGGTCCTGAAGCCGCTGGTCGCGAAGGCCGACGCCGTGATCCCGCTCGCCGCGCTGGTCGGCGCCCCCCTGTGCAACGCCGACAAGCCGGGGGCGGAATCGATCAACCGCGAGGCGGTCGTCACGCTGATGAAGATGCTCTCGCCCGCGCAGCGCGTGCTGATGCCGGTGACGAATTCCGGCTACGGCGTGGGCGAGAAGGGCAAGGAATGCACCGAGGACAGCCCGCTGCGGCCGATCTCGCTCTACGGGCGCACGAAGGTGGAAGCCGAGGAAGCGGTGCTGGCGCGCGGCAACGCGATCTCGTTCCGGCTCGCCACCGTGTTCGGCATGAGCCCGCGCATGCGAATCGACCTGCTGGTCAACGACTTCGTGCACCGTGCGGTGACCGACCGCGCGGTCGTGCTGTTCGAGCCGCATTTCAAGCGCAACTACATCCACGTGCGCGACGTCGCCAACGCGTTTCTGCACGGGCTTTCGAAGTTCGATTCGATGAAGAACAGGCCCTACAACGTCGGCCTGTCGGACGCGAACATCTCGAAGTGGGAACTGTGCGAGCGCATCCGCAAGCACGTTCCGGGCTTCGTCTTCATCGAAGCGCCGATCGGCGAAGACCCCGACAAGCGCGACTATATCGTGTCGAACGCGCGCATCGAGGCGACCGGCTTCAAGCCGAAATTCTCGCTCGACGACGGCATCGTCGAGCTGATGAAGGGCTTCCGGATGATCCGCAACTCGGTCTACGGAAACGTATGAACGTCGTCGATCTCGACCTGCCGGGCCTCAAGCTGGTCGAGCCGAAGGTCTTCGGCGACGCGCGCGGCCAGTTTCTCGAAACCTGGAACGACGAGCGCTACGCCGCCGCCGGCATTCCCGGCCCGTTCGTGCAGGACAATCTTTCGCGCTCGCGGCGCAACACCGTGCGCGGCCTGCACTGGCAGGACCCGAACCCGCAGGGCAAGCTCGTTTCGGTCGTCGCGGGTGCCGTGTGGGACGCCGTCGTCGACGTTCGTCGCGAAAGCCCGACCTTCGGTAAGTGGTACGGCATCGAGCTTTCCGCCGGGAACCGCCGCCAGCTCTGGGTGCCGGCCGGGTTCGCGCACGGATTCGCCGTGCTCAGCGACTTCGCCGACTTCGCCTACAAGGTGACGGCGCGCTACAGTCCGAAGGACGAACGCGTGCTGCGCTGGAACGATCCCGCCATCGGCATCGACTGGAAGATCGATCCGGCGGCTGCGATACTGTCCGAGCGCGACGCGAACGCAACCGGATTGGCGGCCCTATGACCGAACGGCTCGGCATTGTACTAGCAGGCGGAGCGGGCACGCGCCTGCATCCGTCGACCGTCGCGACGTCGAAGCAGCTTCTGCCCGTCTACGACAAGCCGATGGTCTACTATCCGCTGTCGACGCTGATGCTGGCGGGCATCCGGCGCATCCTGCTGATTTCCACGCCCGTCGATCTGCCCGGATTCAAGCGCCTGTTCGGCGACGGCAGGGCGTGGGGCATCGACATCGCCTATGCCGAGCAGCCGAAGCCCGAGGGCATCGCGCAGGCCTACCTGATCGGCGAGAAATTCCTCGACGGGCGGCCGTCGGCGCTGATCCTCGGCGACAACATCTTCTACGGCGAAGGCCTGTCGCGCCGCCTGCAGGCGGCCGCCGGCCGCACGGAGCCCGGCGCGACCGTCTTCGCCTATACGGTTTCCGATCCGGAGCGCTACGGCGTGGTCGAGCTCGATGCGGCCGGAAAGGCCATCAGCCTCGTCGAGAAGCCGACCGCACCCAAATCGAACCTCGCCGTCACCGGCCTCTATTTCTACGATGGCGAGGCAAGCAAACGCGCGCGCAAGCTGCGGCCGAGCGCGCGCGGCGAGCTGGAGATCACGGATCTCAACCGTGCCTATCTCGCCGACGGCCTGCTGAACGTGGAATCGCTGCGGCGGGGCAACGCCTGGCTCGATACCGGAACGCAGGATTCGCTGCTCGACGCGTCGAACTTCATCGCGGCGGTCGAACGCCGACAGGGCATGAAGATCGGCTGCCCCGAGGAGATCGCCTGGCGCCAGGGCTGGATCGGCGACGACGCGCTGGCGAAGCTCGCCGAGCCGTTGCGCAAGAGCGGCTACGGCGAATACCTGCTCCGGCTGATCGGCCGGCGTTGACATGCGCACGATCCTCGTCACCGGCGGCTGCGGCTTCATCGGCTCGGCGTTCCTGCGCCACGTCGCCGGGCTCCGGGCCGCGCGACTGGTCAATGTCGACAAGCTGACCTATGCGGCGAACCCGGATGCCGTCGCCGGCATCGCAGGCGACGGATACGCGTTCGTGCATGCCGATATCGGCGACAGGGACGCGATGCGCGCGGCTCTCGCGAAGCATCGCCCCGACGCCGTCGTCAATTTCGCGGCCGAAACGCATGTCGACCGCTCGATCGACGGGCCGCTCGCCTTCGTCGAGACGAACGTGGCGGCGACGGCGCGACTGCTCGTCGAGGTTCTCGCCTACTGGCGCGGACTCGAAGGGTCGTCGCGCGAAGGCTTCCGTTTCCTCCACGTCTCGACCGACGAGGTGTTCGGCGCGCTTGCCGCCGACGATCCGCCTTTCGACGAGGCGACGGCCTACGCGCCCAACTCGCCCTATGCCGCGACCAAGGCGGCGTCCGACCATCTCGTGCGCGCGTGGAGCCGCACCTACGGCCTGCCGGTGCTGGTCACAAACTGTTCCAACAATTACGGGCCGTGGCAGTTCCCCGAGAAGCTGATCCCGCTGATGATCGCGAAGGCCCGGGCCGGCGAGAAGCTGCCCGTCTACGGCGCGGGTCTCAACGTGCGCGACTGGCTTCATGTCGAAGATCACGCGGCCGGACTCTGGCTCGCACTTTCGCGCGGCCGTCCGGGCGAGTCCTACGGGTTCGGCGGCGGTGCCGAACTCGCCAATATCGACGTCGTCCACGCGATCTGCGATGCGCTCGACGACCGGCTCGGCAAGCTGCCGTCGGGACCGCGGCGCGGACTGGTGGAGTTCGTGTCCGACCGGCCCGGCCACGATTTCCGCTACGCGATCGACGCTGCGAAGGCCACGGCGGAACTCGGCTGGAAACCATCGCGCGATTTCCGTTCCGGCCTCGTCGCGACCGTCGACTGGTATCTCGCCAACATGGGATGGGTCGACGCGATCCGTTCGAAGCGCTATGCGCTCGAACGTCTCGGAACAAGCTGATGCCCACACTGCTCGTCCTCGGTGCGGCGGGGCAGGTCGGCCGCGCGCTCGTCGAGGCCGGTCCCGAACACGGCTGGATCGTCCGCGGCCTCGCGCGCGACGCGATCGACATCTGCGACGCGAACGCGGTGAAGGCGGCGGTTGCGGCGACGGCACCCGACGCGATCGTCAATGCCACCGCGTACACCGCCGTCGACAAGGCCGAGTCCGACGCGGAACTGGCGCAGCGCGTCAACGGCGAAGCGCCCGGCATCATCGCATCGGCGGCCGCACAGGCCGGCATCCCCTTCGTCCATCTGTCGACGGATTACGTCTTCGACGGCGCGTCGCGCGTTCCCTACAAGGAGGCCGACCCGGTCGGTCCTCTCGGCGTCTACGGCCGGACGAAGCGGGCGGGCGAGATCGCGGCCTACAAGGCCGGCGGGCGCTGCGTGATCCTGCGCACGTCGTGGGTCTTCGCGCCCTGGGGCTCGAATTTCGTGCGCACGATGCTGCACCATGCGGCACTCAAGCCCGAACTGCGCGTCGTCGACGACCAGCGCGGCGCACCCACGCCGGCGACCGACATCGCCGCGACGATCCTGAAGATCCTGCCGCGCCTTGCCGAAGACGACGGGAAGTCGCCGACCGGCCTGTTCCACTATCAGGGCCGTCCGCCGGTGACCTGGGCCGCGTTCGCCGACGCGATCCTCGACGAGGCGGCGCTGCTCGGCCATCCGCGGCCGCCCGTCGTGCGGATCGCGACTGCGGACTGGCCGACGCCCGCCGCACGCCCGGCCAGCAGCGTACTCGACTGCGCACGGATATCCCGCGACTACGACATCACGCCGCCGGACTGGCGGCCGGCGCTCGCGCGCGCGGTGAAGGAGCTTCTCGCGGGCGTGAAGGCCGGCTGAACCTTCAGGCGGGCCGATATTCCGGCACGAGCGCACGCAGGGCCGCGAGCGTCCCTGCCGCATCGCCGCTCCGGGCGAGGCGTTCGAGTTCTCCAAGCGCATCGCGCAGTCGCTCAAGATCGGCGGTGCGCGAACGGGCGATCTTGATGCCCGAGATCTCCGTCTCGAACGACTGTTCCTCGGCGTGGAACAGTTCCTCGAACAGCTTCTCGCCGGGCCGCAGGCCGGTAAACGCGACGGAAATGTCGACATCCGGCCGCTTGCCGGCCAGCCGGATCATGCGGCGGGCGAGATCCTGGATCCGGACCGGCCCGCCCATTTCCAGCACGAGGATGCCGCCGCGCGCGCCCGCACGGTCGGACGTCGCGAGCACGCAGGCCTGCAGGACGAGCTCGACCGCCTCGCGGATCGTCATGAAATAGCGCTCGACGTCGGGGTGCGTCACCGTCAGCGGGCCGCCGCCGGCCAGCTGGCGCTGGAAAAGCGGCACGACGGAGCCCGACGATCCGAGCACGTTGCCGAAGCGCACTGTCACGAAACGCGTCGGGCCGACCGCGGCGTCGAGCGTCTGGCACAGCATCTCGGCAACCCGCTTGCTGGCACCCAGCACGTTCGTCGGGTTGACCGCCTTGTCGGTCGAGATCAGCACGACGGCCTGCACCTGCGCCGCGATCGCGGCATCGGCCACGTTGCGCGTGCCGATCGCGTTCGTCAGCGCGCCTTCGGACGGGTTCGCCTCGAGGAGCGGGACGTGCTTCAGGGCTGCCGCGTGGAACACGATCTCCGGCCGGTGCGCCTGGAAGATGGCCGACAGGCGGGCGGAATCGCGGATATCGGCGATCGCCGACTCGCGCTTCAGGGCCGGCCATGATTCTTCGACCTCGCGGTCGATCGAGTAGAGCTGGAACTCCGAGTTGTCGAGCAGGACGAGGGTCGAAGGTGCACGGGCGGCGACCTGCCGGACAAGCTCGCTTCCGATGCTTCCACCCGCGCCGGTCACCAGGACGCGCCGGCCGCGCACGAGCCGATCCATCGCGTCGCGGTCAAGGACCGTCTGCGGCCTGCCGAGCAGATCCTCGATCGCGATCGGATCGACCTCGAGCGCGGCGTCGGCCGTTCCGCCGGCAAGCGCGTTGATGCGCGGCAGGCGGACCGCCGTCATGCCGCAGCGGTCGGCGAGGTCGACAAGCGTGCTCAGCGAATCGCCGTCGATCTGCGGCGTCGCGATCACCAGGCGCTGGGGATGAAGCCCGCGCTTCTTGAGGCCGACGACGATCGATTCGAGCGCCTGCGGCGTGCCCAGGACCTCGGTCCCGCCCATCCGGCGACCCTGCCGCCGCTCGGCATCGTCGAGGATGCCGACGACGTAGTAGGGGGCCCGCCGCCGGCGGCGGTTCGCCTGCAGGAACAGTTCGGCTCCGTCGTTGGCGCCGACGATCAGGACCTGCACCTGGTCGTCGCGCGGCCCGCCCTGCGTCAGGTCGAGGCGACCTTCGCGCACGCTGCGATAGAGCAGGCGCGGCCCGATGAGCAGCGCGAACAGCACGAACCAGTTGATGAGCAGGGCCGCGCGCGGCATGTCGGCGAGCCGCGACCAGAAGAACATCGCAGGAAGGAAGATCAGAATGGCGAGCGTGACCGAGCGCGCGACGAGGATCATGTCGTCGATCGCGACATAGCGCCAGACGCCGCGCGGAAGGCCGGTAAGCCAGAACGCGAACGCGGAAGCCGCCGCGAACGTGATCGTGCCGCCGATCACGAGTTCGTTGGAATAGCGGAAGAATTCGTCGCCAAGGCGCAGGTAAAGCGTGACGACGAACGACAGCGCGGCCATCGCCACGTCGTGGCCCATCGCCAGCGTGAAGCGGTCGAATCTCTGGATAAGCCTGTTCGGTAGGTTCGCCGCCATTCGGCCCCGTCAGAGCGTTAGATACGTGCAGTCCGCCGGCATCGCCGCGCCGCGCCAGAGCCCCTTGATGTCGAACACGAAAGCGCCCGGCGCCGCGATCCGCGCGAGCCCGCCGGCGGGCAGGCCGGCGAAGGAGTGGTGCGCGACCGCCATCACGACCGCGTCGTAGCGCCGGTCCGCGGGAAGCGCCGGAAGCACCGTCTGCCCGTACTCGTGTCGCGCCGCTTCGGGATCGACGATCGGATCGTGGACGTCGACCTTGTGCCCGCGCGCCTCGAGATCGCGCACGACGTCGATGACCTTGGTGTTGCGAAGATCGGGCACGTTCTCCTTGAAAGCGAGGCCGAGCACGAGGATATCCGATGCCCCGGCCTTGCGGGCGGTCAGCGCGCGACCGATCTGGCCGGCGATGTAGCCGGCCATTTCGTCGTTGATCCGGCGGCCGGCCAGGATGATCTCGGGATGGTGACGCAGGCGCGTTGCGGCTTCCGCAAGATAGTAGGGGTCGACGCTGATGCAATGCCCGCCGACCAGACCCGGCGCGAAGGGCAGGAAATTCCATTTGGTACGCGCGGCCGCCAGCACTTCGTGCACGGACAGCCCCATCTTGTTGAAGATCATCGTCACTTCGTTGATGAAGGCGATATTGATATCGCGCTGCGCGTTCTCGATGACCTTGGCGGCCTCGGCCGTACGGATGTCGCGCGCGAGGAAAACGTTGCCGCCGTTGATCGCGCCGTACATGTCGCCCAGCGCCTTCGCCACCTCCGGCGTCTGTCCGGCGACGACCTTGGTGATGCGCTCGACCGTGTGCTCGCGGTCGCCGGGATTGATCCGCTCGGGGCTGTAGCCGAGGAAGAAGTCGCGGCCGCTGACCAGCCCGGAGACCTGCTCGATCGCCGGTCCGACGATGTCTTCGGTGACGCCGGGATAGACGGTGCTTTCGAGCACGACGATGCCGCCGCGCCGGACCGCCTTGCCCACCGTGCGGCTCGCCGCGGCGACTGCGCCCAGATCGGGATGGTTCGCCTCGTCGACCGGCGTGGGCACCGTGATGATGTAGACGTCGGCGCCGCCGATGGCCGAGGCGTCTGCCGTGACGGCAAGCTTCGCGGCCTTCAGCACCGGCCCGTCGATCTCGCCCGTCCGATCCTTGCCGGCGGCGAGCTCGTCGATCCGGCTGCGGTCGAGATCGAAGCCGGTCACCTGGAAGCGCTTGGCAAGTCCGACGGCGAGCGGCAGCCCGACATAGCCGAGGCCGACGACGACAATTCGCGATATAGGATTCATATCTTGTTCCCGGGTGCGATCACGCCCTTCGTAGCGGCCTTGAGCTGCGGGCGCAAGCGGCGGAAAGAAAGAGCGAATTGTCCCCGGCTGAATTCTTGGCAACGGCGCCGCCCGAGCCGTAGTGTGGCCACTTCGCGTCGTTCGGGCGGGGTAACACATGCGCAACCGCAAGCTGGGCCGGACCGGACCCGTCGTGTCCGAGGTCGGCTACGGCACCTGGGGGATCGGCGGCTTCGTTGCCGGCGCTTCCTATGGCGAGACCGACGATGCCGTTTCGCGCGCCGCCTTGCGCCGTGCCCTCGAACTCGGCATCACGTTCTTCGACACGGCGGACGCGTATGGCGACGGCCGGGCCGAGGCGCTGCTGGGCGAATGCTTCGGCAAGGGTTCGGGTGCCGCGGCCGGTTCCGCCGTTGTCGCCACCAAGGCCGGACATCCGCGTTTCGGCGGCCCGCAGGATTTCACGCCCGCCCATATCGCGCGATCTGCGGAAGGCTCGCTGCGCCGCCTGCGGCGCGAGCGGATCGAGCTGCTGCAACTCCACAACCCGCCGCTCGACCTGCTGCGCGCGCGCCCCGAGATCGTCGGCACGCTCGACGAACTGAAGCGCGCGGGCAAGATCGGCGCGTGGGGCCTGTCGACCAAGACCCCGGCCGAAGCCGCGGCGGCGATCCGCGAATTCGCCCCGGCATGCGTCCAGGCGAACTTCAATCTCGCCGACCAGCGTGCGCTCGAGGACGGCCTGCTCGATCTTGCCGTATCGACCGGTACCGGACTGATCGCGCGCACGCCGCTCGCCTTCGGCTTCCTGTCGGGCAAGCTCGGCGCCGACGCCGAATTTCCGGAAGGCGATCACCGGCGCAACTGGTCGAAAGACCGGATCGCGCAATGGGCGCGCGCCAGCCGCACGCTCGCCGGCGACATCGCCGCACGCGACGGCCAGAGCCTGGCGCAGGTGGCGCTGCGCTTCTGCCTGTCGCATCCGGGCGTGGCGACGACGATCCCCGGCATGCTGACGCCCGCCGAAGTCGACGAGAACGCGGCTGCGTCCGATTTCGGGCCGTTGGGCGCGGCCGACGTCGCGAAGATCCGCGCACTCTACGCCGGCAGCGAGTTCGCGAGCGCGCCCGTCGTCACGCCGAAAACGCCGGTGCGCCCGTGAATCCGTTCGGACCGGTCGAGCGGATCGAAAGTCGCGTCTTCTCGCGTCTGCCCGACGCGTTCCGCCGCAAACGGCGCACCGACTGGGCGGATGCGAACCGTGCCGGCGCGCATCTCGACTCGTTCCTCGAAGGTCCGTGTTTCGATGCGGCCGGCAATCTCTTCGTCGTCGACGTGCCGTTCGGGCGCATCTTCCGCGTCGATCCGCAGGGCGGCTGGCATCGCGTCGCCGAGTACGACGGCTGGCCCAACGGCATGAAGGTGCGCGCCGACGGCCGGCTCGTCGTCGCGGACTACCGGAACGGCATCGTCGAGATCGATCCCGCGACCGGCATCGTGACGCCGCTGCTGCGCGACTGGCGCTCGGAAGGCTTCAAGGGCTTGAACGACCTGACCTTCGCTGCCAACGGCGATCTCTATTTCACCGACCAGGGCCAGACCGGATTGCAGGACCCGACCGGACGCGTCTTCCGGCGCGCGGCCGATGGCGCCATCGACCTGCTCGTCGACACGGTACCGAGCCCGAACGGCCTCGTCCTCGATCTCGCCGAAAGGTTGCTCTACGTGGCCGTCACGCGCGCCAACGCGATCTGGCGCCTGCCGCTGTTCGACCGCGGCCGGTCGTCGAAGGTCGGCACGTTCGTGCAGATGTCGGGCGGCGGCGGGCCGGACGGGATCGCGCTGGATTGCGAAGGCGGACTCGTCGTGGCGCATCTGGGGACGGGCGTGTGGCGCTTCGACCGCTACGGTTTCGCCACGCATTTCGTGGGGCCGCTCGGCATGACGGCGACGAACGTCGCGTTCGGCGGGGCCGACGGTCGCGATCTCTACATGACCGAGAGCGAGACGGGCGAGATCCGCGTCGCGCGGATGCCGTTCAGCGGCAGAGCGGCACGACCGCCGACTTGACCGTATCGATGACCTTCGCCATGTCCTCTTCGGGCATGCCGGGCCACAGCGGCAGCGAGATCTCGCCTTCGCCCCATTCGTACGAGTGCGGGAAGTCCTTCGCGCCGAAGCCGTACTTCTCGCGATAGTAGGTGAGCGTCGGCACCGAGCGGTAGTTGACCGTGACCGGCACGCCGGCGGCGTTCAGCGCCGCGATCGCCGCGTCGCGCACTGCCGGCTTCACGTGGATCGGGAACAGATGCTCGGCCGAAACGCAGTCCGCGTCGAGGCGCTGCAGGCGGATCGGCAGGTTGGCGAAGGCATCGCGGTAGCGGTCGGCTAGGGCGGTGCGCGCGGGCAGGCGCTGGCGGATCGTCTCGATCTGCGGCGGCAGCAGGGCCGCGAGCAGATCGGGCAGGTTCGCCTTCACGCCGAGCCGGCCCATGTCCCAGTGGCGGTACTGGCCGGCCTTGAAGCGGTCGGCGGCGATGGCGCTCATGCCGTGCAGGCGCGTCTGCTGGAGCTTGCCGAACAGATCGCCGTCCTTCAGCACGATGGCCCCGCCTTCGCCGCACGTGACGTTCTTCGTCGCGTAGAATGAGAAGATCGCCATCTCCGAATGGCGGCCGGGCAGCTCGCCGCCGCGCGTGCCTTCGAAGCAGTGCGCGCAGTCCTCGATCAGCGTCACGCGCGCGGGTAGGGCGGCGCGCAGGCCCTTCATGTCGCACATCAGCCCGTACATGTGGACAGGGATGCACGCCTTCGTGCGCGCGGTGACGGCGGCGGCGGCTGCTTCGGGCGTCATCAGCAGCGTGTCGGGATCGACGTCGACGAAAACGGGTTTGGCGCCGATCAGCTCGACCATGTTGGCCGTCGCGATGAAGGTCTGGGCCGGCACGATGACCTCGTCGCCGGGGCCGACATCCAGGGCCAGCAGGGCGGCGAGCGCGCCGTTGGTCCACGAGTTGACGAGCAGCGCATGCGGCGTGCCGAAGAATTCGCACAGCATCCCTTCGACCTTCTTGCCCACGCTGCCCGACGTAAGGAACGGCGTGTCGAGGACGTCGGCGATCGCCTTGGCGTCGGCGCCGGTCAGCCCGTGGCGGTAGAAATGCATCTGTTCGGCTCTCGCTGGAAAAGGACGGGCCTTTGTCGGGTCCGGGCCGCCGCGTGTCAACCGTAGACGTTTTTCAGCGTGCCGATGCCGTCGATCGCGACTTCCACGGTCGTGCCGGGCCGCATCGGCAGCACGCCCAGCGACGTGCCGCACGCGATCACGTCGCCCGGCTCCAGCGTCAGGTCGCGGCTGATCAGGCTGACCAGCCGGGCCGGCGCGAAGATCATGTCGGAAACCGGGTAGTTCTGCCGTTCGCGGCCGTTGACCAGCGTGCGCACGACAAGCCCGGCCGGGTCGATCCCGGTCGCGATAACCGGCCCGATGGGCGCAAACCCGTCGAAGCCCTTGGCGCGCGTCCATTGCAGAAAGCTCGGATCGGCCGTCAGCAGGTCCAACGCCGTCACGTCGTTGATGCAGGTATAGCCGAAGATGTGCGCGGCCGCGTCGGCCTCACCCACGTTGCGGCAGGCCTTGCCGATCACGACCGCAAGCTCGCCTTCGTAGACCACGCGCCCGTCGAACGAGGCCGGCTTCGGGATTGGTGCGAGATGGGCGTTGAGGGCGCTTGTCGACTTCATGAAATAGAGCGGCTCGGCCGGAACGGCCCAGCCGTTCTTCGCCGCCGCGGCGTGGAAGTTGTTCCACAGCGCCACGATCTTGCCCGGCGCGCAGGGTGCGAGCCACGTCGCGTCGGCAAGCGGCACCGTCTCGCCCGTCGGCACGGCTGCGGCGAACATGTCGCCCGAACAAACGGCGAGCACGTCGCCCTCGACGCGCCCGAAAAGCGTCCGGCCCCGATGAACGATCCGCGCCCACTGCATGCGACACTCTCCCTGTCCGACGCGGATATGCTACAGGCTGGACGGGGAGGAACAACACCATGATCCACGTCATCGCCATCATCACCGCCAAGCCGGGCATGCGCGCGACCATCCTCGACGCGTTCCGCGCGAACATGCCGGCCGTCCATGCGGAGAATGGCTGCATCGAATACACGCCGGTGATCGACGCCGAGGGAATCGGCCCGTTCCAGACCAAGTGCGGGCCGGACACGTTCATCGTCGTCGAGAAATGGGCGGATGCGGACGCGCTGGCCGCGCACGCCGCCGCCCCGCACATGAAGGCCTACGGCGCGAAGGTCGGCCATCTGGTGGCGAACCGCGCGATCCACGTCCTGTCGCAGGCGTGAAATTCCGGCGCGCGCGCGTTAGTATCCGGCCGGCAGGCCGAATCGGCGGCGGCGGAACCGGGGTCTGAAGATGCGCGCGAACGATATGGAAGCCGTCATCCTCGCAGGCGGCATGGGTACGCGCCTGCGCGAGGAGACCGAACTTCGCCCGAAGCCGATGGTCGAGATCGGCGGCGTGCCGATCCTCGTGCACATCATGCGGATCTACCGCCACTACGGCGTGCGCCGGTTCGTCGTCTGCCTCGGCTACAAGGGCGACGTGATCCGCGACTATTTCATCAACTACCGCCTGCACAACGCCGACCTCGAGGTCGACCTTTCGACCAACGCCGTGCGCGTGCTGGGCGACGTCGCGCCGCTCGACTGGACCGTCACGCTGGTCGAGACGGGTGCCGAGTCGCAGACCGGCAGCCGCATCCGGCGCGCACTCAAGCACGTGCGCGGCCAGACCTTCTTCGCCACCTACGGCGACGGTGTCGCCAATGTCGACGTCGCGGCACTCCTCGACACGCACGCGAAGTCGGGCAAGCTCGGCACCGTCACGGCCGTGCATCCGCCGTCGCGCTTCGGCGAGATCGACATCGCCGGAACCGAGGTCCGCACCTTCCGCGAGAAGCCGCAGATCGACGAAGGCTGGATAAACGGCGGCTTCATGGTGCTCGACAAGCGCGCGGTCGAGGGCATCGCGCTCGACGATCCGCGCAACAGCCTCGAGATCGACGTGCTGCCGAAGCTGGCGCATTCGGGCCAGCTCGCCGTCCACCGGCACGGCGGGTTCTGGCAGTGCATGGACACCTACCGCGACATGACCCTGCTCAACGAGATGTGGGCGGGCGGTACCGCACCCTGGAAGGTCTGGAAATGATCGAGGCGACGATCCGGAAATACTACGCGGCGTTCAACGCGCGCGACTGGGACGGCATGTGCGCGCTGCTGGCCGAAGACGTGGCGCACGACGTGTGCCAGGGCAAGCGGCAGGTCGGCCGGGCGACGTTCCGCAAGTTCCTCGACCATATGGACCGCTGCTACAGCGAACAGGTCCGCAATCTCGTCGTGATGGTCGCACCGGACGGAACGCACGCGGCGGCGGAATTCGATCTCGACGGAAAGTATCTCGCGACCGATCCGCCGCATCCGGCCGCGCGCGGCCAGACCTATACGCTGCGCGTCGGCGCGTTCTTCGACATCCGCGACGGCAGGATCGGGCGCGTCGCGAACCATTACAACGTCGCGGACTGGGCGGCTCAGGTGCGATGACGGAAGCGACGATCGAGACGCTCGCCGGCACGGCGGCGGCCCCGGTCGTCGAGGATCTTGCCCGGCTGCGCGTCACGGTCTTCCGCGAGTGGCCCTATCTCTACGAAGGCAGCCTCGACTACGAGCGCGGCTATCTCGCCAAATATGCCGGCCTCGAACGCTCGACGATCGTGATCGCGCGCGCCGGGGGCGGGATCGTCGGCGCTTCGACCGCCCTGCCGATGGAAAGTGCCGAGCCCGAGCTGCAGGCGCCGTTCCTCGCGGCCGGCCTCGATCCGCGCGAATACTATTACTACGGCGAGTCCGTGCTGCTTGCGGCGTGGCGCCGGCGCGGCATCGGCGTGGCGTTCTTCGCCGCGCGCGAGGCGCGGGCCCGCGCGCTCGGCTTCAAGGTCGGCACGTTCTGCGCCGTCGTGCGGCCCGACAACCATCCCGCAAGGCCGGCCGACTACGTGCCGCTCGACGCGTTCTGGACCAGACGCGGCTACGCGAAGGCGCCGGGTCTGACGGCCTCGTTCGGCTGGCGCGACGTGGGCGATGCCGGGCCCAGCCAGAAGCCGATGGTCTTCTGGACCAAGCGGCTCTGAAGCGGCTTTGCCCCGGGACTGCGGCGGGCCTATTCTGGCGGCCGAACGACAGGTCCGGAGTGCCGCCATGTCCGCAATCGATATCCAGATTTCCGAAGTCGGCCCGCGCGACGGGCTGCAGAACACCAGGATCTTCATGCCGACCGACGCGAAAAAGGCATGGATCGCCGCCCTCGCGGCCGCCGGCCTGCCGGAGATCGAGGTGTGCTCCTTCGTCAATCCCAAGATGATCGCGCAGTTTGCCGACGCGGTCGAGGTCGCAGCCTATTCGCTGACGCTGCCCGACGTCTCGATCGTCGCCCTCGTGCCGAACCTGAAGGGGGCCGAGCGCGCGGTCGAAGTCGGGGTTCGCCGCATTTCGCTGCCGATCTCGGCGAGCGAGGCGCATTCGCGTTCGAACGTGCGCAAGTCGGTCGACGAGCAGCTCGACGAGCTGGCACGCATCGTGGCACTGCGCAATTCGCTGCCGACGGATCGGCGCTTCCAGATCACGGCGGGAATTTCGACCGCGTTCGGCTGCACGCTGCAGGGCGAGGTTCCGGAAGCCGACGTGCTGCGGATCGCCGCGCGCGCGGTCGAGATCGACGCGGATTCGGTCTCCGTCGCCGACACGGTCGGCTACGCCAATCCGGCCCAGGTGCGCCGCCTGCTTTCGGCCGTGCGCGCCGAGATCGGCGGCAGGCTGGAGGCGGCGCACTTCCACAACACGCGCGGCCTCGGTCTCGCCAACTGCGTGGCCGCGATCGAGGCGGGCGTGCGTTCGCTCGACAGCTCGATGGCGGGGCTCGGCGGCTGCCCCTATGCGCCGGGCGCATCGGGCAACGTCATCACGGAAGACCTCGTCTTCATGCTCGAGTCGATGGGCCTGCGCACGGGCGTGGACATCGCGAAGCTGCTCGACGCGCGGAAGATCCTCGAAGCCGCGTTGCCGGGGGCGGATTTCTACGGCCATCTCGCCAAGGCCGGCGTGCCCAAGGGCTTCGCGCGCGCGGAGGCCGCCTGATGGGCGATCTTCCGCTCGCGGGCCTGCGCGTCGTCGAATTCGTCCACATGGTGATGGGGCCGAGCTGCGGTCTCATCCTCGGCGATCTGGGTGCGGACGTGATCAAGGTCGAGCCGGTCCCGGCCGGCGACAACACGCGCCGCCTCACTTCGTCCGGTTCGGGCTTCTTCGTCGCGTTCAACCGCAACAAGCGGTCCTTCGCGCTCGACATGAAGAAGCCCGAAGGCATCGAGATCGCGCGCAAGCTGATCGCGACGGCCGACATCGTGACCGAGAATTTCCGCCCCGGGGCGATGGACAGGCTCGGTCTCGGCTACGCCGACGTCAGCCGCCTCGATCCGCGGATCGTCTACTGTTCGCTGAAGGGGTTCCTCGAAGGTCCGTACGAGCATCGCACGGCGCTGGACGAAGTCGTGCAGATGATGGGCGGGCTCGCCTACATGACCGGCCCGGCCGGCCGGCCGCTGCGCGCCGGCACGTCGGTCAACGACATCATGGGCGGCATGTTCGCGGTCATCGCGATCCTCGCGGCACTCGAAGAGCGGCACCGCACGGGCCGCGGCCGCTACGTGAAATCGTCGCTCTACGAGAACTGCGCGTTCCTGTCCGCGCAGCACATCGCGCAGTACGGGATGACCGGCGAAGCGCCGCCGCCGATGCCCGTGCGCCGGGGCGCCTGGGGCATCTACGACGTGTTCGACACGGCCGACAAGGAGCAGCTCTTCGTCGCCGTCGTCAGCGACACGCAGTGGGGGCCGTTCTGCGACATGTTCGGGCTTTCGGCGCTGAAGTCCGACCCGAAGCTGGCGACCAACCCCCAGCGCTGTGCCGCGCGCGAGACGCTTGTGCCCAAGGTCGCCGCCGTCTTCGCCGGTTTCACGAAGGCCGAACTGGTCGCCAAGTGCGAGAAGCTGGGCATCCCGTTCGCACCCATCGTGCGGCCGGTCGAGCTGCTCGACGATCCGCACCTCAACGCCAGCGACGGGCTCGTCGACGTCGCCAGCCCCGACGGAAAGCGCGTGCGCATCCCGGCCCTGCCGATGAGCTTCGACGGCGAGCGCCTGCCGGTCCGGCGCGACGCTCCTGCCGTCGGCGCCCACAGCCGCGAACTGCTGGCCGAACTCGGCTACGGGCCGGCCGAAGTCGAACGGCTGTTCGCCGCCGGCACGCTGGTCGAGAACAGGCCCGCCAAGGCGGCCGAATAGGGCCGGGAACGGCTCATTTCTTGACGCTTCCGCGACCGGCGGCCTAACCTTCGCTTCCAATCCCGGAACATTCCGGGCGCCGACGAATTCCATCCTTCCGAACAGGGGATCCGAACCATGAAGAAGCTCTCCCGCCGCCAGTTCGCGGGCGGCGTCGCCGCCGGCCTCGCCGCGGCTGCCATCGTCCGTCCGGCCGCCGCCCAGGCGAAGTGGAAATGGGACCTGCCGTCCGGTTACGCGGCGACGAATTTCCACTCGGTCAACCTGATCCAGTTCGCCAAGGACGTGAAGGACGCCTCGGGCGGCAAGCTCGAGATCACCGTCCATCCGGGCGCCTCGCTCTTCAAGGTTCCCGAGATCATGCGCGCGGTGCAGACGAACCAGGCGCAGGCCGGCGAACTGCTGATGGTCGTGCTCGAGAACGAGGACCCGATCTTCGGCGCCGACAACGTGCCGTTCCTCGCCACGTCCTATGCCGACGCGCGCAAGCTCGCGAACGTCCAGAAGCCGCTGATCGAGAAGCGCCTGCAGAGCCGCGGCCTTCGCCAGCTCTTCCAGGTGCCGTGGCCGCCGCAGGGTTTCTACAGCCCCAAGCCGCTCGCGGTTCCCGACGATCTCAGGGGCCTGTCGTTCCGTTCCTACGGCGCCTCGGCCGGCCGCTTCGCCGAGCTCGCCGGCATGCGCGTCACGACGATCCAGGCCGCCGAGCTCGTGCAGGCGCTGGCCGCCGGTCGCGTCAACTCGATGATCACGTCGGGCGCCACGGGCTACGATTCGAAGGTCTGGGAGCACATCAAGTATTTCTACGACGTGCAGGCCTGGCTGCCGAAGAACCTGATCATGGCCAACCAGCGCGCCTGGGCGGCCCTCGACGACGCGACGAAGGCGGCCGTGACGAAGGCGGCGGAAGTCGCCGAAGCGCGCGGCTGGGCCGAGTCCGAGCGCCTGTCGAACCATTTCCTCGGCGAGCTCAAGAAGAACGGCATGACGGTCGAGCCGCCGTCGCCGGCGCTGAAGGCCGGGTTCCAGCGCTGGGGCGATGAGCTGACCAAGGACTGGCTGGGCCGTGCGGGTGCGGACGGCCAGGCGCTGGTCGCGGCCTACAAGGCGAGCGCTTGAACCGCGGCGCGAAGATTGCTTCGATCTTCGCGTGACGGCTGACGTTCGGGGGTGGTCGGTCCGGTCCCGGTCCGGCCACCCCTTTCCTTTCCCGGAACCGGCGGATCGATGCGGCGATTTCTCGACGGACTCTACGATGCAAGCGGCCTGATCGCCGGAATCGGGATGCTCGCCATCCTGACGGTGACGCTGCTGCAGATTCTCGGCGGCGTCAGCGATCTTTACGTGCGCGGCACCGACGCCTATGCGGGCTACGCGATGGCGGCGTCTTCCTTCTTCGCGCTGGCAAGTACGCTCAGGCGCGGCGAGCATATCCGGGTCACGCTCGTCATCCAGCGCTTCAAGGGCCGGGCGCGCCGCTGGATCGAGTTCTGGTGCCTCGGCGTCGCGATCCTGCTGTCGGGCTTCTTCGCCTGGTACGCGTGGGACATGGTCTACTGGTCGTGGGAATTCGAATCGCGTTCCGACGCGATGGACGCCTCGCCGCTGTGGATCCCGCAGTCCGCGATGGCGCTCGGAATGACGGTCCTCTTCGTCGCGTTCGTCGACGAGCTGGTGCAGGTGATCCAGGGCCGCGATCCGGCGGAGAGCGATCTTTCCGCCGACATGCAGCACACCGAATAGCGGCGGGAAGACGATGCCCAGTATCGAGATCGCCGGCCTTCTGATCTTCCTGATGTTCGTCATCCTCGGGTCGGGCGTGTGGATCGGGCTCGCCCTGCTCGGCACGGGCTGGCTGGCGATGGAGCTGTTCACCGGCCGGCCGGTCGGCCCGGCGATGGTGACGACCATCTGGGGAACCGCGTCGTCCTGGACGCTGACGGCCCTGCCGATGTTCATCTGGATGGGCGAGATCCTGTTCCGCACGCGCCTTTCGCAGGACATGTTCCGCGGGCTGGCGCCCTGGATGCAGGCGCTGCCGGGACGACTGCTCCACACCAACGTGATCGGCTGCACGATCTTCGCGGCGATCTCCGGCTCGTCGGCGGCGACCTGCGCCACGATCGGCAAGATGTCGATTCCGGAGCTGCGCAAGCACGGCTATCCGGAAAGCATGATCGTGGGGACGCTCGCCGGGTCGGGCACGCTCGGGCTGCTGATCCCGCCGTCGCTGATCATGATCGTCTACGGCGTCCAGACGAACGTGTCGATCGCCCAGCTCTTCATCGCGGGCGTGATCCCGGGTCTCGGGCTGGCCGGGCTCTTCATGGCCTGGGTCATCGTCTGGTCGCTGTTCAACGCGGACAAGATCCCGCCTGCCGACCTGCGCATGACCTTCGTGCAGAAGATCTATGCCGCCCGGTTCCTGCTGCCGTCCGTCAGCCTGATCGTCATCGTGCTCGGGTCGATCTATGCCGGCTTCGCGACGGCGACCGAGGCCGCCGCCGTCGGCGTGGCGGGCGCCCTGATCGTGGCGACGGTGCAGGGCGACATGAACTGGACGGTGTTCCGCGAGAGTCTGATGGGGGCCACGCGGCTGTCCTGCATGATCGCGTTCATCCTGGCCGGCGCCTCGTTCCTGACGCTGGCGATGGGTTTCACGGGCCTGCCGCGTGCATTGGCCGAATGGATCGACGCCCTCGATCTCGGGCCGGGCATGCTGATCGTCATCCTGACGGTCTTCTACTCGATCCTGGGGTGCTTCCTCGACGGCATCTCGATGGTCGTGCTGACGATGGCCGTCGTCATGCCGACGATCGAGCGGGCGGGTTTCGACCTCGTCTGGTTCGGCATTTTCATCGTCATCGTCGTGGAAATGGCCCAGATCACGCCGCCGGTCGGGTTCAACCTGTTCGTCCTGCAGGGGATGACCGGGCACCAGATCACCTATATCGGCTGGGTCGCGTTCCCGTTCTTCGTCCTGATGTGCGCGATGGTCGGCCTGCTGTTCTTCGTGCCGGACCTGGCCCTCTGGTTGCCCCGCAACATGATGTGACGCGCCTGCCGGGCAGCCGGTATGCCGAATCGGCGGATGACGGACCGGGATTCCCGCGTTAAAACCGGATCGCCCTCTGTTTTAGGCATGCGCAATGGCGCGACTGGGTCGACGGGAGGTTCTGGCCGGTTTGGGAAGTGCCGCGGCACTGGCTGGAATCGCGCGCCCTGCGGCCGCCCAGGACGCCAATTTCTTCCGCATCGCCTCCGGCCCCACCGAATCCAGCATGTTCCAGGTCGCCTCGCTGATCGGGCAGGCGGCCAGCTCGCCTCCCGGTTCGCGCGACTGCGCGCGCGGCGGCCCGTGCGGCGTGCCGGGCCTGATCGTGGTCAACCAGACGACGGCCGGCTCGCTCGCCAATATCGATCTGGTCGCGGGCGGGCGCATCGATTCGGCCCTGTGCCAGGCCGATCTGGCCTACTGGGCATTCCACGGCACCGGGCCTTGGGCGCGGCGCGAGGCGGTCCGCAACCTGCGCGCGATCGCCAATCTCTATCCCGAAACGCTGCATCTGGTCGTGCGCCGGGCCGCCGGGATCACCGACGTCAGGGGCCTGCGCGGCAAATCGGTCGCGGTGGGCGAACGGGAATCGGGCACGGCGATCGCGGCGCGCGCGGTCCTGCAGGCGGCGGGGCTGGGCGAGCGCGACGTGCGCCCGCAGTACGTGACCGCGGCCCAGGCGGTCGAGGCGATGGGCGAGAACAAGCTCGACGCGTTCTTCCTGACCGCGGGCGTGCCCTCGCAGTTCATCGCCGATCTTGCCGAACAGCTGGAAATCTCGATCCTGCCGCTGAACGGCCAGGCGGCCCGCCTGCGCGCCACTCAGCCGTTCCTGGTCGAATCCACGATCCCGGCCGGGACATATCGCGGCGTGGGCGAAGTCCCGTCGCTGTCGATCGGGATCGTCTGGATCGTCGGCGAGGGTGCGGACGACCAGATCGTGCACGGCCTGACGCGGGCGCTGTGGCACCCGAACAACCGGCGCACGCTCGATGCGAACGCGGCCTTCGGCCGGTTCCTGCGGCCGGAATCCGCGGTCGACGGGATCGGCTTCCAGCTCCATCCCGGGGCGGCGCTCTACTACACGGAAAGCGGACTGCTGCGCTGAAAGCGGACGGTCAGTCCTCGATTTCCGCGGTTCCGGCCCGCGCGTGCAGGGCCGCCAGAACGAGGCACCAGTGGCCGACGGCCGCCCGGTCGCCGCGCGTCTCGGCGATGTCGAGCTGCTGGCCGGCGTGCGGGCGCGCGCGGGCACCCAGCCGGCCGACGAGCAGGGACGCCGCCCGCGCGGCGGGCAGCCAGCGCACGTCGAATTCGAACGGATCGAAAGCCGGGTCCGGTTCGCGGATCGGCGCCCCCCGCCGGCGAAGCTGCACGACGAGATACTCGAACGGCACGGGAAGGCCGGCCTCGGCCGTGCCGGCGAGCGTCAGGCCGGTGCCTGCGGTCGGCTGCGCGAGCCGGACATGGAGAGCCTGACCCGGTCCGCGGCCCGAAGGCCCCACTTCGAGGCGGTCGATCTGCGACCAGGCCAGCGGCGCGCGGCCGCCGGCCGCGTCGTGGATGCCGTGACGGTCGAACGCGATATAGGCCGTCAGGCCGCGCGTGGCGCACCACACCAGCCCGCCCGCCGATCCCAGCACGAGCGAGGCGAGCAGGCCGGGTGCCGCGATCGTGCCCGCATACGCCCACAGCGCCGCCGCCAGAAGCCCAGCCGTCGACGCGAGACCGACGGCGAACCGGGTCGTGCCGCGCGGCTGCCGGACGCGAATCCGCACGCCGTCGGACGGCAGCCCGCATTCGAGGATCTGCGCCGTCCGGCGGCGGACGGGAACCTGCGGCGGGGGCGAAATCACGCGGCGGGGTCCGGGTTCTCGTACTTGGCGATCTTCCACGGCTCGGCTTCCGCCGCCTTGATCCACTCGGCCATGAACGGATGGTTCCACACCGCGTCGACATAGGCCTTGGTCGCGGGGGAAATCTCGGGTTCCCACGTCCGGAACCGCGCGACGACCGGCGCGTACATTGCGTCGGCAAAGCCGAACGACTTGCCGAACAGGAAAGGCCCGCCGGCGCCGTAGCGCTTGCGCGCCTCGGCCCAGATCGCTTCGATGCGCGCGATGTCGGCGAGCGCCCCCGGCGTGCGGCCCTTGCCGGGGAAGCGGTTGCGCACGGCCATCCACATCGCCTTGCGCAGCTCGACGAAGCCGGCATGCATTTCCGAGGCGATCGAGCGCGCATGCCCGCGCGCCGCCCTGTCGGCCGGCCAGAAGGCCTGCGGGTTGAGTTCGGCGAGATGCTCGCCGATCGCGAGCGATTCCCACAGCGGCGCGCCGTCGACCGTGACATACGGCACCTTGCCCGACGGACTGCGCGCGCCGATCCACGCCTTCCAGTCGGGCGTGTCCATCGGATGCACTTCCTCGCGGAAGGGCAGGCCCGTCAGCTTGCAGGCGAGCCATCCGCGCAGCGACCACGAGGAATACGCCTTGTTGCCGAGATAGATCACGATATCGGGCATGGCCCGGAGCCTCCGTTGCATCCGTTCGAAAGCGGCAGCTTTCCAGTCTTGCCCGATTGGGGCAAGCTCGTTCCGCACCCTGCTTTCCCCGTCGAAGGACACTGCCGTATGCCAGCCCGCCTCCCGTTCCGGCCCAAGAAGCTTGCCGCCACGATCTGCCTGACGCCCGTCACCCGCGCCACCCTGCCGCGCTTCCTCAAGTCCGCGTCGGCGACGCACCGGCGCTACATTGCCCAGACGGGCTTCAAGGCCGCGACGGGCGAGTTCCTGGCCCTGCCGGGTCGCGACGGCGGCATCGACCGCGTGATCGCCGGCATGCCGGAGCGCGAGTCGAGCGACGGGGCTGGCAATCTCTTCTGGTCGTGGGCCGGCCTGCCGCTGCGCCTGCCCGCCGGAAGCTACCGGATCGATCCCGAACCGACGGATGCCGTCGAGGCGACCCGGATCGCGACGGCGTGGGGCATCGGCAGCTACGCTTTCGACCGCTACAAGAAGGCGGCACGACAGCCGGCCGAGCTCGTCTGGCCGGCGAAGGCCGACCGCGCCGCGACCGAAAGCACCGTGCGCGCCGACGGTTTCGCGCGCGACCTCATCAACACGCCGGCCGAGGACATGGGTCCGGGCGAACTGGCGCAGGCCGCGCGCGACCTTGCGGCCGAATGCGGGCTGCAGGCGAAGGTCGTCGTCGGCGAGGCCCTGCTGAAGCAGGACTACAACCTCGTCCATGCGGTGGGCCGTGCCGCGGCGCGCGAACCGCGGCTGATCGAGCTTACGTGGGGCAACCCCACGCATCCGCGCGTCGCGATCGTCGGCAAGGGCGTGTGCTTCGACACCGGCGGTCTCGGCATCAAGCCCGACGCGGGCATGAAACTGATGAAGAAGGACATGGGCGGGGCGGCGCATGCGCTGGCGCTGACGCGCATGATCGTCGAGGCGAAGCTGAAGGTCCGCCTGCATACGCTGGTCCCGGCGGTCGAGAACAGCGTGTCGGGCAATTCGGTGCGTCCGCTGGACGTGATCCGTAGCAAGGCCGGGATCACCGTCGAGATCGGCCACACCGACGCGGAGGGCCGCCTGATCCTCGCCGACGCCTTCGCGCGCGCGGGCGAGGAGAAGCCCGAGCTGATGGTCGATTTCGCCACGCTGACGGGGGCCGCGCGCGTGGCGCTGGGGCCCGACCTGCCGGCGCTGTTCTGCAACGACGACGATCTGGCGCGCGCGCTGCTGACGACCGGACTGTCCGAGAACGACCCGATGTGGCTGATGCCGCTGTGGCAGGCCTATCGCGCGCGCATCGACAGCAAGGTGGCCGACCTCAACAACGTCTCGGACGGCCCCTTCGCAGGCGCTTCGATCGCCGCCCTGTTCCTGCAGGCATTCGTGCCGGCGGGCGTCAAATGGGCCCATCTCGACCTGCTGGCGTGGAGCCCGTGGGCGCGCGCCGGCCGGCCCGAAGGTGCGATGGTCCAGACGGTGCGGACGGTCTTCGCGACGCTGCGCGCGCGCTACGGCGCCGCCTGACGGTTCAGCGCGTCAGGCTCCACTCGGAGTCCTGCGGGAAGTGGCGCGCGATGAAGCGGTAGGTGATGCGCACCAGCTTGTCCATGCGGCCGTCGCGCTCGAGCGGCACGCCTTCCCACGCGACGAGGATCTCGTCCCACAGCATGAAACGCTGGTGCAGCTCGTCGCGCTTGCTGCGGATGTAGCTGATCGTCTCGCGCAGGCGCTTCAGCGCGTTGAAGACCTCGCCGGTGTTCGCGTCGATCTGCAGGAAGATGCCCGAGATATCCTCGACCGGCTTCTTCATCAGCACGCGGATGCGGCCGACCTCGTCCTGCACGCCGCGTTCGCGCTTGTACGCTGCGAACAGCACGTTGAAGCCGCCGTAGATCTTCTGGATTTTCTGGAAGCGTTCGCGCAGCGCCTCGATGTACGAGGTCTCGCGCGCCAGCTGCTCGATCATCTCGACGATCTGGTTCTTGTTGGCGCGCCCGAGGCCGAGCTTCTCGGCCAGCAGCTCGAAGGCTTCCTGGATCTTCTTCTTGGTCTCCGGATTGTTGGCGAGCCCTTCGAGCTCGGAAGATTCCGAGACCTCGACCGGCTTGCCCGACATCCAGCTGATGATCTGCATGGAGATGCGCGCGTTGGCGCGCGCGATATGGTGCGGTTCCACGCGCCACGACGCCGTGCCGTCGAGGATCTCGGCCGGGATGCTGTCCCCGGGCAGGATGCGCTTGACGAACTTCATCGCCTTCTCGGCGACGTCGAGAAGCTTGGCGTCCTCGCTGTCCTTCGGGATCTGGAACTGGATCTTGACCGCGTCGATCGGCAGGGCGGCCATGATGTCGCCCAGCGGCACGTGCAGGCAGACCGAATCACCGTCCTTGCCGAATCCGAAATAGGCGCCCTTCACCTGGAAAACCGCATGGTCGAAAGCGAACGTCTTCGACTTGTCGGGTTTCTTGGGTGGAGGAAGCTCGCTCGGGACTTCCGCTTTTGCGTCGGCTTCGGACATCAGGACTTACGATATTTCTCCGTTACAACGATGATATAGCCCCCTTTTTGCCCGCGTACAATGCCGCGCCGCCGGCGGGCCTCAGTACCCGTTGGCCCGGTCCACGCGGTTGATCAGCGGCTTCCCGGCGCGGAACCGGCGGAAATTGTCGACCACCTGCGGAACCGCCGTCCGCGGGTCGGTCAGGCTGGCGATATGGGGGGTCAGCGTGATCTTCGGATGGCCCCAGAACGGGTGCCCGGCGGGTAGCGGTTCCGGGTCCGTCACGTCGAGGGTGGCGTGCGCCAGATGGCCGCGGTCGAGGGCGGCCAGCAGGTCGGCATCGACGACGTGCCCGCCGCGGGCGATGTTGACGACGAAGCCGCCGGCCGGCATCGCGGCGAAGGCGCGGGCGTCGAGGATGCCGCGCGTGGCCTCGGTCAGCGGCAGGACGCAGATCAGGATGTCGGTCCGCGCGAGGAAGGGCACCCAGCCCTCCGCCCCGGCGAAGGACGCGATCCCCGGCAGCTTGTGCCCGCCGCGCGACCAGCCGGCCACGTCGAAGCCCAGCCCGGCGACGGTCCGGGCGATCGCACTGCCGATCGCCCCGATCCCGGCGATTCCGACCCGCCGGGCCGGCGTGGACGGCGCTTCCATCGGATGCCAGTCGGCCGCACGCTGGAACGCCTCGTACTCGACCATCTGGCGGTGGTAGCGCAGCGTCGCCCACAGCGCGTACTCGACCAT
>JAEUKY010000043.1 GCA_016794005.1 Rhodospirillales bacterium
TGGGGCGAACGACGGGACTTGAACCCGCGACATCCTGGACCACAACCAGGCGCTCTACCAACTGAGCTACGTCCGCCACCGGCGGGGCGATGTGTAGGCCCTCGGGGCCGGCGGCGTCAAGCCATGCGGGCGGGGATTCCCGGTTTGCGCAAGGGCAGCCCCGCGGGCATAGTGCCCGCCGCGATACGGCCCGCCCCTTGCGGGCCCCCGTCAAGAAACCGCCCCCGAGACCGCCCCCCGAGAGACCGCCATGACATTGACGCTCGCCCACCGGATGAGCCAGCTCGGCACCGAAACTGCCTTCGAGGTGCTGGCGCGCGCCAACGCGCTCGCCGCCCAGGGCAAGTCGATCATCAATCTCGGCATCGGCCAGCCGGACTTCCTGACGCCGCCGCACATCGTCGAGGCGGCCGCCAAGGCGCTGCGCGACGGCCATCACGGCTACACCGCCGCCAACGGCATCCCGGCGCTGCGCGAGGCGGTGTCGGCCGATCTTCATCGCCGCCTGAAGGTGAGCGTCGACCCGGGCAACGTGCTCGTCGTCCCGGGCGGCAAGGTGACGATGTTCTTCGCCATCATGATGTTCGGCGAGCCAGGCGCGGAGATCATGTATCCCAACCCCGGTTTTCCGATCTACGAATCGGTGATCAAGTTCTCCGGCGCCGCGCCGGTGCCGATCCGGCTCAAGGAAAAGAACGGCTTCGCATTCGACGCCGACGAGGTGCTGGCGCAGATCACCCCGCGCACGCGGCTGATCATCGTCAACAGTCCCGCCAATCCGACCGGCGGCGTCGTGCCGCGCGCCCAGTTCGACAAGCTGATCGCCGGGCTCGAGCGCCATCCGCACGTCGCGATCATGAGCGACGAGATCTACGGCCAGATGCTCTATGACGGCCGCGAGCATGTCAGCCTGCTCGGCTACCCGCAGATCCGCGACCGCCTGATCCTGCTCGACGGCTGGAGCAAGACCTATGCGATGACCGGCTGGCGGCTCGGCTACAGCGTGTGGCCGAAGGCGCTGGTCGAACATGCGACCCGCCTCGCGATCAACTGCCATTCCTGCGTCAATGCCTCAGCCCAATTTGCGGGCATCGCTGCCCTGACCGGGCCACAGGAGCCGGTGGGCAAGATGGTCGCGGCGTTCGCCGAGCGCCGCAAAGTGGTGATCGCCGAGCTCAATGCAATCCCCGGTTTTCGTTGCGTCGAGCCCGGCGGCGCGTTCTACGCCTTCCCCAACATCTCGGGCACCGGCTTCACCAGCCGCCAGCTCGAGGCGAAGCTGTTGGAGGACGCGGGCGTCGCCACGCTTTCGGGCACCAGCTTCGGGGCCGAGGGCGAAGGCTTCCTGCGCTTTTCCTACGCCAATTCGCTCGAGAACATCCGCGCGGCGATGGATCGAATTCGGGCATGCCTCGCCCAGACAAAGGTCAGTGCCTGATCAATTTTTGTGCATATCGATGATTTTTTCGGCATCATCGGTCATTCAGACAGCCCTCGGCCAGTCGGCCGGAGCGATTCCATCGCACGGCCGGCAGCCACCAACTGGCACGTATCCTGCTTTCACGATGCCATGACCGTCCGGGTCGAACCGCGGCTCCGGGTGCGATGCAATAGGATCAAGACGCGATGAAAAAGATCGAAGCCATCATCAAGCCGTTCAAGCTGGATGAAGTGAAGGACGCCCTCCACGAGGTCGGGCTCAAGGGCATCACGGTGACCGAGGCCAAGGGCTTCGGCCGCCAGAAGGGCCACACCGAGCTCTATCGCGGCGCCGAGTACGTCGTCGACTTCCTGCCGAAGGTGAAGATCGAAGTCGTCATCGAGGACAATCTGGTCGAGCGCGCGATCGAGGCGATCCAGCGCGCCGCCCACACCGGCCGGATCGGCGACGGCAAGATCTTCGTCACCAACGTCGAAGAAGTGATCCGCATCCGCACGGGCGAGCGCGGCGCCGAAGCGATCTGACGCGCGCACGAAGGCTTCGGCGCGGGCCGGCGATCTGCCGGTCCGCCCGCATGTCAAAAACGAAACAGACTCAACCTTAACGACAGGACGGAGCGCTATGGCTGATCCCAAGTCAGTTCTCAAGATGATCAAGGACAACGACGTCAAGTACGTCGACCTCCGCTTCACCGACCCGCGCGGCAAGTGGCAGCATCTCGCCCACGCGGTGGAGACGATCGAAGAGGCGACGTTCACCGACGGCATCATGTTCGACGGCTCGTCGATCGCCGGCTGGAAGGCGATCAACGAATCCGACATGGTCCTGATCCCCGATGCCGCCACCGCGGTGCTCGACCCGTTCGCCGACCAGACCTCGCTGATCCTCATCTGCGACGTCTACGAGCCCGGCACCGGACAGCCCTATGGCCGCGACCCGCGTTCGCTCGCCAAGCGCGCCGAGGCGTACGTGAAGAGCTCGGGCATCGGCGACACCGCCTACTTCGGCCCCGAGATCGAATTCTTCGTCTTCGACGACGTGCGCTTCAACGTCGGCATGAACTCGGTCTATCACGAGATCGATTCCTCGGAAGGCCCGTGGGCGAGCGGCAAGAAGTTCGAAGACGGCAACATGGGCCATCGCCCGCCGACCAAGGGCGGCTACTTCCCGGTGCCGCCGGTCGACGGCGCTTCGGACCTGCGCGCCGAGATGCTTACGGTCATGCGCCAGATGGGCCTCGACACCGAGAAGCACCATCACGAAGTGGCGCCGGCGCAGCACGAGCTCGGCAACAAGTTCACCACCATGGTGAAGGCCGCCGACCAGTGCCAGATCTACAAGTACGTCGTGCACAACGTCGCGCACCAGTACCAGAAGACGGCGACGTTCATGCCCAAGCCCATCAAGGGCGACAACGGTTCGGGCATGCACACGCACCAGTCGATCTGGAAGGGCGGCAAGCCGCTGTTCGCGGGCAACCTCTACGCCGACCTTTCCGAGACCGCGCTGTTCTACATCGGCGGCATCATCAAGCACGCCAAGGCGATCAACGCGTTCACCAACGCGTCGACCAACTCGTACAAGCGCCTGATCCCGGGCTTCGAGGCCCCCGTGCTGCTCGCCTACTCGGCGCGCAACCGTTCGGCCTCGTGCCGCATCCCGTTCGGTGCGGGCCCCAAGGCCAAGCGCGTGGAAGTGCGCTTCCCCGACCCGACCGCCAACCCCTATCTCGGCTTCGCCGCGATGCTGATGGCCGGTCTCGACGGCATCAAGAACAAGATCCATCCGGGCGAAGCCATGGACAAGAACCTCTACGACCTGCCGCCGGCGGAACTGAAGAAGGTCCCGACGGTGTGCGGCTCGCTTCGCGAGGCGCTGGGCGCACTCGACAAGAACCGCAACTTCCTGAAGGCCGGCGGCGTGTTCACCGACGACTTCATCGACAGCTACATGGAACTGAAGTGGGAAGAGGTGTACGCGTTCGAGCACACCCCGCACCCGATCGAGTTCGAGATGTACTATTCGGTCTGATCCGACCCCCAAGGTCTGGTGAAGCAGGACGGCCCCGGAGAAATCCGGGGCCGTTTTTGCATGCGGATACGGCAATCTCGTGCTGGCCCGCCGCGTTTCGAGGCGGTAAGGTCGGTTCCGAATTGGAAACAGCCGGCCCAGAATGGAAACCGCGTCCCGTCAGCCCGAATTCGACGCCGCCCTGAGCGCGCATCTCGCCTATCTGATGGGGCGTGCGGGCGGCAAGCGCATGGACATGCGCGGCTTCGAGTTCGGCTCGGTCGACGGGCGCGGACGCAACCTGTCGTGCGCGATCCTGGCGGCGTCGAATTTCGTCGGTGCCGTCCTGCAGGACTGCGACCTGTCGATGGCCGACGTGTTCACCGCCGACTTCCGCAACGCCGACCTGTCGGGCGCCAACCTTCGCCGCATCGACGCGCGCGGCGTCAATTTCGACGGCGCGCGCATGCGCGAGTGCGACCTGCGCGAGGCCGATTTCCGTCCCGGCCAGACGATGGCCTTCGCCGACGGCAGCAAGAAGGGCAGCGAGAAGAGCGCGAGCTTCCGCGACGCCAATCTCGACAAGGTCCAGCTCAAGGGCGCCAATCTCGAGAAGGCCGACATGGCGGGCGCCTCGCTGCGCGGGGCGGGCATGGAGGGCGTCGAGCTGGGGGCGGCCAACCTCGCGAACGTCGATCTTTCCGGCGCCAATCTCGAAGGCGCCAAGCTGAAGGACGCGGTGCTCGACGGTGCGAAGCTGCGCGGGGCCGCGGTCAAGGGCTGCGACCTGCGCGGGGCGCGCATGCGCGGCGTCGATCTCGACGGGCTCGACCTGCGCACCACTCAGATGGAGGGTGCGGTCTTCGATCCGCCCGACAAGCCGCCCGAGGAGAAGCCGAACGTCAAGCTGCTGCTCGACGACCACAAGCGCTGGATCGAGAGCGGCGGCGCCGTCGGCTCGCGCGCCGTGCTCGACGACCGCGACCTTTCGGGCATGGACCTGCGCGGGCTCGACCTGAGTGCGGCGTCCTTCAACCGCGCCAACCTGGCGCGCGCCGATCTCGGCCGCGCGCAGATGCGCCTGACCAGCCTGATGCAGGCGAACCTGACCGACGCCGACCTGTCGGAGGCCGACCTGTGCGGCGCGGTGCTGGTCGGGGCCGTGCTGCGCCGCGCGATCCTCGCCAAGGCGAAGATGACGCCGATCGACCTCAAGGACGCGTCGGGCAAGCCGTCGGGCCGCAAGTTCCCGACGAACATGAGCAACGCCACGCTGTCGCACGCCAAGCTCGACGGGGCGGACATGCGCGGCGCGGTGCTGCGCGGGGCGGACATCACGCGCGCCAGCTTCGTCGACGCGCAGGTCGAAGGCATCGACCTTTTCGGCGTGCGCAAGCTGAGCTGAGTTTCCCCGGGGCCGATGGCGCACACGAAGGAAAGCCTGCTGGCGCTGCTCGCCGAGCTCGGCATGGCCGTCACCACGGTCGAGCACGAGCCGGCCTACACGGTCGAGGACGGGCGGCGCCTGCACGGCGCGCTTCTGCCCGGCGTCAACGTCAAGAACCTGTTCCTGAAGGACGCCAAGGACGCGCTGTGGCTGGTCAGCGCGCCCTGGGAACGGCAGATCGACCTCAAGGCCCTGCCCCAGCGCATCGGCTGCAAGCGCGTGTCGTTCGGCTCGCCCGCCCTGCTGATGGAAACGCTGGGCGTGATCCCGGGCGCGGTCACGCCGTTCGCCCCGATCAACGACGCGGCCAGGCGCGTGCGCGTCGTGCTCGACGCGGCGATGATGGCGGCCGACACGCTCAACTGCCATCCGCTGGTCAACACCGCGACGACGAACATCAAGGCCGCCGACCTGCTGCGCTTCCTGCGCCACTGCCACGGCGAACCGCTGGTGGTGCCGCTCGAAGGCTGACTCGCGAGTCCGGGCGCGCTAGGATCGGCCGCAAAGAAGCCGATTCCGGGAGCCCCCCATGCAGGCCGAGACGCTGTCCAGACGTACCGTCATCTTCGTCAACGTCGCGCACGCGCTCGACCATTTCGTCCTGCTGATCTATCCCACCGCCGTCATCGCGATCGCCGCGAACACGGCGGCGACCTATACCGAGCTGATCGGACTGGCGACCGGCGCCTTCGTGGCGTTCGGGCTGTTCTCGCTGCCGATGGGCTGGATCGCCGAGCGCATGGGGCGGCGCAACCTGCTGGCCGCGTTCTTCGCGGGCTGCGGGCTTTCGTGCCTCGGCCTGTCGATGGCCGAGACGCCGGCGCATTTCGCGATCCTGCTGCTGGTGCTGGGCATGTTCACGGCGATCTACCATCCGATCGGTTCGGCGATGCTGGTCACGCATGCGCGCGTCCTCGGCCGCGACCTCGGCTGGAACGGCGTGTGGGGAAATCTCGGCGCCGCGTTCGCGTCGGGCGTGACCGCGCTGATCGCCGCATGGCTGGGCTGGCGCGCGGCGTTCGTCGTACCCGGGCTCGTCTGCCTCGCGGCGTGCGCGGCGTTCGTCGCGATGGTGCCGGGCGACGGCGAAGCCGGCGAGAAGCAGAAGAAGCAGGGTGCGGAGATTTCCGTCTCACGCCCGGTCGTGATGTTCGCGGTGTTCGTGCTGGCGATCGTCGCGGGCGGCATGACTTTCAACATCACGACCATCGCCCTGCCCAAGGTGATCGACGAGCGCATCGGCATGGATCTGCCGCTGGCCTTGACCGGCTCGCTCGCCACGGCGGTGTTCGTGTTCGGCGCGCTGACGCAGCTTGCCGTCGGCCAGCTCGTCGACCGCTTCACGCTGCCGTCGATCTTCGCGGGGCTCGCGCTGTTCCAGCCGCTCGGCCTCGGCCTTGCGGCCGTGTCGACGGGCGTGCCGATGCTGGCGGGCATGGTGCTGGTGATGGCGGCGATCTACGGGCAGGTCGTCGTCAACGACGCGATGGTCGCGCGCTACGTGCCGCCCAAGTACCGCGCCAAGGCGTTCAGCGTGCGCTATTTCCTGGGCTTCACGACGAGCGGGGCGGCGGTTCCGCTGATCGCCTACCTGCACGGCCAGGGCGGCTTCGGCACCGTGCTGACGGCCGCGGCCCTGTTCGGCGCCACGATCTTCGCGGCCGCCCTCGCCTTCTGGATGGCGGCCCAGCCGCAGCGCGCGGCCGTGCCCACGCCCGGCGAATAGGTCAGCGGAACAGGCCCAGCAGCACGGACGGCTGCTGGTTGGCGATCGACAGCGACTGGATGCCGAGCTGCTGGCGGACCTGCAGCGCCTGCACCGAGGCCGAAGCCTTGCCGATGTCGGCGTCGACGATGGCGCCCAGACCCGTCGTCGTCGCGTCGACGATGGAATTGATGAAGGCGGACTGGAGCTGCAGCGAACGCGTCTCCGCGGCGTTGGCGCCCAGCGACGAGGCGACCGCCTGCGCGAAGGTGTTGAGCGAGGTGAGTGCCAGCGTCGAGGCCGACGCCGACGTGACCGAGGAGGCCGCGAAGGTCGTGAAGGCGGCGCGCACCGACGACTGCGACGACATCGTCAGCGTGACGGCGTTCGTGTCGGCAAGGAACGTCTTGGCGGCCGACGCGGCCGACAGGAGGTTGGTGCCGTTATAGTTCGCCTGGCTGATGAAATTGTTGATCTGCGAGGTCATCGCGTTGAAATCGGCGGTGTAGATCGTGCGCTGGTTGGCCGAGATCGACCCGTCGGCGAGCTGCGTGATCTTGGCCTGCAGGTTGCCGATCAGGTTCGAGATGTTCGTGAGGGCCGCCTGCGTGACCGCGCCGAGACCGGCACCGTTGGCGAGCGAGCCCTGCACCGCCTGGAAAGCCTGAAGGTTGCCGCGGATACCCTGCGCGACCGAGAAGGTCGAGGCGTCGTCCTGCGCGTCCGCGACCCGGTAGCCGGTCTGGACCTGCTTGGACGCCGTATTCAGGGCCGACTGCGTGGTGCGCAGCGAGGCGAGAGCGACCATCGCGCCGACATTGGTATTGATGGAGTTCGACATCGTCCGGCGTCTCCTTAAGTTGCCGGCAGGGCGCGGTTGGGTGCGCTTCTCTGCCGAGGGCCCGGGGGGGTGGGCGAGCGTCGGTGCATCAGATACGGTTATTGTTACCGACTGTTACAGTCGATAACCGCAATAGGCCGCAAAATCAACGGAATTTCCAAAAATTATCGGTAAATTAGTCGCTAAGTGGCTTAAAAACAAAATAAAATTAATTCTCGGAACCTCACGAACCCGAGATCGGCACGACCGCTTCGTCGCGCAGGACCGGGCCGTGGACCTCGAAGCCGACGGACTCGCGCGCCAGCAGTTCGCGGCACGAATAGGCCGGGTCCATGTCGGGCATGTCGGCCGCCGCCGCGCCGAACACGACGCGGCGAATGCCCGACCCGGCGATCGCCTCGACGCACAGCGCGCAGGGCTCGCCGCTGGCATAGATCGTCGCCCCTTCGAGCCGGTCGCGCGGGACCGCCCCCTTCAGGTGCCGCACCGCGTTCGCCTCGGCGTGCGCGGTCGGATCGCGGGTCGTGTTCTGCGTGTTGCGCGCCTCGGCGATCACGCTGCCGTTCGCGGCGACGACGACCGCACCGTAGGGCTCGTCGCCCGCCTTGCGCGCGATCGCGGCAAGCGCGATCGCCGAGCGCAGATAGGGCAGGTCGCGAAGGGTCAGTCCGTTCAGCCGTTCCATGTTCCCCTCCCTCACATCGTCGCGCGCCGGCGCGCTTCCTTGAGCCAGGCGACGGCCCCCTTGGTGGCGTTCCATGCGCGCGTGCCGTTGACCGCGACGATGACCGCCTCGTCGCGGCTGCCGGGCTCGACCGTCATCGGGGCCGATTTGGGCGGCTTGCGGTCGCCCAGCAGATAGGCCGGCACGTAGCCGTTCGCCGAAAGTGCGGTGGCAAGTGCCGCGTCCGCCGCCGCCCCTGCCCCGTTCTTGCGGAACGACAGCAGCGCACGCGCATAGGCCACGCGCGCGTCGGCATCGGCCGCGAAACGGTCGAGCAGTTCGAGCGCCTCGCCGTCGGCCTCGGCGTCGATCAGCGCGTCGGCGAAATCGAAACGCGCGCGCGACGGGTCGGTCGGATCGAGGCGCAGCACCTCGCGCCAGTGGCCGAACGCCTTCTCGCGCTCGCCCGATACGGCAAGGGCACTGGCCAGATGCTGGCGCGCTTCCAGATACGCAAGGCCGCGCGGGCTCGCCCCCAGCTTGCCCGCCTCGGCCGCAAGCTTCTCGCCAAGCGCCGCCTCGCCCGCGACGAGGGCGAGGTCGAGGAAGCGCACGCGCTCGCCGAGATCGCGCGCCGCGAACAGCGACAGCATCGTATAGGCCGGCGCGCAATAGAGGCTTTCGCCCAACGCGGCGAGTGCGAGTTCCACGCCCTTGCGCGGGTTCGAGGCTTCCCATGCGGCACCGGCCTTCGCGTCGGCGGCGGAAAGCCTTTCCTCGCCCGCCATCGCGGCAAGGTCGGTGCGCGCGTCGATCAGGCCGAGTTCGCCCAGGAACGCGCGATCCGCGTCGGAGAAGCCGGTCATGCGCCGTCTCCCGCCTCGACCGGGCGCGGCCTTCGGTCGAGCCCGATCGCGACATAGGTGAACACGCCCTGCGTGACCTTGACGCGCTCGCTGCCCTCGCGCTTGCGCGTCCACGTCTCGACCTTGATGGTCATCGACGTGCGGCCCACGCGCTGCATCTCGCAATAGCAGCTCACCTCGTCGCCGACATGGACGGGCAGATGGAACGTCATCGCCTCGACCGCCACGGTCGCCACGCGGCCTTTCGCGCGCTGGCTGGCGAGACTGCCGCCCGCAAGGTCCATCTGCGCCAGCAGCCAGCCACCGAAGATGTCGCCGTTGGGATTGGTATCGGCCGGCATGGCGATGGCCCGGAGGACCGGTTCGCCGGAGGGTGCGACGGGGGGTGCGGACATTGGCGGGCTCCGGAAATCGGCGGAAATCGCCCTCAAACTAGCGCAATCCGGCATGGCAGACCATTGAAATACATGGGAAAAGCCTGCCGTCCGGCGAGGGGGTTTGCGCCGAATCGAACGCCGACCTTAGTCTCCGCCTTTCCGAGACCGCACCACGACACCGGGACCCATGGCCGACCTGTTTTCCAACGCCGCGAAGAAGACCGACAGCTACACCGCGAAGGACATCGAGGTCCTCGAGGGGCTCGAGCCGGTCCGCCGCCGCCCGGGCATGTATATCGGCGGTACGGACGAGCGCGCCTTCCACCACCTGATCGCCGAAGTGCTCGACAACTCGATGGACGAGGCGGTCGCCGGCCACGCCGACTGGATCGACGTCGAGCTCGCCGCCGACGACTGGATGACGATCCGCGACAACGGCCGCGGCATCCCGGTCGATCCGCATCCGCGCTTCCCCAAGAAGTCGGCGCTGGAAGTGATCCTCACGACGCTGCATTCGGGCGGCAAGTTCTCGAACAAGGCCTATTCCACGTCGGGCGGCCTGCACGGCGTGGGCGTGTCGGTCGTCAACGCGCTGTCCGACGAATTCGAGGTCGAGGTCGCGCGCGATAAAGCACTCTTCGCGCAGAAATATTCGCGCGGCGTGCCGCAGGGCCCGCTGAAGAAGCTGGGTGCCACGAACAACCGGCGCGGCACCACCGTGCGCTTCCATCCCGACGCGCAGATCTTCGGCAAGGCGATGCATTTCCGCCCGCAGACCGTCTACAAGATGGCGCGCGCGAAGGCCTTCCTGTTCAAGGGCGTCGAGATCCGCTGGAAGTGCGATCCCGCCCTGCTGAAGCCCGAATGGGGCATTCCGGCCGAACAGACGCTGCGCTTCCCGGGCGGGCTTGCGGACTCGCTGGCCGAGGCGATCGGCAAGCGGCCCTGCTATACGCCCAAGCCCTTCGCCGGCGACGTGAAGCTCGATGCGCAGGGCGGTCGCCTCGAATGGGCCGTCGCGTGGCCCGGCGACGAGGATGCGGAAGTCCACTCCTACGTCAACACGGTGCCCACGCCGCAGGGCGGCAGCCACGAGCTGGGCCTGCGCGGCGCGCTCACCCGCTCGCTTCGCGCCTACGGCGACATGACGGGCAACAAGAAGGCGCCCAACATCGCCTCGGAAGACGTGTGCGACGGTGCGGTCGTGTTCCTGTCGCTCTTCATCCGCGACCCGCAGTTCCAGGGCCAGACGAAAGACCGCCTCGGCATGCCCGAAGCGCAGCGCGCGGTCGACAACGCGCTGAAGGACCAGTTCGACCATTGGCTCGCCGACGACCCGGCCGCCGCCAAGCAGCTTCTGGAACGCGCGATCGAGCGCGCGGAAGACCGCGCGCGCCGGCGCATGCAGAAGGAACAGGACCGCAAGTCGGCCACGCGCCGCCTGCGCCTTCCCGGCAAGCTCGCCGACTGCTCGGCCACCAATTCCGACGACACCGAGATCTTCCTCGTCGAAGGCGATTCCGCCGGCGGCTC
>JAEUKY010000285.1 GCA_016794005.1 Rhodospirillales bacterium
CCTCGGGCGGCTTTCGCCATAAATAACGCCGCAGGTCGGGGACCCAAGCCCGGCCGGAGAGTTTCGGGGCCATAGCTCAGCTGGGAGAGCGCCGCAATGGCATTGCGGAGGTCAGCGGTTCGATCCCGCTTGGCTCCACCAAGACGAAACAAGGGCTTCGCCGGAAACGGCGGAGCCCTTATCTTTTGTGCCGTCGAAAGAGGGAGCACACATGCGCATCGCGGTCGTGGGGGCGGGGGCAATCGGCGGGACGATCGCGGGCATGCTCGCGCGCAAGGGCGGGCATGCGGTTTCGGTGCTGGCGCGCGGGGCCCATCTTGCGGCGATCCGCGCGAACGGGCTGACGCTGGAAACCGAAACCGGCAAGACGACCCATCGCCTCGCCGCGTCGGACGATCCGCGCGACCTCGGCCCGCAGGACATCGTGATCCTGACGGCCAAGGGGCACGGCGTTCCGGCGCTCGCCCCGCTGCTCGGCCCGCTGCTGGGCAAGGACACGATCGTCGTGTGCGCGCAGAACGGCATCCCGTGGTGGTTCTTCGCCGGCATCGACGGGCCCGAGCGCGACACGCCGCTGCCCGTGATCGATCCAGGCGGCGGCATCTGGAAGGCGCTGTCGGGCACGCGCGCCTTGGGCTGCATGATCCAGCTTCCCGCAAGCGTGCCGGCCCCCGGCCACGTGCACAATCCCGGCCTGCCGCGCATGCTGACGCTGGGCCTGCCGCGAAAAGGCAGCGACGCGAAGGCGCTGGCGACGGCCGTCGGCGTTCTGTCGGACGCGGGCTTCGAGGCGAAGGCGACCGACGACATCCGCACCGTCGTCTGGAACAAGCTGGTGCAGAACGCGTTCTTCGGGCCGACAAGCGTGCTCACGCAGGCGCGCAACGGCGAGATCGTCGGGGCGCCGGGGATCGCCGAGCTGCGCGCGCGCGTCGTCGACGAAGGTGCCGCCGTCGCGGCAGCCTGGGGCAGTTCGCTTGCCGACGCGATCGAGGCGCTCAACTCGCCCAACATCGGCAGCCCCTACCACAAGACGTCGATGCTGCAGGATTTCGAGGCCGGAAGGCCGGTCGAGATCGGCCCGATCCTGGCCGCCCCCATCGACCTCGCGCGCCGGCGCGGCGTGAAGGTGCCGACGCTGGAGGCGCTGCACACGCTGCTCGCCCTGCGCACCGCGCCGCGCGACGCCGACTGATGGAAGCGGCCGTACCCCCGTTCGGCTGGTGCGGCACGCTCGACGAGGCCCCGCTGATGCACGAGGCGGGGCTCGACCATGTGGAACTCCAGATCGTGCCGATGCGCATCGCCGATCCCGTCGCCTTCGCCAAGGCGCGCGCGCGGATCGCCGACCTGCCGCTGCCGTCGCTGGCGATGAGCTATCTCTTCCCGCACGACATGCGTCTCGTCGGGCCCGACGCCGACGAGCGGCGCATCCGCGCCTATTTCGAGCGCGTCGTCGTGCTGCTCGCCCAGGCGAAGGCGCGGGTCGTCGTGCTCGGCAGCGGCTGGTCGCGCGACGTTCCGGATGGCTGGACGCAGGGCCGCACGGAAGAAGCGCTGCTGCGCGCGCTCGGCTGGTGCGCCGACGCGCTCGCGGGCAGCGGGGCGGTGCTGGCGATCGAGCCGCTGAACCGGAACGAATCGAACCTCGTCAACAGGCTTGCCGACGCGGTGCGGCTTGCCCGCGCGCTCGGCCGGCCCGAAGTGCGCGCGATGGCGGACTTCTACCACATGGCCGTCGAAGGCGAGCCGCCTGCAGCGCTGCGCGAGCATGGCGAATGGCTCGCGCACGTGCAGGTCTCCGACACCGGACGCCACAATCCCGGGACGGGCACGCAGGATTTCCACGCGCTGTTCGGCCATCTGAAGGCCGCCGGCTATCGCGGCGCGCTGACCGCCGAGTGCGTTGCGCGCGGCGAACTGCTGGCGGCGATGCGCGACAGCCACGAATTCGTGCGCCGGGCGTGGCGCGCGGCCTGACGGGAGAGGGAACGTGCCGGACATCAATGTCGGACTGATCGGGGCGGGCTATATCGGCCATTCGATGGCGCTCGCCTATCGCGCGGTGGGCGCGCTGTTTCCCGACCTGCCGCGCGTGCGGCTCGCGTGCCTTGCCGACGTCGATGCCGGCGTCGCCGCGAAGGCCGCCGCGCGCTACGGCTTCGCGGCTTCGACCGGCGACTGGCGCCGGCTCGTGGCCGATCCGGCGATCGACATCGTCGCCATCGCCACGCCCAACCACCTGCATCGCGACATGGCGATCGC
>JAEUKY010000081.1 GCA_016794005.1 Rhodospirillales bacterium
CACGGCACGATGCTGAAACTCGGCAAGCGGCTGGCCGTGATGGAAGTGTCGCTTTATTCGGCCGGCGACAAGGAGCCGGTCGCTCACGTGACCGGGACCTATTCGATTCCGCCACGCGGATGACGAAATTCGCTGTCAGACAGGGATTTAATTGACGGTATTATTTTACCAATATCATAATGATATTGATTTTACTGGATGATTAGACGTTGACTTGAGCGCCCCGGAAAACGATATTCGCGCGCTTCCGTTCGCCTCCCCGGCGGGCGGGAATGACGTCCGAACCTTCAAGGAAACGAGCCAACCATGTCGACCCCGAATCTCACGGTCGCAGAGGCGCACAAGAGCAAGAAGTGGATCCTGATCGACGCCGAAGGCGTCGTGCTGGGCCGTCTCGCCTCGTTCGTCGCCATGCGCCTCAAGGGCAAACACAAGCCTTCGTTCTCGCCGCATCTCGACGGCGGCGACTTCGTCGTCGTCATCAACGCCGACAAGGTGCGCATGACCGGCCGCAAGCTGGAGAACGAGGTCCACTACTGGCACACCGGCCACCCGGGCGGCGTGAAGCAGATCTCGCCCAAGCAGACGCTGGCGTCCAAGCACCCCGAGCGCCTTCTCGAGCGCGCCGTCGAGCGCATGATGAAGAAGGACAGCCCGCTGGCCCGCCGCCAGATGACGCACCTGAAGATCTATGCCGGCACCAAGCATCCGCACGAAGCGCAGAACCCGACCAAGGTCGACTTCGCCGCGATGAATCCGAAGAACAAGAGGAGCGCCTGAGCATGGCCGAACCCCGTACCGAACGCGCGGAAAAGCCGAAGGCGAAGCCGGCCAGCCGCACGCTCGCGGATCTCTCGATGGCCTCGGCCGTCGCGGCCGCCCAGCCGTCGACCACGCAGGCAGCTCCCGTGCGCGACAAGTTCGGCCGCTCCTACGCGACCGGCAAGCGCAAGAACGCGGTCGCCCGCGTGTGGCTGAAGGCCGGTTCCGGCAAGATGATCGTCAACGGCAAGGAGCTGAACGCCTACTTCGCGCGTCCGGCCCTGCGCATGATGATCAACCAGCCCTTCACGGTCGCCGCACGCGTCGGCCAGTTCGACATCTGGTGCACGGTCACCGGCGGCGGGCTTTCGGGTCAGGCCGGTGCGGTGCGCCACGGCCTGTCGAAGGCGATGACCTACTACGAACCGGAACTTCGCCCGGCGCTCAAGCATGCCGGCTTCCTCACCCGCGACAGCCGCGTGGTCGAGCGAAAGAAGTACGGCCGCCACAAGGCGCGCCGCAGCCACCAGTTCTCGAAGCGCTAACCGAAACTCGAAAGCCGCCCCCCGGGCGGTCTGGAGTGGAGAAGGGCGCCCTCACCGGCGCCCTTCTTGTTTCTGGGGTCACGAAATGGTCGAGATCGCGAAATATGAACCGAAGGACCAGGCGTCCGCCGCCGCGATGGTCGTCGAGATCCAGAACGCCGAGTTCGGCGTGCCGATCACGTACGAACAGCAGCCGGACCTGGTCGACCCGGCCGCCTTCTTCCGCAAGGGGGCAGGCGAGTTCTGGGTCGCGCGCGCGTCCGGTGGCGACGTCGTCGGCACGATCGGGCTCGTCGAGTTCGCGGCGGGGCAGGGTGCCTTGCGCAAGATGTTCGTGCGCGCCGATCATCGGGGGGCCGTGCACGGTATCGCCCAGCGGCTGCTCGACGTGCTGCTCGCGCACGCGCGGGCGGCGGGACTTGGCGCGATCTGGCTCGGCACGACCGCGATGTTCAAGGCCGCACACCGGTTCTACGAAAAGAACGGGTTTGCCGCGGTCGACGAAGCCGATTTGCCAGCCGCCTTCCCCCGCATGAAGCCGGATACGCGGTTCTACCGCATCGCACTTTGATGTATTGTCGGACTCCGAGGAGCTAGGAACATGGACAGCGCCACGTTGACCCGGACCATCTTCATCGACGGCGAAGCCGGCACCACCGGCCTCGGCATCGCGCAGCGCCTTGCCGGCCTTTCCGGCGTGGCCGTGCGTTCGATTGCACCCGAGCGCCGCAAGGACCCGGAAGCGCGCCGCGAGATCATGTCCTCGGTCGACCTCGTCGTGCTGTGCCTGCCCGACGCGGCGGCGAAGGAATCCGTCGCGCTTGCCGACAGCCTCGGCGCCAAGTCGCCCAAGATCGTCGATGCCAGCACCGCGCATCGTGTGGCACCGGGCTGGACCTACGGTTTCCCGGAGATGACGGCCGAGCAGGCGACGGCGGTCCGCAATGCCACACGCGTTGCGAATCCCGGCTGCTATCCGACCGGCGGCATCGCGCTGATCCGGCCGCTCGTCGAGGCGGGCGTGTTGCCGGCCGACTGGCTCGTGACGGTCAACGCGGTCAGCGGCTATTCCGGCGGCGGCAAGTCGATGATCGAGGCGTACGAGGCGCGGACGGCGCCGGACTTCGAGCTCTACGGCCTCGGCCTCGAGCACAAGCACCTGCCCGAACTGCAGCTCTATTCGAAGCTGACGCGCCGGCCGATCTTCGTGCCGTCCGTCGGCGATTTCCGGCAGGGCATGCTCGTCAGCGTGCCGCTGCATCTGGATGCGCTGCCGGGCAAGCCGGCCGCCGCCGACCTCCAGGCGATCCTCGAGAAGCGCTATGCCGGCAGCAAGCTCGTGTCGGTCGTTCCGGCCGAGGCGTCGGGCAAGCTCGAACCGCAGGCACTCAACGGCACAGACCGGATGGAACTGCGCGTGTTCGCCAACGAGAAGCACCGTCAGGCCGTGCTCGTGGCGCGGCTCGACAATCTCGGCAAGGGCGCGTCGGGTGCGGCAGTGCAGAACATCTCGCTGATGCTGGGCCTCGCGTGATCGTAAGGCGCTATCGCGACTGGACGCCGAAGATCGACAAGGCCGCCTTCGTCGCCGAGAACGCGGCGATCATCGGCAATGTCGAGATCGGGCCACGCAGCGGCATCTGGTACGGCGTGACGATCCGCGGCGACGTGCACGAAATCCGCATCGGTGCGGAAACGAACGTCCAGGACGGCACGGTCGTCCACTGCTCGAAGGGCAAGTTCGGCACGTATATCGGATCGCGCGTGACGATCGGCCATCTGGCGCTGATCCATGGCTGCGTCATCGAGGACGGCGCTTTCATCGGCATGAAGGCCTGCGTGATGGACGGTGCCGTAGTCGAGAGCGGCGCCATCGTCGCGGCAGGCGCCCTCGTCACGCCGGGCAAGCGCGTGAAGAAAGGCGAGATGTGGGCCGGCAGCCCCGCCAAGCTGATGCGGCTCGTCACGCCCGAGGAGTTCGCCGGCTTCGCCGACGCGGCCCGGCGCTATGCCGATCTCGCCGACGAGTACAACGCCGGTCAGTAGCGCTCGTCGCGCAGGCGCTTTTCCGTTTCCGATATAGCCGCAAGCGCCGCATCGACCAGGGGCGTGACCGTCGCGTTCGCCGCATCGATCTGCCGTGCCATGCGTTCCCAGTCTGGTAGGATCGCGCCGAGCTGGCCGAGACCGGCGGCGAGCAGCTTGGCCGATTCTTCCAGCCCCAGCACGCAGGTTGCCCAGGCCGACGACTTGTCGCCCTCGCGATCGCGGATCGCCTTGCAGGCCGGTCCCTGTTCGCCGAGATACGTCGCCTGCCGCACCGCGTCGGCAAGCACGGAATCGGCTGCCGCCCACCAGTCGCGCACATAGGTATCGCCGAATTGGCGCGCGATCAGGCGCGTTGAAACGTCGGACTTGATGCGGGAAAGGGCGCCTGAAAGATCGCCGGCGACGAACGGGGCGACCTGCGCCCCCGCCGGCCCGGCATGCAGGCATGCCAGGACGACGAGGGTGCCGAGTCGCTTCATGCCGCCTTCTTGCGCAGACCCGGAAGCACGCACTCGGCGATCTGAACGGCGTTGAGGGCGGCCCCCTTCAGGAGCTGGTCGCCCACGCAGAAGAAGTCCAGCCCGTTCGGCCCGAACACGAGGCTTTCCCGGATGCGGCCGACTTCGACGTCGTACTTGCCCGACGCGGTGATCGGCATCGGGTAGAGCTTGGCGGCCGGATCGTCGACGACGACGACGCCGGGTGCGCGGGCGAGCGCCTCGCGCGCCGCGGCCGGCGTGACTGGCTTCTCGGTCTCGATCGTCACCGCCTCGGCATGCGCGCGTAGCGTGGGCACGCGAACGGCCGTGCAGCTCGCCTTCAGGTCGGGAAGCCCCATGATCTTGCGGCTTTCCCACGTCACCTTCATCTCTTCCTTCGTGTAGCCGTTGGGCTGGAACACGTCGATATGCGGGATGACGTTGAAGGCGAGAGGGTGCGCGAAAACCTTGTTGCCGACCTTGCCGCCACTGGCCCACTTGCGCGTCTCTTCCTCGAGTTCGGCCATGCCTTCGGCACCCGCTCCCGACGCCGCCTGATAGGACGACACGATGACGCGCTTGAGACCGAACGCCTGGTGCAGCGGCCACAGCGCCATGACCAGAACCGCGGTCGTGCAGTTCGGGTTCGCGATCAGGCTATGGCCCTGTGCCGCGGCGGCGTTGATCTCCGGCACCACGAGCGGGATTTCCGGCTCGTAGCGGAAGGCCGACGAGTTGTCGATGACGATGGAGCCCTGCTTGGCGAGCGTGGGCGCATGCGCCTTGGCGAAATCGCCCGACACGGCCATCAGCACGAAATCGATGCCCTTGAGGGCCTCGGGCTTGAACTCCTCGATCGTCTTCTCGCCGTAAGGTGTCGTGACTTTTTTCGACGCCGAGCGGGCGGAAGCGAACAGCTTCAGCTCCGCGACCGGGAAACGCCGGTCGTGAAGCACCTTCACCATCTCGATGCCGACGGCGCCGGTGGCGCCGACGACGGCGACCGAATGGCCGCGTACGTCGTTCATAGTCCCGCACTCCTCTTCAAAAAATCGGGAGCGGGATTATAGGGGGATTTGCTGCGCTGCACCAGAGCTTGCGACGGCCCGCCGCAGCACCTGAATCGGCCGACTTCCCTGCCGGACGAGGAAGTTGTCGGGCTGGTTCCACCAGTCGGCGACGATCCCGGCATAGACGTCGCGGAAGTCGATCTTCGCCTTCAGGTCGCCCTGGTCGAGATCGGCAAGATCGGGTGCCGGTCCGCGGAATCCGCCCTCGACCGATCCGCCGAGCATGAAGAGGGGGGCCGCCGTTCCGTGGTCCGTGCCGCGCGACAGGTTCTCGCCCGCGCGGCGGCCGAATTCCGAGTAGGTCACGACGAGCGTGTCGTTCCAGCGGCCGAGATCTGTCATGGCGCCGCGGAACGCCGCGAGTGCCGCGGCGAGGTTTCCGAGCAGGCGTGCGTGGCGCGGCCGCTGGTCGGCATGCGTATCGAAGCCGCCAAGCGTGACCTTCCACACCGGCACGTCCACGCCGTCGGCGATCAGGTTCGCGGCGACGGAAAGGCTGCGCGCGAGCGGATCGCCCGCGAAGCGGCGCGGGAAGCGGTCGCGCCCGGTGAGCTTGCGCTTGACCGCGTCGGCGGCCGACACGGCCTCGTTCTGCGTGCGTACGAGGTGGCGCAACGCGCCGGGCACGTCGCCGCGTGCGGCGAGAGCCGCCATGGATTCGCTCTGTGCGAGGAACTGCCGCGGCTCGCGCATGTTCACCAGTCGCGTCCCCGGACCGGCGAGAGGTCCGATATTGCCCGTACCGACGACGATGCCGTCCGCATCGGCCGCGCGCCGGCCGAACACGGGATGCTTGCCGAGTGCCTGCGTGATCCAGCCTTCGCTGCCGTACTGGTCGCTGGCGGTGGCCTGTTCCCAGATCTCGATCGAGCGGAAATGCGAGCGGTTGGGCTTCGGGTAGCCGACCGAATTGAAGATCGCCAGTTCGCCGCGTTCCAGGGGATCGAGCAGCGGATCGAGGGAAGGGTGGAATCCCTGGTCGGCCGTCACGTTGCGGATTTCGGCCGCGTCGATCGCGAGGCCGGGTCGCAGGCGGCGGTAAAGCGGATGCGCGTAGGGGATGACGGCGTTGAGCCCGTCGTTCCCGCCCTGCAGTTCGACGAGCACGAGTATCCGCTTTCCGACGGGGCCGGCAGTGCCGCCGGACAGGCGCGAGCCGATGCCCGCGACCTGCGGTGCGGGCCCCGTGCTCGCCGTCTGCTGCCCGGCGCAGGCCGGCAGCAGGCCGACGACGGCGAGGCTCGATGCGGCGGACAGGAAACGGCGGCGATCCATGCGCGTGTTCCTCACATCAGCTGGTAGACGGGATCGAACAGGATGGCCCGCATCGTCGCCTCGGCATCCGGGCGTTCGGCATCGGCGACCGGCCGGACGGGGGCGAGTGCGCGCCAGATCGCGTCAGGGCGACGCCAATCCTGCGGCAGCGTCGCAAGCCACGCATCCGTGTCGAGATGGACGGCACGCGCCATTTCGGGAGCCGTGGCGCGCGGCGTTTCCTTCGTTCCGGCCGCCATCATCATGCCGTTGGAGACCGGCTGCATCGACATCATGCTTTCGGCCATCCCGTTGGCGCGTGCCTTGCCGCTCGATTTCAGTTTGGCGATGTCGAACTCCAGCGTTCCGTTGCAGTAGAGATCGCCGGCGCGCGAGTTCCGGCAGGCCGCGTTGGCGAAACTCTGCTGGCCGTCGAGCGCGCGATACGTTTCGCCGTCGACTTCAAGCCAATCGACGAACAGGTTGCGGTCGCCGCGGCGCACGCCGCCGGCATCCGTCGGGGCGGCCCCGTCGTTGACGAACTCGACCGACACGCGCCAGACCGGCTCGTCGACGGGGAAGCGCAGCACGCGCCAGACCCAGTCCATCCGGTCGGGGATCGTCCCGAAACGCGCGGTATCGATCGCGAAGTCGAGTTCCTGCGACGCGACGATCCTGCCGTCGTTGATGCGCACGACGAAGCGCGGGCCGCCCTGCCAGCCGTCGCCGGCCAGCCGCAGCGCGATGTCGCGCGTTCCAGGTTCCGCGCGCGGTGCGACGAGCGTCCGGTTTGCGATCAGGCGGGCGAGCACGTCATAGCGCGCGACGAGGCTTGCCGGCGTGATCCAGATCGTGCCGCCCGGCCAGCCCTTTACGTTCGGCGGTTCGAACAGATCCTGTCCGAGCCGGCGGCCATGCACGGGAAGGGCGGCGAGATCGACGACCGGCAGGCCGAGATCGCGGTGCGCGCCGACGATCAGTGCCACGGGAGACTTGATCATGGTGCCGCGGCTCGAAGGCGCCCAGAACGCGTCCGACAGGAACAGCGCGCGCAAGGCGGGTTTCATCTCGTAGCGCGCATCGCGCAGCACGACGGCGATCCGCTCGATCTCGGCGTTCGGCGGCAGCTCGGCGGCGACGAACTCGCGCCACAGCTTCTCGGTCAAGAACTGCGCCGTGCGCTTGTGGGCGAGCAGGGCGCGCACCACGTCGTCGCCGTTGAGGCCGTTTGTCCCGAGGAAGCTCTTGCCGCCTTCGTCGTGCATCGCAGGAACGAAGCGGTAGCCGAAATCGGTCGTACGCTCGATCGTGCGGCCAGTCAGAGCACGCGCGATCTCCTTGATGTCGGTCTCGGTATAGTTGCCTTCGCCGAGCGTGAAGAGCTCGAGCAGTTCGCGCGCAAGGTTCTCGTTCGGCCGGCCCTTGCGGTTCGTCTGGTTGTCGAGATAGCGCAGCAGGATCGGGTCGGCGAGCATCGCGTAGAGCAGCGTGGCGAAATTTCCGGAGGCTTCGCGCCGGAACAGCGCGTTCTGGTCCCACATGCGGTGGACGTTCTGGCCGACCCCTTCGAACGCCGAAACGAAGTGGTTGTGCCAGAACAGCGTCATCCGCTCGGTCAGCGGCGTGGGCGTGGCGATCATCTCGGCGTACCACCACGCCTTGAGCTGCTGCAGTTCGTCGCGCCGCGCCTGGATGAAGCTGTCGCGTTGTTCCTGCGTCATCGACGGCATGTCGCGGTAGGGCGGCCAGGCCTGGGACAGGAACGACGGACGCGGCAGGACCGGCACCCGTTGCATGCGGGCGAGCAGACGGTCGACGGCGGTGGCACGGTCGAGCGGGCCGAGTTCGGCGATCTCGGCTTGAGTCGCGCCGAATCCGGTTCGTACCAGCAGATGGCGCGCGTCTTCGGGCGACAGGGCGTGCGCGGCCGGTGCAACCCCTGCGGCCGCGAATGCCAGTGTGGCGCAAATGCCGATGCGTGCCCAAAAGTTGCGCATCCGATTCCTCGAATGAAAATGCCCCTGCCGGTCCGGCAGGGGCATCGCCCAGCGTCGTTGCAACGCAACGCCGCAATGAACGCTAGCAACTTGAGTGGTGAATTTCTACTGCGCTTTTACTTTCACGTAGCTGCCTGGCGCGGCCTCGACGACCTTGAGCTTGCCGTCGCCGGGAGCGCGCGCGGGAACGCTATCGCCGGCATGGCTCTTGGCCCAGCTATCCCACAGCGGCCACCACGAACCGGCATGCTGGGTCGCCGTCTCGAGCCACTGGTCGGGCTTGTGCGGTAGCTTGTCGTTCGTCCAGTGACAGTACTTTCCCGACGCCGGCGGATTGACGACGCCGGCGATGTGACCCGATGCCGCGAGGCAGAAGGTCGTCGGTCCTGTATAGAGCTGCGTGGCGACGTAGGTGGATTTCCACGGGGCGATATGGTCTTCGCGCGTCGACAGGATGAAGACCGGCACGTTGATCTTCGTCAGGTCGATCTTCGTGCCGAGCAGCTTGATCTTGCCGCGCGACAGGCGGTTCTCCTGATACATCTGTCGCAGGTAGAACGAATGCATCGCCGCCGGCATGCGGGTGGAATCGGAGTTCCAGTAGAGCAGGTCGAACGGGAACGGTTCCTTGCCCATCAGGTAGTTGTTCACGACGAACGACCAGATCAGGTCGTTCGCGCGCAGCATGTTGAAAGTCGTCGCCATGTCGGCGCCGTCGAGATAGCCGCGCTGGTGCATCTTCTCCTCGAGGGCGGCAAGCTGCTCCTCGTCGATGAAGACCGAGAGTTCGCCGGCTTCCTCGAAATCGACCATCGTCGTGAAGAACGTCGCCGACAGGACGCGCTTGTCGCCCTTGGCAGCCATGTAGGCGAGGGTCGATGCCATCAACGTCCCGCCGAGGCAGTAGCCGATGACGTTCACGGATTTCTCGCCCGTGGCCTTCTCGATCGCGTCGAGGGCGGCGAGGGGGCCTTCGCTCATGTAGTCGTCGAACGATTTCTCGGCCAGCTCGCTGTCGGGATTGACCCACGAGACGACGAATACGGTGTGGCCCTGTCCGACCGCCCATTTGATGAACGAGTTCTTCTCGCGCAGGTCGAGAATGTAGAACTTGTTGATCCAGGGCGGGACGATGAGCAGCGGTGCCTTGGCGACCGTCTCGGTGGTCGGCGCGTACTGGATGAGCTGCATCAGGTCGTTCTGGTAGACGACCGACCCGGGCGTGACGGCGATGTTCTCGCCGACCTTGAATGCCGCCATGTCGGTCATTCGGATCTGGAGCTTGCCCTTGCCGCGTTCGAGATCGCCCAGCAGGTTCGACAGGCCCTTTACGAGATTTTCGCCGCCGGTTTCCAGGGTCTCCCGCAGGACTTCCGGATTGGTCATCGCGAAATTCGACGGCGCCATCGCGTCGACGAATTGGCGGGTATAGAAATCGACCTTGCGCGCGGTCTTGTCGTCGAGCCCTTCGACTTCCTTCACCGTGCCCTGCAGCCAGCGTGCGGACAGCAGGTACGACTGCTTGATGAAGTCGAAGACGTAGTTCTCGTCCCACAGCGAATCCTTGAACCGCCGGTCCTCGGACGTGGGGCTGACGACGGGTTCGGACGGCTCGCCCAGCATCTTGCGCGTGGTCGACTGCCACAGCGCCATATAGTCCTGCCAGAGCGAAAACTGCGCCTGCATCAGCTTGGCCGGATTGGCCATCATGCGGGCGGTCATGTCGAAGAAGGCCTGCCCGAGGTTGAGCGGGTCGGGGTTGCCGAACTGCATGGGCGTCTGGCGGGCGATGAATTCGGAAACCAGATGCTGGCTCTGCTCGGCGATGTGCGTCATCATCCGCGACATCTCGACCGGGTCGGGGAGTTTCACGTCGCGATCCGGCTTGTCGGCCATACTCCCACTCCACTTCGGTATTCGGTGTCCCTATCAGGGACTTGGACGCCGTGCTGGCTTCGGATTATAACGGGTTCGATGTTGCAATTCCTAAAGATGCGTATCGCGCTGATCGGGCTAGCTTTTCTCGTTCTGTCGGCGTGTTCGGAGTCCGGGCGACAGGATCCCCGGATCGATGCGGCAGACCCCGGCGACAGGCCCTATCCCAATCTGGGGGCATTCCCGCCGGTGCCAGCGCGGGTTTCCGCGGCCAGCCGCGAGTCCGAACAGCAGCAGCTTGTCAGTCAGCGCGATGCGGCGCGCGCCTTCGATGCACGCCTTCGCGAGATCGATCCCGTGCTGGATCCGGCAGCGCGGCCGCCCGAGCCGCCGGCGGATCCGGCTGGGCAGGGGCGTGCGGCGCAGGTTCCGGCTCCGGTTCCAGCAGCCGTACCGCCGGTCCAGGCCGAAGCACCGCGGATTGTTCCGGCGCCCCCGCCGCCCGCCGCCGCCGCTGTTCTCCCCTCCTATGTGCCGACACCGATGCCGGCCACGCCTGCTCCTGTCCGGGCACCTGCACCCATCGCTCTCCCGTCGCCAGCGCCAGTAGCCGTCGCACAAGGTGTCAGTGCCCGAAGCGCGTGGATCATCGGCGACATCGATTTCGTCGACGGGTCGGCGCTGCTGTCGCGCGAAGCACGCGGCACGCTGCGCGAGGCCGTCGTCGCGGCGCTGGAGCGCGGCGGGCGCGTGCGGATCACGCCGACCGCCGGCCCGACGCTGTCGCCCCCCGAGCAGGCGCTGTCGCCGCGGCGCGCGGCGGCAGCGAGCGGCGAACTCGAGGCACTCGGTCTTGATCGTGCACGCATCCTGTTTGACCCGGGTGCGCTGCGCTCGGCGCGCGTCGCGGTCGAGTTCTAGGCGGCTAGGTACCTTACGGCTGCGACGACACCGACACCGCCCATCGCGGCGACCAGATCGCTCGACGACCAGCGCATGATGATCGCGATCGCGGCGAGTGCCGCCAGCTCCGCCGGGTTTCCGCGCGCGGCCACCGGCGCGACGATCCCGATCATCACGGCAAGCGGGGTGGCCTTGAGTGCCGCTTCGACACGCGGCGTCACCCGCACGAAGCGCATGAACCAGAACCCGCCCATGCGGCAGACGAACGAAGCGGCTGCGATCGCGAACAGGAACGGCAGGAAATCCGGGCGGATCGTCATTTCGGCACGTACCGGATGTAGGTGACGATGCCACCGGCAGCGCCCGCAGCGACGATGGTCCATCCGCCGGGCGCGATGCGGTCGACGAT
>JAEUKY010000117.1 GCA_016794005.1 Rhodospirillales bacterium
CGGGCCACGAAAATCGGGTCCAGAACACGTTCGTATGCCGGAGAATCCGTCATGACCATGGAAGTCGTCAACGGCATCCCGTGCTTCAACTGCACGGATGTCGAGAAGGCCAAGAAATCCCCGCCGCCGGAATCCTCGACCCTGGATGTGGCGCTGGCTGCGGCCAGCGGCCACGCATCGGGGCCGCGTCCGTTCCAGACCCCGAACGATCCGCTTGCCCTCGGCGAGCGTGGCAGGATCTTCAATTTCGGAGCCTGACCGGCACCGGGTTCGTGCGATGCTCGCGCCCGATGGAAAGCGATTCGTGGCCCGACCTGATGGCACGCGCCCAGCAGGGCGACGCCGCCGCCTACCGGCGGTTCCTCGCCGAATCGGCGGGCTTCCTGCGTAACGTCGTGGCGCGTACGGGGATACCGAACGACCAGGTCGAGGATGTCGTGCAGGAAACGCTGATCAGCGTCCACGCGATCCGGCACACCTACGATCCGGCCCGCCCGATCAAGCCCTGGCTGACCGCCATCGCGCGGCGCCGGGCGATCGACTGGCGCCGGCGGCGCAATTCGGCCCGGGCGCATGAAATCTCGCTCGACGACGTCGGCCACGAAACCTTCGCCGATCCCGACGCGAACCGGGACAAGGACAAGGCCGAAGCGTCGGCGTCGATCCGGCGGTGGCTCGCCCAGCTTCCCCCGGGCCAGCGCCAGGCGGTCGAGCTGCTGAAGCTGCGGGAGATGAGCCTCGCCGAGGCGGCGGCGGCCTCCGGCCAGACGGTCGGGGCGCTGAAGGTGGCGACGCACCGGGCGATGATCACGCTGCGCAAACTCTGGAAACGCGACGGGATGGAATGAACAAGCGGACGGAAGACCTGATCGGTGCGTTGAGCGAGGGGGTGGTGCGCGTCGCCGCCCTTCCGCCGCCGGCCGCGCGCGCCGGCCGCTGGCTCGCCTTCGCGGTCGTTCTGGTTGGCGCGCTCGTGCTGTGGCACGGCCCGCGCGACGATCTTGCCGCGCGCTTTTCCGAGACGTCGTTCTACGTGCCGTGGGCCGCGTCGGTCGCCGTCGCCGTCGCGGCTGCGGTCGCGGCCTTCGCCATGACCGTGCCGGGCAGCCCGCGCTGGATCGCGGCCCTTCCCGCGGCCCCGCTGGCGCTGTGGCTGGGCATGCTGGGGACGGGCTGCGTGCGCGAACTCGCCAACCGGGGAACGGCCGTGCTCGGCACCAGCTACGGGTGCCTCGAATTTATCGGCCTCACGAGCCTGCCGCTCGGCATCGTGCTGATCTGGATGCTCCGTCGCGGCGCGCCGCTGATGCCGGCGGGCACGCTGGCGATGGGTGCACTCGCCGCCGCTTCTGCGGGTTCGGCGGGGCTCGAACTCTTCCACCATCTGCAGACGTCGACGATGGTGCTGATATGGCATCTCGGCACCGTGGCGCTGGTGGCGCTGGTCGGCCTCGCCACCGGTCCGCGCGCGCTCGCCCTGCCGTCGGTCAACCGGCCGTAAGCGCCCGCTTCAGGTGCGCCGCCGTCTCGGCCAGCGCCGAGCGGGCCGCCTTGGACGTCGCCGACAGATGGCAGAATCCGTGGTTGGCGCGCGGATATTCCGAATAGACCGTGTCGATGCCGGCGGCGAGCAGCACGTCGCGCATGCGCCGGCTGTCGTCGCGCAGCGGATCGAGCCCGGCCGCCAGCAGGAACGGCTTGCGCAGCGCATGCAGGCGTTCCTCGGGCGCACGCGACGGCGCGACCGAAAAGGCGGCGCGCTGGCCCGCGTCGGGGCAATAGAGATCCCAGTACATCGCCATGCTGGCGCGCGACAGGCCGAAGCGCCCGTCGCCGCGCATCAGGTACGACACCGTATCGAGGTTGGAATCGAGCACGCCGTAGATCGATGCGACTGTCTCGGGCAGCTTCCCGCCGGCCGAGCCGAGCACGAGGGCCGCCGCGACGGCGAGATTGGCGCCCGCCGAATCGCCGGCCATCGCGAAACGCCGGGCACCCAGCGAAGCCGCGTTGGCCTGCGCCCAGTCCCACGCGTCCATCGTGTCCTCGAGGGCGGCCGGATAGGGATGTTCGGGCGCCTTGCGGTACGCGATGCCGAGAAAGCGCATGCCCGACAGGTGGGCCAGCATGCGCGTCAGCCGGTCGTGCGTGGCGAGGCTGCCGATGACCCATCCGCCGCCATGGACGAATAGCACGAGCCCGTCGCCGGCCCCCTCGGGCACGTAGAGGCGTGCCGCCATCGTCCGGCCGGGAAGCGCCAGCGTCAGTTCGCGCGTCTCGGCCATGACGGGGCCGCCCTCGTTCCAGGGTGCGCGGCGGCGTTCCTGCTCGGCGCGCGCACCGGCCGGATCGCCGGGCAGATGGCTGGGCGGCGTGCCGAAGCGCGACAGGTCGAGTGCCGCCGCCGCCGCGATTTCGGGATCGAGTTCGGGTATCGCGCTCATTCCGCCGCCTTGCGCGCGTCGTTTTCCGCGGCGCGATAGAGCTTGAGGGCCGCCGGGACGGCCTGGTTGGACGCGATTTTGGCACCGTTGGCCAGCAGCACCGATTCGAGGGCCGCCAGCGTCGTCAGCACGCAGTCCTTGCGCGCGTTGTAACCCATCGTGCCGATGCGCCAGATCTTGCCGTGCAGCGGCCCGAAGCTGGTGCCGATCTCGATGCCGAAATCCTGCAGCAGGCCCATGCGCACCGCGTCGCCCGGCACGCCGTCGGGGATGTAGACGCCGACGACGTTGGCCATCTTGTGTCGCCGGTCGCCGAACAGCTTCAGCCCCATCGCCTCCAGCCCGTCGGCCATCGCGTCGCCCGCCAGCCGGTGGCGCGCGATCGCGGCATCGATCCCCTCGGCGACCAGGATGCGTGCGCATTCGCGCGCACCGTAGAGCATCGTCGTCGCCTCGGTATGGTGGTTGAGGCGCTTCTCGCTCCAGTAGTCCATGATCATCGCAAGATCGAAATAGTTCGACCGGATGCGGGCACCCGGCCCCGCCACGTCGGCGGGCGAAGCGATCCCCTGTTCGACGTGCCGGCGGCGACGGATCGCGGCTTCGGCGCGCGGGCCGATCGTGATCGGCGCCGAACCCGACGGGCCGGCCAGGCACTTCTGCAGGCCCGACGTGACGACGTCGAGCTGCCAGTCGTCGGTGCGCAGGTCGTTGCCGCCGAGCGACGCGGTCGTGTCGACATAGACGAGCGCGTCGTATTTCCGCGCGACAGCGCCGATCTCGGCGAGCGGCTGCAGCATCGTCGTCGACGTGTCGCCCTGGCACAGCGCCACGACCTTCGGCCGGTGCTTCCTGATCGCCGCCTCGACCTGTGCAGGATCGAAAACGCCGCCCCATTCGGTCTCGATCTCGACGACCTTGGCCTCGCAGCGGCGCGAGATCTCGGCCAGCAGGTGGCCGAAGCGGCCGAAGACCGGAACCAGCACCGTGTCGCCGGGCTCGATCAGCGACACCAGTGCTGCCTCGATGCCGCCGCGGGCGGTCGCGTCGATCAGCATCGACCAGCGGTTCGCGGTCTTGAAGACCTGCCGGTAGAGTTCCATCGTCTCGCCCATCAGGCCGGTCATCGACGGGTCGAACTGGCCGACCAGCGGCGTGGACATGGCGCGCAGCACGCGCGGATCCGCGTTGATGGGGCCGGGGCCCATCAGCAGGCGGGCGGGCGGGTTGAGGTCGGCGGCAGCTTGCATGTCGGCACCGGGCTACTGGCTGGAATCCCGAGGGTTTTCCCGCGAAAAGGGCCGGCGCGCAAGGCCCGCCGCGGCTTTTGCCTGCCGGGCGCGCCCATGCTAACTGTCGCCCACGCCAACTCGCACGGGAACAGCATGCTCGACCGCAATTTCGTCCTCGCCAACGCCGACGCCGTCGCCGCCAACTGCCGCAACCGCGGCGTGGACGTCGACGTCGCCCGTTTCGTCGAACTGGAGAACGAGCGCCGCCGGACCGACCAGGCCCTGCAGGACGCCCAGCGCGAATCGAACGCGCTCGCCTCGGCGAAGGACCTGTCGGTCGAGCAGAAGCGCGAGAAGGGCCGCGAGCTGCGCGAACGGCGCGAGACGCTGAAGGCCGAGCACGACCGGCTGCAGGCGGACGCCGACGCCATCCTGCTGCGCCTGCCGAACATGACGCACCCCGCCTCGCCCGTCGGGCGCGACGACAAGGACAACAAGGAGATCGAACGCAACGGCGTGCCGCATCCGAAGTTCGCCTTCCCCGCGCGCGACCACGTGGCGATCGGCGACCATCTCGGCATCATCGACACCGAGGGCGGCAGCAAGGTCGCCGGCCCGGGCTTCTACTTCCTGAAGGGCGACGGGGCGCGGCTCGAACTGGCGCTGCAGAACTTCGCGGTCGAATTCCTCGCCAAGCGCGGCTACGTGCCGCACATCACGCCCGACCTGGCGCGCGATTCGGTCATGCAGGGCACGGGTTTCACGCCGCGCGGCAACGAGACGAACACCTACCGCATCGAGGGCGAGGACCTGTCGCTGATCGCGACGGCCGAGATCACGCTGTGCGGCCTCTACCAGGACACGATCCTCGACGAGGCGGAGCTGCCGATCCGCATCGCCGGAATTTCGCACTGCTTCCGCACCGAGCGGGCCGCCGGCCGCGCGACGCGCGGGCTCTACCGCGTGCACCAGTTCACGAAGGTCGAGATGGTCGTCATCGCCACGCCCGAACAGTCCGAGGCGATGCACCAGGAACTGCTCGCCAACGAGCGCGCGATCTTCGACGCGCTGGAACTGCCCTACCGCGTGCTCGACATCTGCACGGGCGATCTCGGCGGGGCGGCCTACCGCAAGTACGATCTGGAAGCCTGGATGCCGGGCCGCGGACAGGGCGGCGAGTTCGGCGAGGTGACGAGCACGTCGAACTGCACCGAGTTCCAGGCCCGCCGGCTCAACATCCGCTACCGCAAGGGGCCGAAGGACAAGCCGCTGTTCGTCCACACGCTCAACGGCACGGGTATCGCGCTCGGCCGCGCGATGGTGGCGATCCTCGAGAACAACCAGATGGAAGACGGCAGCGTGCGCCTGCCCAAGGCGCTGCAGGCGTTCATGGGCCAGGACCGCATCGTTCCGCGCGCGAAGGCCTAGGCGCATGGGCGGCCCGAACATCGGCCGCCTGCGCGATTTCGTCGCCGCCGCGACGGCGGCGATGGGACCGCACGGGCTGGACGAGACGGCCGCCCACGCGAAACTGGGCCCGCTGCTGCGCGATCTGGTCGCGCACGACGACTGGCTGCCCGACGCCTTCGCCCAGCCGCATCCCGAGTTCTACCGGCAGTATCTCCTGCACTGCGATCCGGCGGAGCGGTTCTCGGTCGTCAGTTTCGTCTGGGGACCGGGCCAGTCCACGCCGGTCCACGACCATACGGTCTGGGGCCTGATCGGCATCCTGCGCGGCGCCGAGCGCTGCCGCTTCTACGACCGCGACCGGGACGGCCGCCTCGTGCCGCTCGGCGAGGAACGCCTCGAGGCGGGCCAGCTCAGTACGCTGGGGCCCGCCAGCGGCGACATCCACACGGTCGCGAACGCTTTCGACGATCGCGTGTCGGTCGCGATCCACGTCTACGGCGGCAATATCGGCGCCGTCGCCAGACACGTCTTCGATCCGGCGACAGGTGCACCGAAGGATTTCGTCTCCGGCTACGCCTCGCCGACCATGCCCAACCTGTGGGACCGGTCGGCGGACGTGCGCGCGAAGCTCGGCTGAGGCCGGGCATCGGCCAGATGCCGGAGGCCAGCCTCGGTCGGCAGGATGCGTATTTCGCCGTCCGGCCCGACGCGGCGCGCGACATAGCCGCGATCCGCGGATTCCTCCCACACCGGAAGGCGCGGGCACGAGGTGCGCCACGCGCCCATCGCCTCGGCGTAGCCGCGCGGGGTCGCCGCCAGCCATTCGATGAAATCGAGGATCAGCGCCTCGACCGGATCGTTCGCATCGCCGCTCATGTCGCGAACGCCAGCATGCGGATGCCGTTCAGCACGTAGAACCCCGCGATCGTGTTGATGATGCGATAGGACCAGCGCCGGTAGAACGCGTCGCCCATCCGCTCCAGCGGCCCGCGCGCCAGCACGGTGCCGAGTGCCGCCGCCGCGACCGCACCCGCAGCCGCAACCGGATCGACCGCGCCCGTCACGTCGACGATGGCGCCGAAATAGAGCAGCTTCACGCCGTGGCTGAAGGTCTGGCACAACGCCTTCGTCGCCACGATCTTGCGGCGGTCGAGCCCGCCGCCCAGGAAGAACGTGTCGAGGAACGGGCCCGACACGCCCGTCGTCAGCATCAGCGCCATGCAGATGACGCCCACGCCGATCGTGTCGCGCGCGCGCGAGGGATCGGGGCGCAGGCTTTCCGGGATCAGGCGCAGCGAGAACGGGATCAGGCCGAGCAGCAGCATCGCGACGGCCGGCGGCGGCACCCAGCGCCATAGCGACCAGATGCCGAGCACGGCGAAGGCCCCGATCATGTAGACGCCGGCGATGCGGAAGTCGGCATGGCGGATCCACAGAGCGCCGCGCCAGCCGTTCGACGCGATCTGCGTGACCGCATGCAGCGCCATCGCCGCGGGTACCGGCAGCATCGCCAGGAGCACGCCGATCAGGATCATGCCGCCCGCCATGCCGAACAGGCCCGACAGGAATGAGGTGGCGACGATCACCGCGCAGACCAGCGAAATCTCGAGCAGGCTCATCGAATCTTCCTTCCAGGCCGCGATTCTTGCGCCCATTGCGGGCGGACCGCAAACCGAGATAGCTTGGCCTTACCGATAGATTTTCTGAGGGTCGCGATGCGCCGCCTGCCCTTCCTCAACGGCATCCGCGCGTTCGAGGCCGCCGCCCGACTCGGCGGATTCTCGCCGGCCGCCGCCGAACTCGGCGTGACGGCCGCCGCCGTCAGCCGGCTCGTGCGGCTGCTCGAGCTGCGCATGGGCGTGACACTGTTCGAGCGGTCGGCCAACCGGCTGGCCCTGTCGCCGGCGGGCCGGCAGTACAGCGAGGGGCTGGGCCCGATCCTCGACCGGCTTGCCGACCTGACCGGGCAGGTCGCCGCGCGCGGCGACACGCGCACGCTGACGGTCGGCGTCGGTTCGACCTTCGCGATCCGCTGGCTGATCCCGCGCCTCGCCGCGTTCCGCAAGGTCGCCCCCGACATCGAGGTGCGGCTGGCGACCGGCGGCTTCACGGTGCCCTATCGCGACGACTGGACCTGCGGCATCAGCCTCGGCATCGGGGAACGGCCGGGCTTCGTCGCGCGCAAGCTGTTCGACGCCGACCTGCTCCCGGTCTGCGCGCCGGGCTTCGCGCCCCGCCCGCGCACGCCGGCCGAACTCGTGCCGAAAACGCTGCTGCGCATCACGCAGGCCCCGGAGGACTGGCCGCACTGGCTGGAGGCGGCCGGCGTGCCGCGCATCCGCGCGACGGGTCCGATGTTCGACAATTACGGCCTGGCGATCCAGGCGGCATGCGACGGACTGGGCGTGGCCGTCGGCATCCGGCCCTATGTCGACGACGAGATCCGCGCCGGACGGCTGGTCGCTCCCTTCCCGCTGACGGTGCCGATGGGGCGAAGCTGGTATCTCTACCACCCGCCCGGCCGCGAGCGCGAACCGGCCTTCGCCGCGTTCGCGCAGTGGCTGATCGCGACGGCGGCGGCGCGAAACGCTAGCGGCCCAGATAGCCGCGCGCCCAGCCGAGTCCGGCGGACGTCTCGCCGCGCGGCCGGTACTCGCACCCGATCCAGCCCGCATAGCCGAGCCGATCGAGAAGGTCGAACAGGTAGGGATAGTTGAGCTCGCCCTCGTCCGGCTCGTGCCGGTCGGGCACGCCGGCGATCTGCATGTGCGTCACGCCGGGCAGGAACGTCTCGATCTTGCGCGCCACGTCGCCCTCGACGATCTGGCAGTGGTAGAGATCCATCTGCACGCCGAGATTGGCCGCACCGACCGCCCGGCAGATCGAATGCGCCTCGTCCTGCCGGTTGAGGAAATAGCCCGGGATGTCGCGGGTGTTGATCGGCTCGATCGTCAGCGCGCGGCGACGTTCGGTCGCGATCGCGGCCGCACGGCGCAGGTTCGCCATGTACGTGGCGAAGTCAGCGCCGTCCTCGACGCGGCCGGCCATCGCGTGCACGCGCGGACAGTCGAGAATTTCCGCGTAGTCGAGCGCACGCGCGAGGGCCGTGTCGAAATCCTTCTCGCGCCCGACGAGGGCGGCAAGTCCGCGCTCGCCGCGCGCCCAGTCGCCCGGCGGCAGGTTGAACAGCACGATCCGCACGCCGGCGCGGCGCGCGGCTGCGGCGACCGTCTCGGCCGCCATTTCGTAGGGGAACAGGAACTCGACCGCGCGGAATCCGTCGCAAGCCGCCGCGGCGAAGCGGTCGAGGAACGGGCGATCCTGGTAGAGGAACGACAGGTTGGCGGCGAAATTCGGCATCGCCGATTTCTAGCCCGCGCGGGCCGGCTTCACGAGCAGGAAATTGAGAACGGCCCCCGCGGCGGCCAGCACGAAGATCGTCGCGCACATCGGCACGGGCGTGCCGTCGGCGAGGGCCGCGACCAGCATCCCGGCAAGCGCGCCGACCGCGAACTGCGCGAAACCCGCCAGCGCCGATGCGGCCCCCGCGATCTGCGGATGGTCGGCGAGCGCCCCCGCCATCGCGTTGGCCGCGACCAGACCCATGCAGGCCAGGAACAGGAACAGCGGCACGACGATCCCGAAAAGGCCGAAGGCGCCCGTCGCCCCCGCGGCCAGCAGCACCGCCGCGAAACCGACCGACGCGACGAGGCCGATGCGCATCGCGCGGTCGCTGCCCACGCGCAGCACGAGCCGGCTGTTGACGTAGCTTGCCGCCATCATGCCCGCGACGTTGAGCCCGAACAGGAAGCTGAACATGTCCGGTCCGACGCCGAAGATCTCGATATAGACGAACGGCGTGCCGGAGATGTACGCGAACATGGCACCCAGCATCCCCGCCCCGCCCGCGACGTAGCCCAGATAGCGCGCGTCGCCGAGCAGCCGCAGATAGGCCCCCGCGACCGACGAGGAACCGACCGCACGGCGACGCTCCGCGGGCAGCGTCTCGGGCTGGCGCAGCAGCGGCACCAGCGGCATCAGCGCCAGCAGCCCGAGCAGCAGGAAGATCGCGCGCCAGTCCGCGAATTTCAGGATCTGGCTGCCGACGACCGGGGCCAGCATCGGGGCGGCGCCCATAACCAGCATCATCAGCGACAGCACGCTTGCGCTGCGGTCCCTGTCGAACACGTCGCGCACCATCGCGCGCGCAAGCACGGTCGAGGCCGCCGCGCCCAGCGCCTGCACCACGCGCCAGCCGGCAAGCGACAGCGCGTCGCCGGCAAGCCAGCAGCCGGCACTGCCCGCGACGAACAGCAGGAGGCCGACGAGGCTGGGGCCCCGCCGGCCGTAACGGTCGCCGATCGGGCCCCAGACGAGCTGTCCGACCGCGAAGGCAAGGAAAAATCCCGACAGCGAAAGCTGCACGCGGTCCTGGTCGGCGCCCAATGCGCGTCCGATCGTCGGCAATGCCGGAAGATACATGTCGACCGCCATCGGCGTGATCGCCAGCAGCATGCCGAGCGTTCCGACGAACGTCGCGTCGCTGCGCCAGCCTGCCGGCCGCGGTCCGCCTTTGAGGCTGTCGAGCATCGTGCCGGCTTACCTGTCGCCGGGATAGGTGTCGAGGGGTTCGAACGCCGATTCGCGCGGCGCCTGCGGCAGTTCGTCGAGCAGCGGAATGCGCGTGCCCGTCACGATGCCGGCGTATTCGCCGCCGCCGCGCTTGAGCGTCGTGAAATAGAGCGCACCGGCCACGATCGAGAGTCCGACGATCCAGGCCGCGGCGATTGTCCGGTAATCCATCGCCGTAAAACTAGAGATCGCGGGCGAAGAGACAAGGGCTCCGTGCGGATGGCCAGCCATGCGCGGACCGCGCGCCTGTTACAGCCGCGCGCCGCCTGTAACATGGAGCCCGCCGCAGGCGCTTGAACCGCGCAGCCGGCGGATCGAAAATGGCGCCATGCCGATCGACGACGAGACCCGCGCCCTGCGGCGCACGACGCGGATCGTTCCGCTGATCGCGGCCACCGCCCTGTTCGTCGAGAACCTGAACGCGACCGTGCTGTCGACCGCGCTCGTCACGGTCGCGGCGGATTTCGGCGTCGATCCGGTCGTCCTCAAGCTCGCCTTGACGTCGTATCTGGTCTCGCTCGCGGTGTTCGTGCCGGCATCGGGCTGGATCGCCGACCGGTTCGGCACGCGCACGGTGTTCTGCTGGGCGATGGGCGTGTTTGCACTCGGCTCGGCGGGCTGCGCGCTGTCGGACGGCCTGTGGACGATGATCGCCGCGCGCGTCGTGCAGGGTGCCGGCGGTGCCATGATGATCCCGGTCGCGCGCCTCGTCGTGCTGCGCAGCGTGCCGAAGGCCGAACTGGTCGGAGCACTCGCCATCCTGTCGATGCCGTCGCTGCTGGGCCCCATCGTCGGCCCGCCGGTCGGCGGGTTCTTCGCGACGTACTTCTCCTGGCACTGGATCTTCTGGATCAACCTGCCACTGACGGCGGCCGGCGTGCTGCTCGCCCGTCGCCTGCTGCCGCAGATCCGCGCCGAGACCGAATCGGTCTTCGACCTGCGCGGGTTCCTGCTCGTCGGCCCGGGCCTCGCGCTGACGCTGACGGGCGTGACGCTCTTCGGGCTCGACCGGATCGCGCACTGGATGGCGGGTACTTCGTGCGCCGTCGGCGTCCTGCTGGTCGCGGTCTATTGCCGGCACGCGCTCGGCGTTCAGGCGCCCGTCCTCGATCTGCGGCTGCTGCGCGCGGCGACGTTCCGCGTGGGCGTGATCGGCGGCCTGCTGTTCCGCATCGGTGCCGGCGCCACGCCGTTCCTGCTGCCGATGCTGCTGCAGGTCGGGTTCGGCATGTCGGCCTTCGCGAGCGGCACGCTCACCTTCGCGACCGGCGTGGGCGCTTTCTCGATGAAGCTCGTCGCACCGCGCATCCTGCGCGCCTTCGGCTTCCGTCGCGTGCTGGTCTTCAACGGCGTCGTCGCCGGGATCTTCGTGGCGATCCCGGCCCTGTTCTGGGCCGGAATGCCCGCGGCCGCGATCCTGATCCTGCTCCTCGTCGGCGGGTTCGCCCGTTCGCTCCAGTTCACCAGTTCGAACGTCGTGCTGTTCGCCGACATTTCCCCGGCCGACATGGCGCGCGCCACGACGTTCGCGGCCGTCCTGCAGGAACTCTCCGGCTCGATCGGCATCGCGCTCGCCGCACTCATCCTCGACTGGGCGACGCACAGCATCGGCACGGGCACGCTGACGGCGACCGAGTTCGGCTACGCGTTCTGGTTCTCGGGTGCGCTGGCGGGCTGCTGCAGCCTTGCCTATCTCGCGATGCCGGCGAACGCCAGCGCATCGCTCGTGGCGCGTCCGAAAACGGGCGTTTGACTCGGCACCGCTTCGGGCATAGGAGCGTTCGCATGCTCCGTCGCTCGATCCTCGCGCTTGTCTCTATTGTCTCCATCGCGGCACCCGCGCGCGCGGGCGAGATCGCGCTCGTCTGTTCGTTCCAAGAGGAATGGTGCCGCCTGATGGCGACCGGCTTCGAGCGCGAGACGGGCGTGAAGGTCGCCCTGATCCGCCGCAGCACCGGCGAGGCCTACGCGCAAATCAAGGCGGAGGCCGCCCGGCCGCGCGTCGACGTCTGGTGGGGCGGAACCGGCGATCCGCATCTGCTGGCCGCAGCCGACGGCCTGACCGAGCCCTACCGTTCGCCGATGCTGGCCCAGCTCCATCCGTGGGCCGTCGCCGTGGCCGACAAGAGCGGCTCGCGCGCGATCGGCGTGATCGCCGGCACGCTCGCCATCGCCTGGAACGAGCCGGCACTGGCCGGGCGCGGCCTGAAGCGGCCGGCCTGCTGGCGCGATCTCGCCGATCCCACCTATCGCGGGCTGATCCAGTCGAGCGATCCCAACGCGTCGGGCACGGCCTACACGATGCTCGCGACCGTCGTATCGATCATGGGCGAGGACGGCGCGATGGCCTATCTCAAGGCGCTCGACGCGAACGTCAACAGCTACGCCCGATCGGGCTCGATCCCGGCTCGTTCGGTCGCCACGGGCGAATCGCCGATCGGCATCACGTTCCTCGACAACGCGCTCGTCCAGATCGCGGCCGGAGCCCGCGACGTGCGGACGGTCAGCCCGTGCGAAGGCACCGCGTACGAGGTCGGTTCGATGAGCCTGATCAAGGGCGCGCGCAACCCCGAGGACGCGCGGCGTTTCTACGACTGGGCGCTGTCCGCACCGGCACAGGCACTCGGCGTCAAGGCGGGCCTGTCCTTCTCGATCCCGTCGAACAGGGCGGCACCGCTGCCCGAAGGCGTGCCGGACATGTCGACGCTGAAGCTCGTCGACTACGACTTCGTCCATTTCGGCAGGCCGGAGACGCGCACCCGCCTGCTGCGCCGCTTCGATACCGAGGTCCGCGGCGCCGTGCGCTAGGCGCCGGGAACCAGCCGCGGCCGGAAGATCCGCACCAGCACCGGCGACAGGACGGCGACGGCCGCGCACGCCAGCAGGACCGCCGAGATCGGCCGCGTGAAGAAGATCTCGACGCTGCCGTGCGATAGCGTCATCGACTGGCGCAGCGAATTCTCGAAGATCGTGCCGAGGACGAGCCCGAGGATCATCGGTGCCGCCGGCCAGTCGTAGCGCATCATCGCCCAGCCGAGCGCGCCGAAGACCACGAGCATCCACACGTCCTCGATCGAGTTCGCCTGCGAATAGACGCCCGCCACGCACAGCGCGAGGATCGGCGGATAGAGCCACGAATAGGGCACGCGCAGCAGCTGCGCGAAAAGTCCCGCCAGCGGCAGGTTCATGACCAGCAGGATCACGTTGCCGATATACATGCTGGCGATGACCGTCCAGACGAGGGCCGCGTTCTTGTCGAACAGCTCCGGTCCCGGCCGGATGCCGAACATGATCAGCGCACCCAGGATGATCGCCGTCGTCCCCGACCCCGGCACGCCGAGGGCGAGCATCGGCACCATGGCGCCGGCAGCCGCCGCGTTGTTCGACGATTCCGGACCGGCAACGCCTTCGATGGCGCCCTTGCCGAACCGCGACGGGTCCTTGGCCACCTTCTTCTCGACGATGTAGGCGATGAACGAGGCGATCGTGGCGCCGGTCGCCGGCAGCACGCCGACGACGAAGCCGATGAAGCTGCCGCGCAGGATCGGCATGCGGCTCTGCTTCCATTCCGCGCGCGAGGGCAGCAGGTTCTTGACCGTCGTGATCGGGCGCGGCGTGGACATGCCGGCGCTGGAGAGCACCTCGCCGACGCCGAACAGGGCTACCGTCAGCACGACGAAGCCCACACCGTCCAGCAGCCAGATCCGGTCGAACGCGAAGCGCGCGACGCCGGTCTGCTGGTCGATGCCGACGGTGCTGATCAGCAGACCGAACATGCCGGTCGTCAATCCCTTCAGCACCGAACCGCCGACGGCGGCAAGTGCCGTGAGCCCCAGCACGACGAGCGCGAAGTACTCGGGCGGGCCGAAGGCGAGTGCGGCCCTCGCCAGCGGCGGCGCGAGCAGCATCAGCCCGACGGTGGAAATCGTGCCCGCGATGAACGAGCCGATCGCGGCGATGCCGAGTGCCGCGCCGGCGCGGCCCTGCAGCGCCATCTGGTAGCCGTCGATGCTCGTCATCACGCTCGACGGTTCGCCCGGCACGCTGATCAGCACCGACGTGAGCGTGCCGCCGTACTGCGCGCCGTAATAGATGCCCGCGAACAGGATGATCGCGGACGTGGGATCGGCGCCGAACGTCAGCGGCAGCAGCAGGGCGATCGCCGAGGAAGGCCCGATGCCGGGCAGCGCTCCGACGAGCTGGCCCGCGAACACGCCGGCGAAGCACATCAGCAGGTTCCAGGGCGTGGCGGCGCCGGCGAACCCCGCGGCCAGATCGTAGATCACCGACATGTCTCTAGAACCCCCAGGGCCCGGAAGGCAGCGGCACGCCGAGCCACGTGCGGAAGACGAGCGTCAGGAACAGCGACGAGCCCGCCGAGGCGGCGAGCGACGCGGCGAGCGGCCGGCGTTCGGCCACCCGGAACAGGAACAGCATCGACAGGAACATCGAGACGAAGAAGCCCGCCGTCTCGATCCCGGCCACGCCCGCGGCGAGCGCCAGCACGATCATCAGCGGCCGGCCGATCGGCCCCTTCGGTCCGGCGTCGCCGTCCGCCGACACGACGTCGACGACGGTGGCGGCGACGCCGAGTGCCGCAAGCAGCAGTCCGTAGACGAGCGGCAGGAATCCCGTCGCGGGCGCGAAGCCGTCCCACATCGGAAGTCCCGCCGCCGTCACGATCCAGAACGCGCCGGTCGCGATGAACACGGCGCACAGGGCCAGTTCGCCCCCGATGGCCCGCAGCAGCATCGTTCAGGCCGGCTTGTCGAGAAGGTTCCGGTAGAGCTTCTCCTGGTCCTCGAGGAACTTCGCGAAGGCGGCACCGGGGATCGGGGCCGCCGTCGCGATGTTCTCGGCGATGTAGGCCCTGAAGACCGGCGAGGCGACGACCTTGGCGAACACGCCTTCCCAGTAGCGGGCGGCATCGTCCGGCGTGCCCTTCGGCGTCGCCATGCCGCGCCACATCTGGAAGTTCGGCGCGTTGAAGCCCTGCTCCTTCATCGTCGGCACGTCGCCGAGCACGGAGAAGCGCGTGTCGCGGAACACGCCGAGCGCCTTCACCGCCTTGGACTGCAGATGCCCCATGAACTCGAGCGGGTTGCCCATGCAGGCCTGCACGTGCCCGCCGAGTAGCTGGGTGAGCGCCTCGCCGCCGCTGTTGAAGTTCAGCATGTTGTACTCGGCACCCGTCGCCTTGGCGAAGATCGTCACCGCCATCACGTCGGTCGTGCCGCCCGTTGCGAACGCCAGCGACTTCGGCGGGCGCGACTTCGCCGCCGCGACGAAGTCCTTCGCGTCCTTCCAGGGCGCGTCGCCCTTCACGAACAGCAGGAAGTCGTCGAGCATGACGTTCATCACCGGACGCACTTCCGACAGCGTCCTGGCGGCCGGATTGAGGATCGGCGTGATCTGCGTCGTGCCGTTGACGAGGACGATGGTGTGCGGATCGGCCGCCTTGCGCGCCGTGACGTAGCCGATGCCTGTCGCACCGCCGCCGCCCGGGCGGTTGTTGAGCGCGATCGGGACCGGCACGAGCTTCTCCTCGACGATGATCTTGTGGATCACGCGGGCGAGAAGGTCGGCACCGCCGCCCGTCGCGAACGGCACGACGAACTCCACCTCGCGCGTGGGAACCCAGCCGGCCTGCGCCGAGGCGCGCGGAACGGCACCGACAAACGGAACGGCCGAAGCCGCCAGCAGGAGCGAGCGTCGCGTAAGCATCATCGGATCCTCCCTATCTTGTTTTCTTTGCAGGTCAGGTTCGAATGTCGTGCCGTCATCCCGTCGCGGGTATCGCGTCCAGTCCGTAGGTCTCGTTGCCCACGCCGGTGACGGTCGAGACGATCTTTCCCGTCTCGAGATCGAGCAGCCAGACCAGGCTGCTGCGCGAACCTTCCTTGGCGCCGCCCACGACGCAGGCGTAGCGGCCGCCCGCGATCGCGATCCCGCGCGGGCGCGGCTGCGCGCCGTTGGGCGTTCTGGGATGGATGCGAAGGGCTTCGGCCGGCCGGCCGGCGATCGCGTCGGCGACGTCGACGATCGAGATCGTGTTCGACCGGAAGCACGACGCGACGACGCGCTTGCCGTCGGGCGTGAAGGCGACGGCGAAGGGCCGCGTCTGCTCGGCGGGATCGTCGCTGCCCACGCGCACGCGCGCGACTTCCGCGTCCTTGCCGCCGGCGGCCGCGCGCGCCACGTCGATGATCGAGATCGTCCGTCCTTCGTAGGCGACCGACATGCTTTCGCGGGCGGCCACGGCGACGAGGCGGCCGTCCGGGCTTGCCGCGAGGCCGAAGGGGCCGGTCTCGACCGGGATGCGGTGACGCTCGGCCCCCGGATCGCCCGCCATCGCGGCCTGCAGGTCGACGACCGAAACGTCGCTGATGCCGCCGTTGCCGACGAACGCGTAACCGCCACCGTACGACGACGTGACGATGCCGGTCGGGTTCGGATAGCGGCCGAAGCTGGGATGCGGGCTGTCGTGCCGGCTGGGGCCCGGAGCCGGATGCCCGGGCGTTTCGCGAAGCGGGATGCGGCGTACGGCCTTGCGCGTGGAAACGTCGATGGCGGTGATTTCGTCGCCGCCGTCCTCGCTGCCTTCCGCCTCGCCGCAATTTACCAGCAGCGTGCTGCCGTCGGGGACGAGCGCGCATCCGACCGGACCGGTGCGGCCGGTCGGCACGAACGCGGCGACCGCGCCGAGCGTGCCGTCGTGCGCGGGATCGCGGGCCTTCGCCAGGTCGACGACGGTGATCAGGCCCGGGTGGCCGTGCTGGTAGCCGGCGGCACCCGCAGGCGTGGCCGCGCCCGAATGGTTGACGACGTAGGCGAAGCGCGCGTCGCGGTCGACGAGGATCGAGACGGGCTGGCCGCTCGCCGGCGCGTCGGGCCTGCCGTCGCCGTCGGTGTCCACGTCGGGCGTGACGCGCGGGCGGGAAATCACCGCGCCGTCGGTGCGGTCGTTCTCCGGCAGCAGTGCCTTGGCGACGTCGACGATCGCGACGTTGTTGTCCCATCGGCCACTGACGATCAGATGGCCCAGACGCTGCGTCATAAACGGCGTTCTCCCGAGGATCTTTCGGGAAAGACTATTGGGTCGTCCCGGCACGCGCAACGGAACACTGCGGCGGTTACAATCCGACCAATCCGGAGATTGGGCGGAACGTCAGGCGCTGAGGAGCTTGAGGCCGAACACGCCGCCGAGGATCGCGGCCACGCACAGCACGCGCAGCACGTCCGCCGATTCGCCGAACAGGATCACGCCCGCGAGGAACACGCCCGCCGTTCCCACGCCCGTCCAGATCGCATAGGCCGTGCCGAGCGGAAGTTCGCGCACGGCAAGGCCGAGGAACACGACGCTCGCGACCATCGCCGCGACAGTGACGCCCCAGACCGCCACGCCCGGCTCCTTCGCCGCCTGCTTCAGGCCGATGGCCCAGCCGATCTCGAACAGGGCGGCGAGCGCCAGATACATCCAGGCCAAGGCGAAGCTCCTTGCTGCCGTCAGGATACGGCCGGATCGAGCGAGACGGAATCGAGGAACCGCGAGATGCGCGTCTGCCCGTCCTGCGAAAGCTCGACGAAGGCGCGCCGGCGATCGTTCTGGTCCGGCACGCGATGGACGAGCCCGCGCTGCACCAGATCCTCGATCCGGCGAAGCGCGGTCGTCTGCGGGATGCCCGACGACACGCAGAGATTCGAGATCGACACGCGCTGCCCGGTGATCTGCGAATGGTAGAGATCGAGCATCATGAACCACAGCGGCTCGTCGAATTCCGCCGCCGGAAGGTGCATGTCGCGCAGCTTGCGGATCGACATGAAGTGGTTCGCCTTGCGAAGACGGTCCCCGTCCGACTGGGCGGCGGCGGCGGGAACCGGTACGGGCCCCTTGCCACTCAGGATGAACGACTTGAACTGCTCGACGATCTGCGCGAGATCGCGCGCGGCGGCACCGTCGAGCGCGCGGCCTTCCATCTCCTGCCGGTAGTCGTCGGCCGCCTTGCGCACGGCGGCGAGCAGTTCGGCCGCTTCGACCGGCTTGGTCAGGAACTCGACCGCGCCGAGGCGCAGCGCGTCGATCGTGACGTTCACGTCGGCATAGGCGGTGCAGAAGACGATCCGGGCCATCCGCCCGCGGTTGCCCACGCCGCGCACGCCGCGCACGAACTCGATCCCCGACCGCCGCGGCATCCGGATGTCGGAGACGACGACGCCGATCTTCTGGTCGGCCGCGAACGTCTTGATGGCCGAGGATGCGTCGTGCGCCTCGACGACCGACAGGCCGGTGCGCGCGATCAGCGACGCCAATTCGGCGGCGATCTCGGGTTCGTCGTCGACGATGAGGACTTTCGGCTGGTCGGGCATTCGCGTTTCAATCGCCCCGCGAGACGCGCTTGTCAACCGTCATTGGGCGGCCACGCCCGCCAGCGCGCTGCTTCCGCCCCGGTCGACGACGACCCGGAACTCGACGCAGGCGCCGCGCTCGCCGTTGCGGATCGATATCTCGCCCCCGAACGCCTGGACGATCGTCCGGCAGATCGGCAGGCCGAGACCGGTCCCGCGGCCAGACGGCTTCGTCGTGAAATAGGGCTCGAACGCGCGCGCGGCCGCCTCACCGGACAGCCCCGGCCCCGTGTCCGTGACGCTGATTCCGAAGAACCCGCCGTCGCCCAATACCCCGCCCTCGACCACGATCTCGCCGCGGCATTCGGCATCGGCGTCGTTGGCTCCCGATACGATCGCGTCGCGCGCGTTCAGCAGCAGGTTCACGATCAGCTGTTCGAACAGCAGGCGGTCGCCGCGCACGTAGTGTCCCGGCGGTACGCGGTTGACCACCCGCACGGCATCGATGCGCAGCTGGTCGGCGACGAACTCTTCGGCCGCGCGGATCGCGTCCACGAGGGCGAAACGCGAGGACGGGCTGGTCCCGGACCCTGAGATATAGCGGCGCAGCCGGTCGAGGATGCCCGCCGCACGGCCGACCTGCTGGTCGATCCGGTCGAGGCGGCGGTCCACCTCGTCGGTCGTCCGGCCGGCGAGCATATGCCGGACGTTCGTGCAGGCGAGTCCGATCACGTTCAGCGGCTGGTTCAGCTCGTGCACGATCGACGCGGCGATGTCGCCCAGCGAGGCGATCCGCTCGCTGCGGATCGCCGTCATCTCGCTGCGCCGGCGCGCGGTCACGTCGATGCCGAAGCCGATATACGACCGGCCGTCCGCCGGGGTCTTGTCGTCGGCGCTCCAGATCCACAGGAACAGGTGCTGTTCGCCGTCGGCGCCCACGAGGTCCTGCTCGAACGAGACCGGCGCCGCCTCCGACCCGCGGATGCGCTCGAGGAACAGATCCGAAGCGCCTTCGGCGGCGAAACGGAACATGGACTGGACGTCGCGCCCGCCGGACCTGCCCGCTTCGGCGAAGAACTCGGCGCAGCGCGCGTTCGCGAAGTGGACGCGCCCGTCGCAGCCGACCGCCAGCAGCAGCGCGTCGGACCTGTCGAGCAGGCCGCCGATCACGGCCATGCGGCGCGAAAGCTCGTCGACGACGGTCCGCGACATCGCCGCCTCGTGCCGCCGCTTGATGACGATCACGATGGCGAGCGCGCTGATCCCGGTCAGGATCGTGAAGATCCATGCGATGCTCTTGAGATACGCGATCCCGGACCGGAGGATCGAGGTCTCGTCCTCGACGCCGACGCCGACATAGACGATGAGGCCATACTGCTCGAGCGTGCGGAACGCGACGAACCGTTCGACGCCGTCGCTGAGCCCGTGCACGCGGGCCGTGCCGGATTTCTCCCTCAGCATCCGTTCGAACAGGGGCTGTCCGGAATAGTTGTCTGCCGCGCGCACGGGGCCCGATCGCATGCGGATCGCGCCGTCGGCTCCCATCAGGCTGATCACGTCCTTGTCGCGCACGCGCGTGCGCGCGAAGAAGCGGTCGTAGTAGGCGGCATCGAGCGAAACCACGACCACGCCGAGGAACGCGCCGTCGGGCGCGGATATCCGGCGCGTCAGCTGCAGCGACACGCGACCGGTCAACCGCCCGACGACCGGCGCGCTGAGCCGCGGCCGGTCCGACGGATCGAGCGAATGGAAACGGATATGCGGACGGTCGGACACGTCGACCCCGAGCACCGACTGGTCCCCGCTCGTCGCCGCCAGCCGTCCGTTCGCGTCGACGACCGCGTACATCACCGCGATCTCGCTGCGGGCATGCTGGGCGTCGCGCCACGGCCGCAGGTCGGGGCCGACCTCCCCGCGCACGTAGCCGTCGCGCAGCATCTTGATGTCCTGGTCGAAGTTCGTCAGCGTCTGCTCGACGAACTCTTCGACCAGATCGGCATAGATCTGCGCCTGGTTGCGCGCCTGCGTCTCGGCGGTGGATTCGATCTCGCGCGCGCCCGCGACGATGAAGAACCAGACGAGGCCGATCAGCGTCAGCCAGAGGCCGACGACGAGAAGATACTGCGTCCAGCCCGACGATCCGTCGGCCGGCCGTCGGGACGCCGGAAGCAGGAAGCTGAGCCCGAAAGCGCGCATTCCGGGAGGATGGACGCCCGGCGGACGCCCGACAACTGGTTTTCGCCGGTGCTTAGGTTTGCTCACCGGCCGGTTCAGATTAACTCGTTTGCCCGGGTCCGGCCCGCCGGGCCAGTCTGGCGGTCAAGGAGACACGACATGGCGCAGATCCGGACGTTCCCGCAGCGGCAGGCCCGCCGCACCGACCCCGAACCGTCGATCGCCGAGCTGATCGAGGATCCGCTCGCGCAGATCCTGATGCGGCGCGACGGCGTGACCCGCGAGGCGCTGCTGCGCACGCTGGAAGCCGCGCGCCTGCGCATCGCCGCGGCGGCGTCCGCACCGGCGCGCTGCTGCGCCTAGGCCGTTTCAGTTCGCGCGCAGCCGGGCAAGGCGCGCGGCGCTTTCGGGATTGACGGCGAGATCCGGCATTTCCCCGCGGCTCAGCGCCGCGACCTGACGGACCGTATCGAACGCCTGATGCGAGACCGCGGCCGGCGTCAGGCCGCCGATATGCGGCGTCGCGACGACCCCGGGATGGGCGGCGACCGCCGGCGACGGCATCTGGTCGGGCGCCATGCCCACGTCGACCGCGGCACCGGCGAGATGCCCGGCGTCGAGCGCGGCGAGCAGCGCCGCCTCGTCGACGAGCTCGCCGCGCGACAGGTTCACGAAGAAGGCGCCGCGCGGCATGGCCGCGAAAGCGGCCTTCCCCATCATGTGCCGCGTCTGCGGCGTGGCGGCCGCGAGGCACACGACGAAATCCGAGCGGCCCAGCAGGGACTCGAACCCGGTCCGCTCGACGCCCGCCGGCACGGCATCGGGATCGGGATCGAAGGCCAGGATCTTCATGCCCATCGCGGCGGCGAACCCGGCGAGCCGCCGGCCGATCGCGCCGCAACCGACGATCCCGAGCGTCGAACCGGCGAGCTGGACGCCCATCCGGATCTCCGGCGCGCGGCCCGAACGGTAGGCGGCGACGGCGGCGCTCGTTCCGCGCGCGAGATCGACGAGCAGGCCCACCGCAAGCTCGGCGACCGACGCGACGAAGCCGGCCGAAGCGCGCGTGACCACGATGCCCGCCGCACTCGCGGCCGCGACGTCGACGTTGCGGATGTCCATCGCGCAGCGCACGAACGCGACGAGGTCAGGAAGTTTCCCGAACAGCTCGGCGGGTGCCGGGGTCTGCCGGTCGGAAACGATCACGTCGCAGTCGCGGGCGAGTGCCGCGAGCGCGCCCGCGTCCAGAAGTCCGCCGGTCGGATTGAGACGGACCTCGCCGAGCCGGCGAAGCTCGTCGAGCGCCGCTTCGCCGTAATAGCGCGCGCGGGCGTCCGGCGTGTGCGTCAGCAGGATGCGCATGGGGCTACTTCCGCCGCGCGCCGCGTCCAGGCACTTTCGGCGGCGGCGCCACCGATCCGCGCACCAGCATCGACGGGGCGAACCTGAACTCGGCGGGCTCCGTGCCCGGCTGCTTGAGGCGCAGCATGATGCGATCCACCATCGTGCGCGCGAGTTCGCGCAGCGGGAGACGCACCGTGGTCAGCGGCGGCGCCGTGAAAGCGCCAAGCGGAATCCCGTCCATGCCGACGACCGACGCGTCCGACGGCACGCGGATGCCGAGCCTTTCGAGGCCGGAAATGAGGCCGATGGCCATCATGTCGTTGATCGCGATGGCCGCGGTCGGCCGGTCGGCATGCCGCGCGAACGGTTCGGCCAGCCCCTGCCCCAGTTCGGCCATCTCGGCGTCGGCATAGTTCGACGCGACCGCCCCCTCGATGACCACGCCCTTGAGGCCCCCGTCGCGGATCGCCGCGAGGAAGCCCTTGCGCTTCTCGGCGCGGCTGAAGGTCCAGATCTTCGGCGTCAGGAACGCGACGGTGCGGTGGCCGGCCTCGGCCAGATGCCCGACCGCCAGGCGCACGCCCGCCGCGTTGTCGGCCGAGACGTAGTCGAGGATCGGCCGGACGTTGCGGCGCGAATGGCTGTCGTAGCTCACCGCGACCAGCCCCTGCCTGGCCGGCGCCTCCAGATGGCTCTCGTCGGCGAGCGAGGAGATCACGATGACGCCCCGCACGCCCTGCGCGGTCATGTCGTCGATGAAGGCGCGCTCGTGCTGCGGATCGCGGTTCGTGTTGCCGACGATGACGCGGAACCCGTAGCGGCGCGATTCGGCTTCGATCTCGCGCGCCAGCATGCCGTAGCTGGGGTTGCCCAGCGAGGGCACGAGCAGCCCGATCATCGAAGCTTCGCCCGTCTTGAGCTGGCGGGCCGCGAGGTTCGGCCGGTAGCCGAGCTGCGACATCGCCTTTTCCACGCGCGCCAGCGTCGCCTCGCCCATCCGGCCGGTCCGGCCGTTGAGCACGTTCGAGACGGTCGAGACCGAGACACCCGCCATCCTGGCTACGTCGGTGATCGTCGACATTTGCGCGTTCTTCGACTTCCTTGTCCTGCGGGCCCGCCGGGCCGCGCCATCCTCTACCCCAAGACCATATGCGGAATCCACGACGCAAGTTCCGGGACGAACACGACCATCAGCAGGACCGCGATCTCGGCGGCGATGAACGCCCAGCAGTAGCGGACGGTCTCGCTGTAGGTGCAGCCGGCGATGCTGGTCGCCACGAACAGCAGCACGGCGACCGGCGGAGTCGTCGAACCGATCTGCGTGGCCATGACCATGAGCAGGCCGAGCTGGAACTCGTCGATCCCGAATTTCCGGCCGATGACGACGGCGACCGGGATCAGGATGATCAGGATCGCCATCGAATCGACGAACATGGTCAGCACGAGCATGACCGTCATCAGGATCAGCATGACGGCGATCTTCGTCCCGGCGACCGATGTGATGCCCGACAGCACGACGTCGTTGAAGTTCAGGTAGGAAAGCAGCCAGCCGAACGCGCCGGCCACGCCGATGATTCCGGAGACCAGTGCGGTGGTCACGCCGGCCTGGACGAAGATCTCGGGCAGGTCGCGCAGCCGGATCGTCCGGTAGACGAAGAAGCCGATGAAGAAGCTGTAGAAGCAGGCCACGACGCCCGCCTCGGTCGCCGTGAACACGCCGCCGAGGATGCCGCCGAGGACGAGCACGGGCGCCAGCAGCGCCGGCCACACGAGCGCCGCCGCGCGCAGCAGGAACGAAAGGACGAACTTTCCCGTCGTCACGCGCAGTTCCGGATAGTCGGGATGGCGCGAAAAGATCGCGATCACGACCATCAGCCCGACGCCGATCAGGATGCCCGGCACGATGCCGCCCAGGAACAGGCCGCCGATGGAAACGTTCGCCATCGAGCCGTAGACGATCATCGTCATGCTCGGCGGGATGATGGCGCCGATCGTGCCCGCGCACGCGACGAGGGCCGCCGCGAAGCCCGGCTTGTAGCCGCGCGACTTCATGGCCGGCACGAGGATCGAGCCGATGGCCGACGTGTCGGCGACCGACGATCCCGAGACGCCCGCGAAGATCATGCTCGACACGACCGAGGCGTGGCCGAGGCCGCCGCGCCAGTGCCCGACGGCGGACTCCGCGAACTCGACCAGCCGCTTCGAGATGCCGCCGCGCGAGATGAGCTCGCCCGCGAGGATGAAATAGGGCAGCGCCAGCAGGCTGAAATTGTCCAGCATGGCGAACATCTTCTGCGGGAACAGGGCCGGCACGAGGTTGGGCTCGCTCAGGATGCCCGCGAGACCGACGATGCCCATCACGAGCAGGATCGGGATCCCGAGCGTGATGAGACCCAGCAGGAACGTGAACAGCAGGACGAGCATCATGGCGCCTGCTCCGCGGCTTCGGGTCGGAAGAACGCGACGAGGCGGCGCACGGCGACCAGTGCGAGATAGGCCGAGCCGATCACCATGCCCATGTAGACGTGGTCCATGCGCCAGCCGAGTCCGGGGCTGTCCTGGAACTTCGCCACCTCCATCAGGCGCAGCGTGTAGGCGAAGATCGCCGCCGCCAGCACGAGCCACAGGATCTCGATCAGGAACTCGATCGAGCGGCGGAGCGGCGTCGCGAGCCGCACGAGCAGCGCGTCCATGCCGATATGGGCGCCCTTGCGGTAGGCGACCGGAATGGCGATGAACACCATCCACACATGGCCGAATTTCTGGAACTCCTCGCTCCAGCTCAGCGGCAGGCCGAGCACGAAGCGGTTGAAGACCTGCAATCCGCCGACGAGCGAGAAGGCGAGGAAGATGGCGAAGAGCGCGAACTCCATCGTTCGATCGATGGCGCGCAGCAAGGCGTTCATGGCGGATGGCCCCCGGGGGAAGTCCGTCCGGCGGCGCGTCGACGCGCCGCCGGACGACCGTCGTCTACTTGGTCGCGCGGATCGTCCTGAGCAGGTCTTCCGCACCGATCTGCTTGGCGAGATCGTCCTGCACCGGAGCGGCGGCCGCGATGAAGGGCTGCTTGTCGATCTGGTTGACGATCATGCCGCGGCCCTTGAGCGCTTCGAGCGCCTCGGCGTCGCGCTGGGCCGACAGGTTGCGGTTGACGTCCTGCGCCATCTTGGCCGCGGCGGCGAGCACGCCGCGCTCCTTTTCGGTGTAGCCCTGCCATTCCTTCATCGAGCAGGCCGTCACCGTCGGCCCGAACAGGTGGCCGGTCAGCGTCACGTACTTGGCGATCTCGTAGTATTTGCCCGTCAGCACGACCGGCGGCGCATGCTCGAAGCCGTCGAGCACGCCGGTCTGCAGCGCCGTGTACACCTCGCCGAACGCCATCGGCGTGGCGCTGGCACCCATCGCGTTGAGGGCGGCCACGTAGGTCGGCGTCTGGATAGTGCGGATCTTGAGGCCCTTGAGGTCGGCCGCCGTCTTGATCTCCTTCTTCGAGGTCACGACGTTGCGATAGCCCCAGCTGTCCTGCCAGCCGAGCACCTTGATGCCGCGCCCCTCGTACTCCTTGGCGAGCGCCTGGCCGACGGGGCCGTCGAGCACGGCGTGCGCGTGGTCGTAGCCCTTCCACATGAAGGGCAGGTCGAGCACGCCCATGCGGCGCACGAAGTTGTTGTGGATCGCGGTTCCGCCGATATGGCACGTGGCGCCCGCACCAAGCTGCATGCCTTCGACGACCGCGCGCTCCTCGCCCAGCGCGTTCGCGGCATAGATGCGCGCGTCGAGCGTGTCGGAATATTCGTTGATATAGTTCTTCATCACCCACGCGACCATGTGGTTGTCGTTGCCGAGGTCGGCGGCGGTCGCGTGCGAGAGCTTGACCTGCTTCTTGGCCTGGGCGGCGGCGTCGCCCGGTGCCGCGAGTGCCGCGGCGAGTGCCGCGGCGGCGACGAATCCGTACAGCATTGTCCTGCGAGACATGGCGTTTCTCCCTCCGGCGTTTCGGCGTCCGGCTTTTGCCGGATCGGCCTTGGTATATCGATTTAGTGTAACGTTACACCAATCGACCGGGGAGTCAAGCGCGGGTGCCTCGTCCGGACGGATTCATCGCTCCGGCCGGGATAACGGACGAACGCGACCTTCTGCTCGTGGTGGCGGACATAGGTCGCATCGGCGCCGACGGTCGATGCGGAGCTCGCGACGGCCGAAGCCCGGTCGATTGGCCTTCGGATTCGGATGTGCCAAAGTCCCGCCTGGCCGCCGCATCGGGATCGGCCCGATTCCAGCGACGACGGACAGCCCCCCGCATGCCCGCCCAACGCAAGTCCCTGTTCGCCGTCGTCTGGATGCTCGGCTCCCTGGTGTCGTTCGCGGGAGTCGCCCTGTCCGTGCGCGGACTGCAGGGCGCAATGACGATGTTCGAGATGCTGGCGATCCGCAATGTCGGCGGCCTCGCGATTCTGGCCGGCATGGCGTTCTTCGCACCGGGGCCGGCGCAGGTCGTCCGCATGGTGCGGCCGACGGTCTACGTCGTTCGCAACGTCGCCCATTTCGTCGGGCAGGCGCTCTGGGTCTGGGGCCTGACGGTGCTGCCGCTGGCCACCGTGTTCGCCATCGAGTTCACGACGCCGGCCTGGGTCGCGCTGTTCGCGACGCTTTTCCTCAAGGAACGCATGACGGTGTATCGCGTATCGGCCATCGTGCTCGGCTTCGTCGGCGTGCTGATCATCCTGCGTCCCGGCCTCGACGGCTTCCGGCCGGAAGCCCTTGCCGTGGTGCTGGCCGCCGTCTTCTTCGGCATCCAGATCACCACCACGAAGCTCCTGACCGGCTCGAATTCGACGTGGACCATCCTGTTCTGGATGAACCTGATGCAGCTGCCGATGAACATGGCGGCGAACTGGGGCATGGGTCACTCGCCGTTCATCGTCGGCAGCCTGAGCTGGGACATCTGGCTGCCGGTTCTCGGCATCGGCGTCACGGGGTTCCTTGCCCACTACTGCCTGACCAACGCGTTCCACCACGGCGACGCGACGCTCCTCGTGCCGATCGATTTTCTTCGCGTGCCGCTGATCGCACTGGTCGGCTGGATGCTCTATGCCGAGACGCCGGAGCCGCCGGTTCTGATCGGCGCACTCGTCGTGATCGGCGGCGTGGTGCTCAATCTCGCGGCCGAAGCGCGGGCGAAGCCGCGCTGAAGGCGCGGAGGCGACGCTCCGCCGGGCCGCGTCAGACGTCGAGGTTGGCGACCTTGAGGGCGTTCTCGACGATGAAGTCGCGGCGCGGTTCGACCACGTCGCCCATCAGCGTCGTGAAGACGCCGTCGGCGTCGGCGGTATCGGCGATCTTCACCTGCAGCAGGTGGCGCGCCTGCGGATCGAGCGTGGTCTGCCAGAGCTGCTCGGGATTCATCTCGCCCAGGCCCTTGTAACGCTGGAACGAGAGGCCCTTCTTGCCGATCTCGAGCACGGTATCGATGAGCCTGATCGGCCCCGACACCTCGACCGCGCCCTTGTCCTTCGTCTCGAGCTTCGCGCGCTTGGCGTAGAGCGTCTGCAGTTCGCCCGCCATCTCGACGAGGCGGCGCGCCTCGATCGAGTTGATCGTCACCTGGTCGATCGTCGCGCGGTCGATCTCGCCGCGCAGGCGGCGCTCGAACACCAGCCCTTCGGGGCCGCGCGCACCGGTCCAGCCGCGCTCGGTTTCCGGGCTCAGCACGTTGAGGCGCTTGGCGATGAATTCGGCCACCGCCTGCGCCTTGTCGGCGTCGGCCAGCAGCGTGGGATCGAGGGCGCCGAGGATCGCCGCCTGCTCGACCGCGTCGCGCGAACCCACGCGGCGCGCGAGCGCCAGGATCATCATCTTGGCCGCGCGCGCGCGTTCGACGGCACTGCGCAGGTCCGGGCCCGCGCGCATGGCGCCGTCGGCCCCCGTCAGCGTCATGCCCTCGATGCCGCCGGCGATGAGGTAATCCTCCATCGCGCGCTCGTCCTTGAGATAGACCTCCGACGAGCCTTTCTTGACCTTGTAGAGCGGCGGCTGGGCGATATAGACGTAGCCGCGCTCGATCAGGGCCGGCATCTGGCGGTAGAAGAACGTCAGCAGCAGCGTGCGGATGTGGCTGCCGTCCACGTCGGCGTCCGTCATGATGACGATCTTGTGGTAGCGGCACTTCTCGACGTCGAATTCCTCGGTGCCGATGCCGGTACCGATGGCC
>JAEUKY010000119.1 GCA_016794005.1 Rhodospirillales bacterium
CGACATGACGGGCGCCGATCTTCGCGATGCCGTGACCGAAGGCGCCGACTTCCGCGGGGCGCTGGGCCGCTAGGCGACGAAGCGGATCTCGCGCACCAGCTTGTCGCGGATCGCCTCGCGGAAATCGAGATAGTCGCGCGCAGGCACGCAGAAGGCGCCCGTCCCGCCGATGACGAAGGCGCGATAGTACGCGTCGAGATCCGGCTCCTCGTTCAGGATCGGCAGGCCGTTGATCGTGATGCCGAGCCCGACCGCATCGGCGCGCGCGGCGCCCACGGCGCGCCCTGCGTTGGATGCGCCGTCGCCCGACACGTCGATCACGCGCCGTCCGGCTGCGTAGGGGCAGTCGTCGAGGGCGGCGTGCCCGAAATCGATCGCGTCGCCGATGGCCGTCGTGCCGCCCACGACCAGGCGCGGCGCGATCTCCAGTTCCTTGGCGTAGGCTTCGAGGTCGGCCACGCCCGCAAGCCGCCGCCATTCGAGATTGACGACATGCGTCTTGGCGTCGGCGAACTCGAAGAACAGCACGCCCACGGCACCGATCCGGCCCGCACCGATCGCCTCGGCGAGGGCGGGATGGCGCATCGCGGCGGCATAGCCTTCCATCTGCAGGTAGAACTCGTCCATGCTGACCGAGGTCGACGAGTCGACGGCCAGCACGAGGGCGACGTCCACCGCCTCGGCCGCGAAAGACGGGCCAGCGGCGAGTGCGGCGGCGGACGCTATGAACGTGCGGCGGTCGATCATCGGTTCCCGGTTTGCCCGCCCAATGTGGCATGATTGCGGTGATGCAGGCGACGGGTGACGCACTTCTGACTTGCGCCGGGATGGCGGCGGCCGACCGGCACGCGATCGCGGGCGGCGTGCCCGGCCTGCGGCTGATGGAAGCCGCGGGTGCCGCCGTCGCGCGCGAGATCGCGGCGCGGTTCGGGCGCGGCACCGTCGCGATCCTCTGCGGATCGGGCAACAACGGCGGCGACGGCTTCGTCGTCGCCCGCCATCTGCGCGACGCCGGCTGGACCGTGCGCGTCGGCCTGCTCGGAACGCGCGAAACGCTTGCGGGCGACGCCGCCGCGATGGCGGCGAAGTGGGCGGGTGCCATCGCACCGGCCGACCCTTCGCTGCTCGACGGCGCCGATCTGGTCGTCGACGCGCTGTTCGGCGCCGGCCTTGCGCGTCCGCTCGACGGCACGGCCCTTCGCCTCGTCCGGGCGATGGCGGGAAAGCGCGTCGTCGCGATCGACGTGCCGAGCGGCGTGTCGGGCGACAGCGGCGAAGTGCTCGGTGCGGCACCGCAGGCATGCCTGACCGTCACGTTCTTCCGGCGCAAGCCCGGCCATCTGCTGCTGCCCGGCCGTGCGCTGTGCGGCGAGACGGTCGTCGCCGATATCGGCATTCCGGCGGCGGCTGCGGCGGATGCGACGTGCTTTGCCAATACGCCGGGCCTGTGGCTGTCGCGGTTTCCGGTGCCGACGATGGCGGGACACAAATATGCGCGCGGGCATGTACTCGTCGTCGGCGGGGCGGTGCTGACCGGTGCGGCCCGGCTGGCCGCGCGCGCGGCGGCACGGGCAGGGGCGGGGCTCGTCACGATCGCGGCCGATCCGTCCGCCGTACCGGTTTATGCGGCCGACCTCGCCTGCACGATGGTGCGCCCGATGGCCACGCCCGCCGACTTCGCCGCGCTGATCGACGATCCGCGGCGCAACGTCGTGCTGCTCGGGCCCGGCAACGGCGCCGATGCGGCCTGTGCCGCGCGCGTGCGCGCCGCACGCGCGGCGCGCAGGGCCTGCGTGCTCGACGCCGACGCGCTGGCCGCGTTCGCGGGCGATCCCGCCGATCTTTTCGCGCGGCTCGACGGCACATGCGTGCTTACGCCGCACGACGGCGAATTCGCCAGGCTGTTCCCCGACATCGCCGGCGACCGGCTGTCGCGCGCGCGCGCGGCCGCGCGCCGCGCCGGCGCCGTCGTGCTGCTGAAGGGTGCGGACACGGTCGTCGCCGCACCCGACGGGCGTGCCGCGATCAACTTCAACGCGCCGCCGTGGCTTGCGACCGCGGGCGCAGGCGACGTGCTTGCCGGCTTGATCGCGGGCCTGTGCGCGCAGTCGATGCCGGCGTTCGAGGCCGCATGTGCCGCCGCATGGATGCACGGCGAAGCGGCGATGCGCTTCGGTCCGGGGCTGATCGCCGACGATCTTCCCGAGCAGTTGCCTCATGTCGTCGCGGCAATATTTCATGCGGCGGGCGCGCTCGGACCCCCCGATACCTTCGGACGGTAACGAGACGCCGCGAGCCGCGCTGCACGCATCGCTGGTGCCCACCTTTGTCGACGCGATTGGCCTTGTGCGTCGCGCGTGCCCGGCACAACCTAAGTCGCGATCGATGCAATGCGTTCGATTCCGGCCGATCCCCCCAAGGTAAAAGGTCGCGCCCGGAATTCCCGACGAGGATGCAGATCTTGGAACATCCACTCCTTCGGGCCGCCCAATCGGTTCTCGGGGGGCAGCACACCGCCTGCCGTGCGCTCGCGCGCGCCGTGCGGTCGGGCGACGCGTTCGACTGGAACGCGGCCAAGGAACTGCTGTCCGACCTGCCGGCGCGCGAATGGGACGAGATCAAGAACGTCCTGCGCACGGCCGCCGAGATTCCGCCCGCGCCGGGCCGCCTGAACTGAAGCGGTATCTGGGGCCTTGCCGGGAGAGCCCGCGCGCGCGAAAATCGGCCCCGCAATGTCGGAAACCAAATCAGGTCATAGATTTGTCGCACGCCTGAAAGAGGCGTGGCGCGGCCTGTCGAGCGGCGCGCGCGCCGTCGTCGGCGCGCCCAAGGGCGCCAATCCCGACCTTGCCGAAGCCGATCTTCCCGACCTTCGCGCCCGGCTTGCCGACTGCCTGGAGGGCCGAGGCGGCGAGGCGCGCGCCCGCGCGCGCGCCGCCGAACTGGGGCAGCTCTATCTCGGCCTGTCGGTCGCGGGCCGCAAGCGCTTCATGCGCCTGCTGGCCGAGGAGATCGACATCGACCGCGCCGCGGCGATCGCGGCGGCGAAGGCGGCCGTCGCGGCGTGGGAAGGCGGCGACGCGAAGGCCGTCGGCAGGGCCGAGCGCGGCCTGCGTGCGGCACTGGATTCCCCGCGCGGCCGGCTGCTCGCGCAGTTCACGGCGCTCTCGGACGGCGTCAAGTTCCTGATCGACCGGCGCAGCGAGCTGCTTTCGTGGTCGAAGGAGGACCCGCTCTTCGCGGCACTGGCCGAAGACCTGCGCGAGCTGTTCGTCGCGTGGTTCGATCTGGGTTTCCTCGAGCTCGAGCGCATCACGTGGGAAAGCCCCGCGGCCCTGCTCGAACGGCTGGCGGCCTACGAGGCGGTCCACGCCGTGCGCGACTGG
>JAEUKY010000150.1 GCA_016794005.1 Rhodospirillales bacterium
ATCGCCGAATAACAAAAAGCCAGCCCCCGGAGGATTCCCCTATGACCATCGCACGCCGCAGTTTCGTCGCCGGCTCCGCCGCAGCCCTGACCCTCGCCGGGATGCCCGTCCGCGCGCAGGCGCGCAAGTTCGTCGTGATGGGCCACGCGGTCCACCAGCGCGCGATCAGCGACGCCAAGGGCGGCGATTCCACCGCCGCGTGGCGCGCGAAGAGCGGCATGGAGGTCGAATGGCTGACCTTCGGCGTCGAGGCGGTGCACGAGCGCGTCTACCGCGAAGCCTCGCTGTCGCAGGGCGGCGTGGACGTGGCGCTGATCCTCGAGCGTTTCGGCGGCCCGCACATCGCCCCGCTGTTCGAGGATCTGGGCCCGTGGCAGGCGCGCGACCCCATCGAGGACATCGAGGAGATCGGTGCGGGCATGCGCGCCGCCCACAGCTATGGCGGGCGCGCGATCGGCATTCCCTATCGCCACGCCACGCACGGGCTGTTCTACAACGAGGAAATCCTGAAGGAGCGCGGGATAACGCGCGCCCCCGAGACGTTCGAGGACGTGATCGAGTTCGCCGAGAAATGCTCGTTCGTGCGGCCCGACGGGACGCGCGTCAACGGCTTCGCGACGTCGATGGACGATCCCTCGGGGATCGGCGACGTGATCCGCGCCTTCGGCGGCAACTTCATCTCGAACGACTACAAGTTCCGCGCCGACGAGCCCGAGGCCGTGCGCGCCATCACGCTGCTGCGCGACTGGTACAGAAAGCAGGTGATCCCGCGCAACATGATGACCTTCAAGACCGAGGAAGTGATCTCGGCCATGCAGCAGGGGCGTGCGGCGATCACCAACCAGCCCTTCGGCCGCTTCCTCAACTACAACGATCCGAAGCAGAGCAAGTATCCGGGTGCGATCAAGGTCGGGAACATCCCGCTGCTGAAATCGCTGGGCAGGCCGGGCCTGTCGCCGGCCAAGACCTCGGTCTGGGCGCTGGCGATCCCGAAGAACGCGCGCGACAAGGCGCTGTCGTGGAGTTTCATCAAGGAAGTGTCGTCCAAGGCCAGCACGATCCGCGCTGCCGTCAACGGCAACGGCCCGGTGCGCTTCTCGGCCTACGACGATCCCAAGGTGCGCGAGCTCGCCCCGTTCTCGGATTTCGAGCGCAAGGCGCTGCCCAACGCCGTGCTGGTGCTGCCCGGCTTCGAGCAGGCCGCGCGCGCGATGGACATCTTCATGGAAGAAGTGCAGCGCGTGATGCTGGGCCAGGCCGAACCGCTCGACGGGATGAAGTCGGCCCGCGCGCGCATCGAACCGCTGCTGCCGAAGGTCTGAGCGGTCTTGCCCGATAGCCTTGCGTACCGGACGGCGCGCCGATGACGCGTCTGCGCGCCGTCCACTATCTGATGCTCACGCCGGCGCAGTTCCTGCTCGTCGCGTTCGTGCTGCTGCCGTCCGTGTTCGTGGCGTGGATGAGCCTGAACCAGTGGTCGATGACGGCCGAGCCGGTGTTCGTGGGCCTCGCCAACTACGCCAAGATCCTCGCCGACCGTACCTTCTGGCGCGCGGCGATGAACACGTTCGTCGTGGTCAACATCGTCGTCTACGGCGAGATGGCGCTGGGGCTAGGGCTCGCCTTCCTGCTGGCGGGCTGGATGCCGGGCAAGCGCATCCTGATCGCATTGCTGATCGCCCCCTATGCGGTGACCGAGGTCAGCGCCGTCGTCATGTGGCGCTACGTGTTCGAGCCGGACATCGGCATGGCGAACTGGGCGCTGCAGCAGATCGGCCTCGGCCAGCTCGACTGGACGGGCGATCCGATCGACGCGCTCGTCCTCGTCTCGGTGCTCAGCGTGTGGATCCACACGCCCTTCACGTTCCTGCTGCTCTACGCCGCCGTCACGACGATCCCGGGCGAACAAGTGGAAGCCGCACACATCGACGGGGCGGGGGCGTGGCAGACTTTCCGCTACGTGAAGCTGCCCGCGATCATGCCGGCCCTGCTGATAGCACTCATGTTCCGCTACATCACCGCGATGCGCGTGTTCGGCGAGGTGTGGCTGCTGACCGAGGGCGGCCCCGCCCGCCTCACCGAGGTGCTGGCCGTCTATCTCTACCGCGAGGCGTTCCGCTACCACTCCTTCGGCGTGGGGGCCGCCACGGGTGTGGCGATGCTGGCGATCTCGCTCGCCATCGCGATCCCGTACCTGCACCAGATGTACAGGCGGATGTTCGGCCATGCGCGCACCTAGGCCCGCCGCCAAGGCCGTGCGCGCGTGCCTCGCCCTGCTCGCCATCGCATGGTCGGTCGCCCCGATCTCGCTGATCGTGCTCGCCTCATTCAAGGCGCCGCTCGACATCTTCGCCGTGCCGCCGAAATTCGTGTTCACGCCCACGCTCGCCAACTACCAGCGCCTGTTCGAGCTGTGGCCGGCCTTCCTGCCCAACATGCTCAACAGCCTGATCGTCACGGCGGGGGCCACGCTGGTGACGGTGACGTTTGCACTCCTGGCCGGCTACGTCTATGCGCGCTATTCCAGCCGCTTTCTCACCGTGTCGGCGTTCTTCATGATCGTCATCCGCATGATGCCGCCGATCATCGTCACGCTGCCGCTGTTCCCG
>JAEUKY010000208.1 GCA_016794005.1 Rhodospirillales bacterium
AAACGGCTTGCGTAATAGCCGATGCGGACCCGGGGGCAGTGCCCGGCGCCTCCACCATCTTCCTCGATGGGGGCGAACCAGGATCGACGCGCGGGTAAAGGCATGACTTTCGCTCGGCATGGTTCCGCCGTTATCGGGCCAATCTAGAGATGCCAACGACAACGTGGCTCTCGCTTCGGAAGCCCGTCTCGCGGCCTAACGGTCGCTTGACAGGTAACCTGTAGCGCGGCTCGGGGGGCGCCGGGCAACAGAAGCCCCCCACTTTTTTGGCGGCGCGCCGCCCCCGAAGGGGCGTAAGCTTGCCGCAACGACGAGGGGTTCCGTGGCCGACCAGCCGACCGACAAGCTTCACTACGAGCGCATGATGGAGAACGCCCTGCGCGGCGTGATCCGCGAGGCGCTTTCCATCGCCGCCGCGGCCGGCCTTCCGGGCGAACACCATTTCTACCTGACCTTCCGCACCGAGGATCCGGGCGTCGAGATTCCGCCGCGCCTGAAGGCGCGCCATCCCGACGAGATGACCATCGTCCTCCAGCACCAGTTCTGGGGGCTGGAGGTCGGCGACGAGCGCTTCTCGGTGACGCTGTCCTTCGACCGCGTGCACGAGCGGCTGACCGTGCCCTATGCCGCGATCACGGCCTTCGTCGATCCTTCGGTGCAGTTCGGCCTGCAGTTCCCCGGATCGGGCGGTGCCGCCGCCGTTCCGGCGGGCGAAAGCCGCAAGCCGGCCGAAACCAAGGAACCCGCCCCGGCGCCCGCCGCCGCGGAAGAAGCGCCCGCCGAACCCGCCGATCCGTCGGGACGGGTCGTGGCGCTCGACGCGTTCCGCAAGAAGTAACCCCCACCTTCCATCCGACGAGAGATGACCGACATGGCCGAGTTCGCCTACCGCGAGATGATCGACGTCGCCCACGACGACGTGCCTTTCAAGAAGCTGACCGGCGATCATGTCTCGTCGGCGAAGTTCGAGGGCAAGGAGATCCTCAAGGTGGGGGCCGAGGCGCTGACGACGCTGACGCGCCAGGCCTTCGTCGACGTGGCGCACCTGCTGCGCCCGGCGCATCTCGCCTCGATGCGCGCGATCATCGAGGATCCGGAATCCTCGCCCAACGACAAGTTCGTCGTGTACGACCTGCTGAAGAACGCCTGCATCTCGGCCGGCGGCGTGCTGCCGATGTGCCAGGACACCGGCAACGCGATCGTCATGGGCAAGAAGGGCCAGCAGGTCTGGACCGGCTACGACGACGCCGAGGCGATCGCAAGGGGCGTGTGGCGCAGCTACGGCGAGACGAACCTGCGCTATTCGATGGTCGCCCCGCTCGAATCCTTCAAGGAAGCCAACACCGGCGACAACCTGCCCGCCCAGATCGACCTCTACACGACCGAGGGCGACGAGTACGAGTTCCTGTTCGTCGCCAAGGGCGGCGGGTCGGCCAACAAGCAGTTCCTGTTCCAGGACACGCCGGCGCGCCTGACCGAGGCGGGCATGCTCAAGTTCCTCGACGAGAAGATCAAGACGCTGGGCACGGCCGCGTGCCCGCCCTACCACCTTGCGGTCGTCATCGGCGGCACGTCGGCCGAGATGACGATGAAGACGCTGAAGCTCGCCACGACCAAGTATCTCGACGGGCTGCCGGCGCAGGGCAACAAGTTCGGCCAGGCGTTCCGCGACCGCGATCTCGAGGCGAAGATCCACAAGCTGACGCAGGCCAACGGCATCGGCGCGCAGTTCGGCGGCAAGTATTTCTGCCACGACGTGCGCGTCGTGCGCCTGCCGCGCCACGGGGCGAGCCTGCCCATCGCGGTCGGCGTGTCGTGCTCGGCCGACCGGCAGGCGCTGGGCAAGATCACGCGCGACGGCGTGTTCCTCGAACAGCTCGAGACCGATCCGGCGCAGTACCTGCCGGACGTCGACGTCTCGAAACTCGCCGGCACGCCGGTGAAGATCGATCTCAACCGGCCGATGTCGGAAATTCGCGCCACGCTGTCGCGCCATCCGGTGACGACGCGCGTGATGCTGACGGGCACCCTGATCGTCGCGCGCGATCTCGCGCACGCCAAGCTGCGCTCGGAGCTTGAAGCCGGCAAGCCGCTCCCGGACTATTTCAAGAACCATCCGATCTACTATGCCGGCCCCGCCAAGACGCCCGCGGGCTACGCCTCGGGCGCGTTCGGCCCGACCACGGCCGGACGCATGGACAGCTTCGTCGACCAGTTCCAGGCCGCCGGCGGCAGCATGGTGATGGTCGCCAAGGGCAACCGCAGCCGCGTGGTGACCGACGCCTGCAAGAAGCACGGCGGCTTTTACCTGTGCTCGATCGGCGGCGAAGGGGCGCTGCTCGCCGAGCAGTGCATCAAGAAGGTCGAATGCATCGCCTATCCCGAGATGGGCATGGAAGCGATCTGGCGCATCGAAGTGGTCGACTTCCCCTCCTTCATCGTCGTCGACGACAAGGGCAACGACTTCTTCGCGAAGTGGATTGGATGAACCCGGACACCCCCGGACCGGCGGCATGGATCGCCGAGCCGGCGGGTGCCGCGTTCGACACCGCGGGCTGGAACGCGCGGCTCGCCCGGCTCTACGCGCACTGGCGCAAGATCCATCCCGCACCGGGCGTCCTGCCCGGCCGGCAGCATTTCAGCCCGTTCGACCTGCCCGAAGCGCTGCCGTCGGTGTGGATGCTCGACGTGCAGCGCGAGCCCTTCCGCCTCAAATACCGTCTCATCGGCACGAACATGGTGCGCATGATCGGCGGCGACTATACCGGCCTGTGGTTCGACGAGGCGCGCCCGCAGCTTCTGAAGGCGTGGCCGGGGCTGGAACGCTATCGCCTGATGGTCGATACCGGCCGCGCCACGTGGCGCAAGGGCAAGCCGACGCTGACGGTCGATCCCTACTGGCACCTGTCGGAGAACGTGATGATGCCGCTCGCGCAGGACGGGCGCAGCGTCGACATGCTGCTGTGCGCGTCGGTCTTCTACGGACACGACGGCAAGGTGCTGTAGCTAGTTCAGCCGCCTTGCCGGGACCGGCTCGCTGCCCGGCGGGGGCGCGATCCCGCCCGTCCCCCATTCCATCGGCAGTTCCCATTCGGCCTTGCGCGCGGCGTCGCGCAGGATCTTGAGAAGGCCGAACACCCCCTCGTCGACGAGGCCCAGTTCCACGCGCGTGCTGTCGGTCGCGATCAGCACGACCATGTTGACGCCTTCGGCGGTGCGGCTGACGTTGAACCCCCACAGCAGTTTCGCGCCCGCCAGCGCTTCGGCCGGCAGCGGGCCGGCGGCCGCGGGTGCCGCCGCGGCCGGGGCACCCGGTTCGCGGAACGGCGTCTTGAAATCGGCCTTCGCGGTGGCGCGCGTCTCGGCCATGTCGAGCAGGAAGTCGCGCGCGGCGGGATTCTTCGTGTCGGCCATCGCCTTGCGCAGCTCGCCGGTCAACGCGGTCCACAGCAGGCGCAGGAAACGGCGCGTCAGCAGAAGCTTGACGCTCGCCGCCTGCCCGCTGGCGTTGAGGCGCAGGAGAAGCCGGTCGTCGACCGGCAGATGGTCGATGGCGAATTGCTGGATCGCGTTGGCTGACATGTCGGGCTAGTTTGGGCCGCCCGGCGGATAATGCAAGGACTGCCCGCGACCATGGACGGCCCCGATCTCGACCTGCTGTTTGCCGACGGTCTGCCCGGCGGGCGCCTGCTGTTCGCGAACGCGGCCCCGCATCGGGCACTTCTGCCCGCCAGGGACAGGCTCGTCTGCGTCCAGCGCTGGAAGCCGGCGGCCGACGCGCTTGCGCGCGCAGGCCTCGCCGTGGGCGAAATCGAGGGAACCTACGACGCGGCGTTCGTGCGGCTGGGCCGCCAGCGCGAGGTCAACCGCGCGATGCTCGCCGCGGCCCTCGACGCCCTCGGCCCCGAAGGCGAGCTGCGCGTGGCGGGGACCAACGCGCTGGGTGCGGCGAGCTATGCGAGGGACCTGCGCACGCTCGGCCTCGCCCCCGTTTCGCGCAGCAAGGCCAAGGCGCGCGTCTTCTCGGTGCGGCGCGGGACCGCCGATCCGGCCGCATGGCGGAACCTTGCCGCCCCGCGCGTCATCGCCGGAACGCGGTTCGTCTCGGCCCCCGGCGTGTTCGCGTGGGACCGGATCGACGCCGGATCGCGCCTGCTCGCCGACGCGATCCCGGCGGATCTGTCGGGCATCGTCGCCGATCTGGGGGCGGGTTGGGGCTATCTCGCGCACGCGGCCCTCGCCCGCTGCCCGGCGATCGCCCGGCTCGACGCGTTCGAGGCGGACGCCGTGGCGGTCGACTGCCTGCGCGCGAACCTCGCCTCGTTCGGCGCGCGCGCGAAGGCGCACTGGCACGACGTGGCGGCCGGAATCGGGACGGGCACCTGCGATGCCGTGCTCGCCAACCCGCCTTTCCACGACGCGCAGGGCGAGGATCGGGCGCTGGGTCTGCGCTTCGTTGCGGTCGCGGCCGAAGCGCTGAAGCCGGGCGGCAGGCTGCTGCTCGTCGCCAACCGCCATCTCGCCTACGAGGCCGGGCTCGAGGCGCGTTTTTCCGCCGCCGCGCGCCTCCACGAGGATGCGGCCTTCAAGGTCTATCTGGCGACGAAGTGAAGCCTAGATGCAGTAGGTCTTCAGCGGCTCGATGCCGTTGAAGGCCACCGACGAATAGGTCGTCGTGTAGGCACCCGTGGCGCGGATCTCCAGCCGGTCGCCGGCCTCGAGGTCCGACGGAAGGCGGTAGTCGGCCTTCTCGTACATGACGTCGGCCGAATCGCAGGTCGGGCCCGCGAGAACGACGCGCTCGACCTTCGAGCCCTTCTTCGCGGACACGATCGGGTACTGGATCGCCTCGTCCATCGTCTCGGCGAGGCCGCCGAACTTGCCGATGTCGAGATAGACCCAGCGCCGCGAGTCCTTCCTGGACTTGCGCGAGACGAGCACGACCTCGGTGTCGATCACGCCGGCATTGCCGACCATCTGGCGGCCCGGCTCGACGATGATCTCGGGCACGCGGTTGCCGAAGTGCCTGGCGAGCGCGTTGTGGATCGCCTGGCCGTACGTCCCCATCGTGGGGATGTCCTTGCGGTACTTCGTCGGGAAGCCGCCGCCCATGTTGAGCATGTTGAGCTGCACGCCGGCGTCCTCGCACTCGCGGAACAGCCAGGCGGCCTGCTCGACCGCCGCATCCCAGGCGTTCGGGTCCTTCATCTGCGAGCCGACGTGGAACGACACGCCGTGCGGCACGACGCCCTTGGAGGCGGCCGAGATCAGCAGTTCGCGCGCCATCTCGATGTCGCAGCCGAACTTGCGCGACAGCGGCCAGTCGGCCCCTTCGCCCGAGGTGAGGATGCGGCAGAAAACCTTGGCGCCCGGTGCGGCGGCCGAGAGCTTCGCAAGCTCGGCTTCCGAGTCGAACGCGAACAGGCGCACGCCGCGGCCGAAGGCGGCGGCGATGTCGTCCTTCTTCTTGATCGTGTTGCCGTACGAGATCTTGTCGGCGCCCACGCCGGCGCGCAGCGCCATGTCGATCTCGTTGACCGTGGCGGTGTCGAACGACGAGCCGAGCTTGGCCAGCACGCCGAGCACTTCCGGCGCCGGGTTCGCCTTGACGGCATAGTAGATGCCGGCCTGCGGGACCGCGTCCTTGAGCTTGCGGTAGTTGTCCGCAACGACGTCGAGGTCGACGACCAGGTAGGGGGTCGGTCGTCGCTCGGCGAGGAAGTCGCGGATCTTCTTGGTGGTCATCCCGATGGTCTCCAGTTCTCCAGAGTGCGTCAGGTGACGCGGAAGTTGTCGAATTGCCAAGGATCGTCGCGGACGAGTCGCTCCGGAAAGAGTCTCTCGCGATCCTTCAGCGGATTCCAGTCCGAATACACGCCCGTGACGGTGCCGAGATAGGGACGGCACACTTCCATGCAGCGCGCGTGGTCCATCTCGTCTGCCTCGACCGGCCCCGCCTTCGGGTTCTCGATCGCCCACACGAGGCCGGCCAGCACCGCCACCGTGACCTGCAGCGAGGTCGCGTTGTTGTGCGGGCAGAGCTTGCGCGATTCCTCGATCGTCAGGCGCGAGCCGTACCAGTAGGCGCCCTTCGCGTGGCCCATCAGCAGCACGCCCAGCTCGTCCATGCCGGTCGTGATCTCGTCCATCATCAGCCGCTTGGCGGGCTGCATGATCCAGTTCTTGCCGGCCAGCTCGTGCAGCGACAGCACGGCGTCGTCGCACGGGTGGTAGGCGTAGTGGACGGTCGGCCGGTAGGCGACCTT
>JAEUKY010000214.1 GCA_016794005.1 Rhodospirillales bacterium
TGGTCGCCGATGGAGCGGCTGCAGAACGAGTTTGGCGCCATTGGCTTCTACATGTCCGCCCATCCGCTCGACGCCTATGGCGCCAGCCTGAAGCGGCTGGACGTGGTGCCTTTTGCGGAGCTGGCGGCCTGGCTGCGCAGCCGCGGCCCCCGCGCCAAGATCGCCGGCCTGCTGCTGAGCAAGCAGGAGCGCACCTCGGCCAAGGGCAACCGCTTCGCCTTCCTGCAGCTGACCGACCAGACCGGCATGTTCGAGGCGACGATCTTCTCCGACCGCCTGGCGGCCGCCCGCGAGCATCTGGAGCCGGGACGGCCGCTGCTGCTCTCCGTCGACATCAGGTCGGAGGAGGACATGCTCCGCCTGATGGTCAACAGCGTGGAGCCGCTGGACAAGGCGGTGGCCAACACGGCCGCCGGATTGCGCGTGTTCATCCGCGACCCGGGCTCGATCTCCAGCCTGCGCCAGGTCCTCGACCGGGCCGGGCGGGGCAAGGGCAAGGTGGAGCTGGCGCTCGATCTCCCCGACCGCACCTGGGAGGTGATGATGACCTTGCCGGGCCGCTATGCCGTTTCCGGCCCTGTGCGCGGCGCCGTAGCCGCCATCCCGGGTATCATGGCGGTTCAGGATACGTGACCTCAGGCAGCCCTACGCCAGACGTCGTGTTGGAAACGATCGACGAACCGAATGGCGACAAACGGATCCTGATCGTCCGGCGCGCCGATGGCCGGTATTCCTTCCGGGCTCAGTTCCGCAATGAAGGCGGTTGGGGTCCCATGGGCCCTTATCTCGGCATCTACGACAGTGCCGAAACCGCAAAATGGGAGGCTCTGGGGAGGATTGAATGGATTGCAGGTACGCAGGCGCGCAACTAGGCGGTAAGACCGCAACCGTGAATCGCGCCTTAAGTATCTGATTTTACAGTATAACTTTAACGATAATCTGGGCTGCCACGGTGTCGTCCTTGGGACAGTTTGTCCTTGATCTCTGACCCTTGGGCGGGGTATTTAACCGCCGCTTGAAATCCCCATGCGGGTTCGCGCTATGGCGGGGAGAAATCCCGCCGGTTCGCTCCGGTGCCGGCCTTTGGCCGGTCACTTACCCGCAGAGGCCTAACCGGAAAAGGACGATACCTCATGGCGATGCCATCCTTCACCATGCGCCAGCTGTTGGAAGCTGGCGTGCATTTCGGACATCACACCCGCCGCTGGAACCCGAAGATGGCGCAGTACCTCTTCGGCGTGCGCAACGGCATCCACATCATCGACCTCGAGCAGACCGTGCCGATGCTGGACCAGGCCGTGAAGGCCGTCCGTGACGTCGCCGCGGCCGGCGGCCGCGTGCTGTTCGTCGGCACGAAGCGCGCCGCGTCGGACAAGATCGCCGACGCCGCCAAGCGCTGCGGCCAGTATTACGTGAACCACCGTTGGCTGGGCGGCATGCTCACCAACTGGAAGACGATCTCGAACTCGATCAAGCGCCTTAAGGAAATCGACGAGCGCCTCGCCGGCGACCAGCCGGGCGGTGCGGCCTCGGGCGGCCTGACCAAGAAGGAACTGCTCTACATGACGCGCGAGCGCGACAAGCTCGAGCGTTCGCTGGGCGGCATCAAGGAAATGGGCGGCCTGCCCGACCTGCTGTTCGTCATCGACACGAACAAGGAGGCGATCGCCGTTGAAGAGGCGCGCCGCCTCAACATCCCGGTCATCGCGGTGCTCGACTCCAACAGCGACCCCAAGGGCGTCACGTATCCGATCCCGGGCAACGACGACGCGCTGCGCGCCGTCGCGACCTACTGCGAACTGATGGCCAACGCCGTTCTCGACGGCCTTCAGGCCGAGATGAAGGCCGCCGGCGTCGACGTCGGTTCGGCTGCCGTGCTGCCGACGGTCGAGCTGGCGGTTCCCGCTTCCGAAGCGCCGGCCGCCGATGCGGTCCCCGACAAGGACGCGGCCGCCGCGGCCGAAGCCAAGCCGGCGAAGAAGTCGGCGCCGCGCAAGAAGAAGGCCGCTTCGGCCGAGTAGGGCCGGAGCGTTCCTCTTCCTTCCGACACGATACGAACTCGAACTTCGGGGACTGAATCCATGGCCGAGATCACGGCAGCGCTCGTCAAGGACCTGCGCGAGAAGAGCGGCGCTGGCATGATGGATTGCAAGCGCGCGCTTTCCGAAAACAACGGCGACATCGAGGCCGCGGTCGACTGGCTGCGCAAGAAGGGCCTCGCCGCCGCCGCCAAGAAGGCCGGCCGCGTGGCGGCCGAAGGCCTGATCGGCGTGGCGTTCGAAGGCACGACCGGCGGCATGGTCGAGGTCAACTCCGAGACCGACTTCGTCGCGCGCAACGACGCGTTCCAGGACTATGTGCGCAACGTCACGAAGGCGGCGCTCGCCGCCGGCGACGACGTCGAGAAGCTGAAGAACGCCGCCTATCCGGGCGGCGGTTCGGTCGCCGACGCGCTGACGGCCCTGATCGCCAAGATCGGCGAGAACATGACGCTGCGCCGCGCCGCCGTGCTGAAGGTGTCGGCCGGCGTCGTGGCGACCTACGTGCACAGCGCCGCGGCCCCCGGCCTCGGCAAGATCGGCGTGCTCGTGGCGCTGGAAAGCTCGGGCGACAAGGAGAAGCTGACGGCCCTCGGCCGCCAGATCGCCATGCACATCGCGGCGACGAATCCGCAGGCGCTCGACATCGCGTCGGTCGATCCGGCGATGCTGGCGCGCGAGAAGGCCGTGCTCACCGAGCAGGCCGCCGCGTCGGGCAAGCCCGCGCAGGTCATCGAGAAGATGGTCGAGGGGCGCGTTCGTAAATACTACGAAGAGACCGTGCTGCTCGAACAGGTCTACGTCGTGGACGGCGAATCGCGCATCAAGGACGTGGTCGCCAACGCGGCGAAGGAACTGGGCACGCCGGTCAAGCTCGCCGCGTTCCGCCGCTACGCGCTGGGCGAGGGCATCGAGAAGAAGGAAACCGACTTCGCCGCCGAAGTCGCCGCCCAGCTCAAGGCCTGATCCGGCACCGGCGACGACAGGGAGGCACGAGGCGATGGCCAAAGCGGACAAGTCGAAAGCCGGACGGACCCGCTACCGGCGGGTCCTGCTGAAGGTTTCGGGCGAGGTGCTGGCCGGCAGCGGGGAAAGCGGCCTCGACCCGGCGACCATCGACCGCATCGCCGCCGACGTGAAACAGGTCTGCGATCTCGGCGTCGAGGTGGCTCTGGTGATCGGCGGCGGCAACATCTTCCGCGGCCTGTCCGGCGCCAAGCGCGGCATCGAGCGCGCCAACGGCGACTACATGGGGATGCTGGCGACGGTCATCAACGCGCTCGCCCTCCAGAACGCGCTGGAAGCCGTCGGCGTGCCGACGCGCGTGCAATCCGCCATCCCGATGGCGAGCATCTGCGAGCCCTATATCCGCCGCCGCGCGATGCGCCACATGCAGAAGGGCCGCGTCGTGATCTTCGGTGCGGGTACGGGCAATCCGTTCTTCACGACCGATACGGCCGCGGCGTTGCGCGCCTCCGAGATGGGCTGCGACGCGCTGCTCAAGGGCACGAAGGTCGACGGCGTCTATTCGGCCGACCCGAAAAAGGTGAAGACGGCCAAGCGCTACGACCGCCTGACATACCGCGAGGTCATGGACCGCGATCTGGGCGTCATGGACGCGGCGGCCATCGCGCTGGCCCGCGAGAATCACATTCCGATTCTCGTGTTTTCGATCCAAAATCCCGGTGGATTCGCCCAGGTCATGACCGGCAAGGGCCGCTTCACGACGGTGGCCGACTGACCCGGGCTCGCCCGTTTCGTCCGTTCGCGTTCCCTGTTCGAGGATAAAGAACCATGTCCGCCAGCGCCGAAATCGAAGATCTCCGCCGCCGCATGAACGCCTCGCTCGACGTCCTGAAGAAGGAGTTCGCGGGCCTGCGCACCGGCCGCGCGTCGGCCAACATGCTCGATCCGGTCGTGGTCGAGGCCTATGGCAGCCAGATGCCGCTTTCGCAGTGCGCGACCGTCAGCGCGCCGGAAGCGCGCATGCTGACCGTGCAGGTCTGGGACAAGGGCCTGGTCAAGTCGGTCGAGAAGGCGATCCGCGAAGCCAATCTCGGCCTCAACCCGATGGCCGACGGCCAGCTTCTGCGCATCCCGATGCCGCCGATGACCGAGGAGCGCCGCAAGGAGCTTCAGAAGGTCGCGAAGAACTATGCGGAAGCCGCGCGCGTCTCGGTGCGCAACGTGCGCCGGGAGGGCATGGACGCGCTCAAGGAACTGCTCAAGAAGAGCAAGATCACCGAAGACGACAACCGCAAGCGCCAGACCGACATCCAGAACCTGACCGACGAGATCATCAAGAAGGTCGACGAGGCCGTCGCGGCCAAGGAAAAGGACATTCTCGCGGTCTGATCGCAGGACCCGCGAGAATTCCGACCGCAAGGGAACCCGCCATGTCGCAGGGCACGATCCCCCGGCACGTTGCCATCATCATGGACGGAAACGGCCGCTGGGCGAAGGCGCGGGGCCTACCGCGCGTCGCCGGCCACCGGCGCGGCGCCGACGCGGTGCGCAATGCCGTCGAGGCGGCGGGCGAGCTCGGCGTGCGCTACCTGACGCTGTTCGGCTTCTCGTCCGAGAACTGGAAGCGGCCGGCCGACGAGATTTCCGACCTGATGGGCCTGCTGCGCCACTATCTGCGCAGCGAGATCGCCGAGCTGCATTCCAAGGGCGTGCGCGTACGCGTGATCGGCGACCGGACGCGCCTGCCGGCCGACGTCGTGGCACTGGTCGAGGGGGCCGAGGAGACGACGCGCGCCAACACGCGGCTCGACCTGATCGTGGCGCTTTCCTACGGTTCGCGCGACGAGATCGTCGCCGCCGCGCGTTCGCTCGCCGCCGCCGCCAGGCGCGGCGAGGTCGATCCCGACGCGATCGACGAGGCGGCGTTCAACGCGCGTCTCTACACGGCCGACATCCCCGATCCCGACCTGCTCGTGCGCACGAGCGGGGAAAAGCGCATCTCGAATTTCCTGCTCTGGCAGAGCGCCTACACCGAATTCGTCTTCCTCGACGTGCTGTGGCCGGATTTCGGCCGCCGCGAGTTCGAAGCCGCGATCGCCGAGTTCGGCCGCCGCGACCGGCGCTACGGCGCGGTGGTCGGGTGACTTCCGCCGACCCGGCGCCGCCGGTTCCGGCCGGCCGCATGTCGGGTCTTCGGCAGCGCGTGCTGTCGGCGCTTGTCATGCTGGCCATCGCACTCGCCGGCTTGTTCTCGGGACCTGCCGCCTTCGAACTGATGGTCGCCTGCGCCGGCGCCATCCTCGCGTGGGAATGGACGCGGCTGGTCGGGGCGGGACGCTTCGGCTTCAGCGGGATCGCGGTCGCGGCCGTCGTGCTGGCGGCCGGCGCGCTCGCGGTCGTGGGCCGGCCGGGCGCCGGGCTGGCGCTCGTGGCGGCCGGCATGGCCGGGGTCTATCTCTTCGCGCGTGCGCGCGGCCGTTCGCAGTGCGGCTGGATTTCGGTCGGGCCGGCCTATATCGGCGTGCCGGTCGTGTGCCTCGTGTGGTTGCGCGGCGAGGACAATGCGGGGCTGGCCGCCATCCTGTGGCTGCTCGCGAGCGTGTGGGCGACCGATATCGGCGCCTTCTTCGCGGGCCGGACGATCGGCGGG
>JAEUKY010000231.1 GCA_016794005.1 Rhodospirillales bacterium
TGGATTTCCAGCGCCATGTTCGAGGTCTCGACCAGCGCGTCGTAGCTCTCGATGCCGCGCCGTTCGCAGATGTCGACGAGGCGCACGAAGATCTCGGCCGTCGCGCGCGCGTCGTCCAGCGCCGAATGCCGGCGGCCGATCTCGACCCCCATGCGCCGCGCCAGCCCGTCGAGGCTGTGGTCGGCGAGGTCCGGGAACAGCCAGCGCGCGATCATCAGCGTGTCGAAGGGCGGGTTGTCGATCTCGATGCCGGCCGACGCCGCGGCGCGGCGCAGGAAGGCGAGGTCGAACGCCGCGTTGTGCGCGACGAGAACCGCGTCGTGCGCGAACAGCTTCAGTGCGCGCGCCGCTTCGGCCGCCTTGGGCGCCCCGACCACCGCCTTGTCGTCGATTCCGTGGAACACGGTCGACGCCGGCGGGATCGGCCGGCCGGGATCGACGAGCGTGGCGTAGCTCTCGCCCGCCAGGATCCGCGTGCCGAGCACGCGGATTGCGCCGACCGCGACGATATCGTCGCGCGCGGTGTCGAGACCCGTCGTCTCCAGGTCGAACACGACATAGGCGAGGGCGGAAAGCTTGCGCGCACCCATCCTCCCGCCCACGGTCTTCAGCCGGGCGAGATCGAAATCGTAGAATTCCGGGCGGGGGGCTGCTGACGCCGACGTCGACGCGACGGGGGCGGAGATCGACAGGACATAGGCCTCGCGCCCGCCGTCGGCCGTGCGCACCCAGCCGAGCCGGGCGGGATAGGGACCGCGGCCGTCGGCGAGGATTGCCTCGAAGCCGACATTTCCCCCGTCCCCGGCGCGTGCACGCGCCGTATCCAGCGCCTCGGCGGAAACCAGCGCCGTCAGGTCGCGCTGCAGGCCGACGGGGCCGCACGGGGCGAGCAGATCATGCGCGCGGTCGTTGAGCAGCAGGATGCGGTTGTCGGGGGCCGCGACGACGACGGCTTCGCCGAGGCTGCGCAGGATCGTCTCGAGCCAGCGCCGGTCGTGGGCGAGTTCGGCGTCGGCGCCGGCCTGTGCCGCAAGTGCTGCCGCCAGCCGTTCGGCGTCGAGCCGGTGGGCGGCGATCTCGGCCGCGAGCGGTTCGGCGAGCGTGCGGCGCGCCGCACGCGCGACCAGCCCGACGGAAAGCGCGATGCCGGCGGCGGCCGAGACCAGCGTGCCGGCGAAGCCGGCCGCGTGCCCGCCGTTCGTCATGGCCCAGAACAGGGCCGCGAACAGGACCGAACCGGCGAGGATTGCCGCCGCGATATCGGTCCGGGAAAGCCGTTTGCCGTCCATGCGGCCCGCAGGATAGCGCCCTGCGGGGCCGCATGCTATCGAGACGCCATGACCGACATGAGCGCCCCCGGCGGCTGGACGCCGATCCCCATTTCCGTGCTGACCGGCTTCCTGGGCAGCGGCAAGACCACGCTTCTGGGCCAGCTGCTGCGCCATCCCGGCATGGCCAAGACGGCCGTCATCATCAACGAGTTCGGCGAGATCGGCCTCGACGACCTGCTCGTGCAGGGCGAACTCCTGAACCACGTCGATCCCGGTGCCGCCACCCAGTTCGTCAAGATGAACGCGGGCTGCCTGTGCTGCACCGTGCGCGGCGACCTGGAGGTGGCGCTGCGCGACCTCTATCTCAAGCGCGTGCGCGGCCAGGTGCCGGATTTCAAGCGCGTCGTGATCGAGACGACGGGTCTCGCCGATCCGGCCCCCATCCTGCACACGCTGATGGACGATCCGATCCTCGCGGCCTACTACCGGCTCGACGGCGTGGTCGCGACGGTCGACGCGGTCAACGCGATGCGCGAGCTCGACGACCAGTTCGAAAGCGTCAAGCAGATCGCCGTCGCCGATCGGCTCGTGCTGACCAAGACCGACATCGCCGACGCGCACGGCGTCGTGCATCTGCGCGAGCGCCTCGCCGCGATCAATCCCGGTGCCCCGGTCATCGTGGCGACGATGGGCAAGGCCGATCCGGCGGCGCTGTTCGACGCCGGCCTCTACGATCCCGCGACGAAGACCGCCGACGTGCGCCGCTGGCTTAACGAGGAAGCCTACGCGGCCGGAAAGCCCGCCGCGCACGGCCACGAGCACGGGCATTCCCACGATCATGGCCACGACCACGACCATCACCACCACGATCACGGGCACGACCATTCGCACGACGTGAACCGGCACGACGACCGCATCCGCGCGCACTGTCTCGTCGTCGACGAACCGCTGGAATGGGACATGGTCGCATCCTGGCTCGGCAGCCTTGCCCAGTCGCGCGGTCCCGATCTGCTGCGCATGAAGGGCATCGTCAACGTGGCCGGCGAGACCCAGCCCGTCGTGCTGCACGGCGTGCAGCATCTTTTCCACCCGCCGGCCCGCCTGCCGGCCTGGCCCGACGCCGACCGGCGCACCAAGCTGGTCTTCATCACCCGCGACGTGCCGCGCGAGGACATCGAGAAATCGCTCGCCGCGTTCCGGACGGACGCCGAGAAGCGGGCCAAGCTGAAGGCTTGATCGCCTCCCCGGGTGTGCTATCTCCGGGGCGCTGAATTTCGGAAGGACGACTCAAAGATGGCCGCCTACCAGTACATCTACGTGATGAAGCGTCTCGCCAAGGTCTATCCGGGCGGGAAGAAGGTTCTGGACGACATCTGGCTGTCCTTCCTGCCCGGTGCCAAGATCGGCGTGCTCGGTCTCAACGGTGCCGGCAAGTCGACGCTGCTGAAGATCATGGCCGGCCGCGACACCGACACGGCGGGCGAGCATTTCCTCGCCGAGGGCGCCACGTGCGGCTATCTTGAGCAGGAGCCCGCTCTCGATCCGAAGAAGACGGTCGCCCAGAACGTCATGGAGGGCCTCGGCCCCCTCAAGACGATGGTCGACCGGTTCGAGGAAGTCTCGAACAAGCTCGGCGAGGTCACCGACGACGACGAGATGAACGCGCTGCTCGGCGAGCAGGCCGAGCTGCAGGAGAAGATCGACGCCGCCAACGCCTGGGACCTCAACCGCACCATCGAGATCGCGATGGATGCGCTTCGCTGCCCGCCGGGCGACGCGGACGTGACCAAGCTGTCGGGCGGCGAGCGCCGCCGCGTGGCGCTGTGCCGCCTGCTGCTGCAGAAGCCCGACCTGCTGCTGCTCGACGAACCGACCAACCATCTCGACGCGGAATCCGTCGCCTGGCTCGAACGCTTCCTGCACGACTATCCGGGTTGCGTCGTGGCCGTCACGCACGACCGCTACTTCCTCGACAACGTCGCCGGCTGGATCCTCGAGCTCGACCGCGGCAAGGGCATCCCGTGGGAGGGCAACTACTCCTCGTGGCTCGACCAGAAGCAGAAGCGGCTGGCGCTGGAGGAGAAGCAGGAGACGAACCGGCAGAAGACGCTGGAACGCGAGCTCGAGTGGATCAAGTCGAGCCCGCGCGCCCGCCAGGCCAAGAACAAGGCGCGCATCCAGGCCTACGACGCGCTGGTCGCCGAGGAACGGGACCGTGCGCCCGAGAGCGTGCAGATCTCGATCGCGCCCGGCCCGCGCCTGGGCAACACGGTCGTCAACGCCGAGAAGATCTCCAAGGGCTTCGGCGACGTGCTGCTGATCGACAAGCTCGACTTCCGCATGCCGGCGGGCGGCATCGTCGGCATCATCGGCCCAAACGGGGCCGGCAAGACGACGCTGTTCCGCATGCTCGTCGGGCAGGACAAGCCGGATTCCGGCACGCTGACGGTCGGCGAGACGGTCAAGTTCGGCTATGTCGACCAGAGCCGCGACTCCCTCGACGCCAACAAGACCGTCTGGGAGGAAGTTTCCGGCGGCGACGACGTGCTGGTCATCGGCGGCAAGAACGTGCCGAGCCGCGCCTATGTCGCGTCGTTCAACTTCAAGGGGGCCGACCAGCAGAAGAAGGTCGGGCAGCTTTCGGGCGGCGAACGCAACCGGCTGCAGCTCTCCAAGATGCTGAAGGCGGGCTCGAACGTCCTGCTGCTCGACGAACCGACGAACGATCTCGACGTCGACACGCTGCGGGCACTGGAAGAAGCGCTGCTCGGCTATTCGGGCTGCGTCATGGTGGTCAGCCACGACCGCTGGTTCCTCGACCGCATCGCCACGCACATCCTCGCCTTCGAGGGCGACAGCCAGGTCGTGTGGTTCGAGGGCAACTACCAGGATTACGAGGCGGACAAGAAGCGGCGCCTGGGTGCGGACGCCGACCAGCCGCACCGCATCAAATACAAGCCGCTGACCCGCGACTGACGCCCGGAGCAGGCGCCGGCGTCAGCTCTTGCCGGCGGTGCTCGTCTTGCTGCGCAGTGCTTCGATCAACGCCGACAGGCGGCCGCCGTTGCGCTGGATCGTCGCCGAGAAATCGTCGCGCTGCGTGATCGCCATGCTGACGTCCTCGATGATGACGTCGATGATCCGCCAGCTGTCGCCGGTGGGGCGCAGGCGCCACGCCACGCGCACGGGCGCGCCTTGCGCGCGGACGAACTCCGAGGTGACGAAGACCTCGCTGTCGTCGCCGCGGCGCGAGCCGGTCGTCCGGATCGCCTCGCCGCCATAGTCGGCGAAGCGCGTCGCGTAGGTCGCGACGATGAAATCCTCGAAGGCTTTCAGGTATTCGGCCCGGTCGGCCTCGCTCGCCGTACGCCACGGCGTGCCCAGCGCGAACCGGCCGATCGTCGGCACGTCGAACGTCTCGGTGAAGAGCGTGCGGAAGCGCGCGGCGCGGTCGGCGTTGTCGATGTCCTTGGAGGTCAGCCCCTCGATCGCGCGCTTGGCCAGCGTGTCGATGAACGCCGTGGCGCCCGGAACGGGGTTCTGCGCCGACGCGGGCGGCACGGCCCAGAGGCAGGCCGCCGTCGCGACGACAACGAGGAAACTGCGCCGGATCATATCCCTCGCGCCTCAGCGCGGAACTTCGGCCCGCGGCCCCGAGCCGCCGAGACCTTCGTGCTCCGTCATGCGCGGCGACGGCGTGCTCGAGCCCGGGTCGGCGTTGCGGATTTCGCTGCGCCGGCGGTCGGCCGTGATGCGGCGGACGGTGGCGTAGAGATCGGTGGCCGAACGCTCGACATCCTCGATCTGCTGGCGGTTGGCGTCGCGATAATGCACGGCCGTCATGCCGCTGCGCGCCGGCGAGGCCCAGTTGGCATCGGCGCCGCGCGTCAGCAGGTTGAACGGGTCGAGAATCGCGTCCGTAACCAGCCCCACGAGGTCGCGGCCGTTCGACGAGCCGAACACCGGAAGCATCAGGTAGGGGCCGTCGCCCGCACCCCAGCGCGCGAAGGTCTGGCCGGCATCCTCGTCGTGCTGGACGAAGCCCATTTCCTTGGCCGGATCGAAGACGCCGAAGAAGCCGATCAGCGTGTTGATGACGAAGCGCGCGACGGCCGTACCGGCGCGGTTGCCTTCGCCCTGCAGGCCGTCGTTGATCGCCGTCCACGGGTTGCGCAGGTTGCCGAGGAAGTTGCCCGTTCCGGTGCGCACGCCCTGCGGCAGCGCGCCGTACCACGTGGCCATCGGCTTCAGTGCCACCGCGTCGAGGAAGCGGTTCACTTCGAAGAAGTAGCGGTTCATCGGCTCGAGCGGATCCCAGATCTCGTCGCCGGCCTGCGCGACGTTGCGCTCGTCGGCCCGCGCGACCGGGGAAAGCAGCAGGAGAACCGCAAGAAATGGCGCGATCAGGAGCCACGAAGGGCGACGGACGGTGCAGGAGGCGGACATCTTGACGACGATACCCTTCGAAGCTGACGACTGTTCCGCACACTACGCACAAGCCCTTACGAGAGCGTGAACGCGATGCGGCTTCCTGACGCATCCGATGGTTCCCATCGAATCGGCTCCGGAAGCAGTGATTGTTATCACAGGGCCCTCCGCTGGAACCAGTACCGGGGGCGTCACCACAAAGGTTAACGCGGCGATGTTGCGGAATAGGCACACACGCCAGAGCGTTTCCACATGTGGGTGAATATTGACAAAAAGATATAAACATGTCTTTATGTGTCAACTTGTAGAACCCGGATGACCCAGACCCTCGACGATCTTCTGGACGGATTGCGCGCCGCCGCCGAACCGACACGGCTTCGGCTGCTGGCGCTGTGCGCGCAGGGCGAACTGACGGTCAGCGAACTCGTCCAAATCCTCGGCCAGAGCCAGCCGCGCGTGTCGCGCCATTTGAAACTGCTGTGCGACGCCGGATTGCTCGACCGCCAGCCCGAGGGTAGCTGGGTGTTCTATCGTCTTGCAGAAGGGTCGCGCGCCAACGGCCTCGTCCGCCGGCTTGCCGACATGCTTCCGCACGACGACGCGCAGCTCCAGCTCGACCGCGACGGGCTTGCCGCCGTCCGCCGCACCCGGGCCGAGCGTGCGGCCGCCTATTTCGACGCGAATGCCGGCGGCTGGGACACGATCCGCTCGCTGCATGTGCGCGACGCCGAGGTCGAACGCCATCTCGCGGCCCTCGTCCCCGCCGGCCCCGACAAAGAAGTGCTCGACATCGGCACGGGAACGGGCCGCATCCTCGAACTGCTGGGTGCCAGTGGTGCACGCGGCATCGGAATCGACCAGTCGGCGGAGATGCTGCGCGTCGCGCGCGCCAACCTCGCCAAGGCGGGCCTCGCCAACGTGCATGTCCGCCAGGGCGACATGTACCGCCTGCCGTGGCGCGACCCGGCCTTCGACGCCGTGACCGTCCATCAGGTGCTGCATTTCGCCGACGATCCGGCGCTGGCCATCGCGGAAGCCGCGCGCGTGCTCAGGCCCGGCGGGCGCATCGTCATCGCCGATTTCGCGCCCCACGCGCTCGATGCGCTGCGCACCGAACACGCCCACCGCCGGCTCGGCTTCGCCGACGCCGAGGTGCAGGGCTGGCTGCGCGCCGCGGGCCTCGCCCCCGCCGAGACCGTCGCCCTGCCGGGCGAACAGCTGACCGTCTGCCTGTGGGCCGCCGACAAGCCCGCAGCCGCCACCACCAAACACTGACCCCGCAAAGGAAGCGAACCCATGTCCAACCGTCTGTTCGGCGACGACCGCCTCGCCGGCAAGCTGAATGTCAGCTTCGAGTTCTTCCCGCCGAAGAACGAGGAGATGGACAAGCAGCTGTGGACCTCGCTCGAGAGGCTTGCGCCGATGGGCCCGCGCTTCGTGTCGGTCACCTACGGGGCCGGCGGCACGACGCGCGAGCGCACGCACGCTGTCGTCAAGCGCATCGCGCAGGAAACCAAGATCAAGCCGGCAGCGCACCTGACCTGCGTCGCCGCCACGCGCGCCGAGATCGACGACGTCGTGCGCGCCTACTGGGAAGCCGGCGTGCGCCACATCGTGGCGCTGCGCGGCGATCCGCCGGCCGGCCAGACGCGTTATACGCCGCATCCGGGCGGCTACGCCTATGCCAACGACCTCGTCGCCGGCATCCGCAAGATCGGCGATTTCGAGATCTCGGTCGGCGCCTATCCCGAAGCGCATCCCGACGCGCCCTCGCCCGAGGCCGATCTCGACTATCTGAAAGCCAAGCTCGACGCCGGCGCCACGCGCGCGATCACGCAGTATTTCTTCGATACGGACGTCTATCTGCGCTATCGCGACCGCTGTGCCGCGCGCGGCATCCAGGCCGAGATCGTCCCCGGCATCCTGCCGGTGACGAATTTCGGCCAGGTCGTGAAATTCTCGAAGATGTGCGGCGCTTCGGTGCCGCTGTGGCTCGCCCACCTGTTCGAGGGGCTCGACAACGATCCCGACACGCGCCGCCTCGTCGCGGCGATGGTCGCGGCCGAGCAGTGCCGCCGTCTGCAGGCGCACGGTGTAGCGAACTTCCACTTCTACACGCTCAACCGCGCCGATCTCGCCTACTCGATCTGCCACGTGCTGGGCCTGAGGCCCGTCGCGAACGCCGCCAAGGCGGCCTGAAGGAACGAACGACATGCGTCCCCATCTGATCGACACCCTCAAGGATCGCGTCCTGCTGTGCGACGGCGGCACGGGCAGCCGCGTGCAGGCGATGACGCTCGACATCGAGCGCGACTACTGGGGCAAGGAGAACTGCACCGAGGTGCTGGTGCTCTCGCGTCCCGACCTGGTGCGTTCGATCGCGCGCTCGTATCTGGAAGCGGGTTCCGACGTCGTCCAGACGAACACGTTCGGCGGCTCGCCGATCACGCTCGCGGAATTCGACCTGCAGGACAAGGCGCACGAGATCAACAAGCTGGCGGTCGAGTATGCGCGCGAGGAAGCCGAGGCCTTCGCGAAGAAGGACGGCAACCCGCGCTTTGTGCTGGGCTCGATCGGGCCGGGCACCAAGCTGCCCACGCTGGGCCATATCGACTACCAGAGCCTCGAGGACGCGCTGTTCGTGCAGGCGCGCGGACTGGTCGACGGCGGTGCCGACGGCATCCTGATCGAGACCTGCCAGGACCCGCTGCAGATCAAGGCCGCGATCAACGGCGCCAAGCGCGCGCGCGCCGAATACGGGCGCGACGTGCCGCTGATGGTGCAGGTGACGATCGAGACGACCGGCACGCTGCTGGTCGGCGCCGACATCGCCGCGGCGGCGACCGTCATCCACGCGATGGACGTGCATTCGATCGGCCTCAACTGCGCGACGGGTCCGCAGGAGATGGCCGAGCACGTCAAGTGGGTGGCCGAGAACTGGACCGGCATGATCACCGTGCAGCCCAACGCCGGCCTGCCCGAACTTGTCGACGGCAAGACGCACTATCCGCTGCAGCCCGACGCGATGGCCAAGTGGATCGAGCGCTTCGTCGCCGAGGACGGCATCAACATGGTCGGCGGCTGCTGCGGCACCGACATCGGGCATATCGCCGCACTCGACGCGATGCTGCGCCGGCGCGCTTCGGCGGGCGCGCATCGCCCGGCACCCAAGGCGCGCAAGTCGGTCTGGGTCCCGTCGGTCGCCTCGCTCTACCACCAGGTGCCGCTGCGCCAGGAGAATTCGTATTTCTCGATCGGCGAGCGCTGCAACGCCAACGGTTCGCGCGCGTGGCGCAAGTTCCAGGAAGAGGGCAACTGGGAAGGCTGCCTCGACATGGCGCGCGAGCAGGTGCGCGAGGGCTCGAACGCGCTCGACGTGTGCACCGCCTTCGTCGGCCGCGACGAGGTGAAGGAAATGGGCGAGGTCGTCAGCCGCTTCCGCGGCTCGGTGACGGCCCCGCTCGTTATCGATTCGACCGAGCTGGTCGTGCTGGAAAGCGCGCTCAAGCTCTATGGCGGCAAGGCGATCCTCAACTCGATCAATTTCGAGGACGGCGAGGAACCGGCCGAGAAGCGCATGGAGCTGGCGCGCCGCTTCGGTGCCGCGGTCATCGCGCTGACGATCGACGAGACGGGCATGGCGAAGGACGCGAAGGGCAAGCTTGCCATCGCGCGCCGCCTGCGCGATTTCGCGTGCGGCCGTTTCGGCCTGCCGGAATCCGACCTGCTGATCGACCCGCTGACCTTCACGGTCGCCACCGGCAACGAGGACGACCGCAAGCTGGCGCTCGAAACGCTCGACGGCATCGAGGCGATCGCGAAGGAAATGCCCGCCTGCCAGATCGTGCTCGGCCTGTCGAACGTGTCGTTCGGCCTCAATCCGCCCGCGCGCCACGTGCTCAACTCGGTCTTCCTCGACCATGCGGTCAAGCGCGGCATGACGGGTGCCATCGTGCACCACTCGAAGATCATGCCGCTCCACAAGATCCCCGAGGAAGAGGCGCGCGTCGCCGAAGACCTGATCTACGACCGCCGGCGCGAGGGCTACGACCCGCTGCAGGCGTTCATCGCCCTCTTCGAGAACCGCAAGGGCGAGGCCAAGGTCGCGCGCAAGCGCCACGAGGCGGTCGAGGAGCGGCTGAAGCAGCGCATCGTGGACGGCGACAAGCCGGGCCTCGAGGACGATCTTGCGCTCGCCATGCAGAGCCACAAGCCGCTCGACATCATCAATACCTTCCTGCTCGACGGCATGAAGGTGGTGGGCGAGCTGTTCGGCTCGGGCAAGATGCAGCTCCCGTTCGTGCTGCAGTCGGCCGAGACGATGAAGGCGGCCGTCGCCTATCTCGAGCAGTTCATGGAGCGCGTCGAGGGCCAGCAGAAGGGCACCATCGTCCTCGCCACGGTCAAGGGCGACGTGCACGACATCGGCAAGAACCTCGTCGACATCATCCTGACGAACAACGGCTACAAGGTCGTCAATCTCGGCATCAAGCAGCCCATCGCCAGCATCGTTTCGGCGGCGAAGGAGCACAAGGCCGACTGCATCGGCATGTCGGGCCTTCTCGTGAAGTCGACCGTCGTGATGCGAGAGAATCTCGAAGAGATGACGCGCGAAGGGCTGGACGTGCCCGTCCTGCTCGGCGGTGCGGCCCTCACGCGCAAATACGTGGAAGAGGACTGCGTGGCCGCCTACGGGGCGGGGCGCGTGGCCTACGCGTCGGACGCGTTCGACGGGCTCGACCTCATGGACAAGGTCGTCTCGCGCCAGATCGACGATCACCTGAAGACGATCCAGGTCAAGCGTGCGGGGCGTCCGTCCAACCAGTCGCGCAAGCTGGGCGAGGCGGCCGAGGCGCGCCCGCTGCGGCCCGTCGACGTGGAAGAGCTGAAGCTGCGCCGCGCCGAGCTCGCGGCCAAGGCGCCGATCCCGGCACCGCCCTTCTGGGGCCCGCGCACGCTGGAGCACGTGCCGGTCAAGACGCTGATCCCGTATCTCAACGAACGGATGCTCTACCAGTTCCAGTGGGGCTTCCGGAAAGCGGGCAAGTCGCTCGACGAATACAAGGCGTGGGCCGCACTCGAACTCAAGCCCATCCTCAAGCGCATGCTCGACATGGTCGAGGCCGACGCGATCCTGAAGCCGCAGGCCGTCTACGGCTACTGGCGGTGCTACTCGGACGGCGACAGCGTCGTGCTGGTCGACGAGGGCGGCACGAAGGAAGTCGCGCGCTTCGCCTTCCCGCGACAGGGCCGGGAGGGCGGGCTCTGCATCGCCGACTTCTTCCGCGACCGCACGGCCAACGAACTGGACGTGATCGGCCTGCAGGTCGTCACGGTCGGCCAGCGCGCGTCCGACGTTGCGCGCGACTGGTTCGCCGAAAACCGCTACCAGGACTATCTCTACCTGCACGGGCTGGGCGTGGAACTGGCCGAGGCGCTGGCCGAGTACGTCCACAAGCGCATCCGCGCCGAGCTGGGCTTCGCCGGCGAGGACGATCGAGACATCGACAGGATGCTGCAGCAGGGCTATCGCGGCTCGCGCTATTCGTTCGGCTACCCGGCGTGCCCGAACCTCGCCGACCAGGAGCAGATCCTGCGCCTGCTCGACGGATCGAAGATCGGCATCTCGCTGTCCGACGAATGGCAGCTCCATCCCGAGCAGTCGACGTCGGCGATCGTGCTGCACCATCCGCAGGCGAAATACTTCAGCGTATGACCGGAATCGTCCGGTCGATCGCCGAACTGCGCGGCCTCGTGGCCGCGTGGCGGCGCGAAGGCGCCGGCGTGGCGCTGGTGCCGACGATGGGTGCCCTGCATGCGGGGCATCTTTCGCTGGTCGAGGCGGGCCTTTCGCGAGGGCTTCGCGTCGTCGTGTCGATCTTCGTCAATCCGACCCAGTTCGGGCCGAACGAGGATCTCGCGAAGTATCCGCGCCAGGAGGCGGCGGACGTTGCGCTGCTGTCGGCGGCAGGCGCCCATGCCGCTTTCTGCCCGGCGGTCGGCGAGATGTATCCGGCCGGCCACGCCACGCGCGTCGACGTGAAGGGCCTGACCGACTGCCTGTGCGGGGCCGCACGCCCCGGGCATTTCTCGGGCATGGCGACGGTCGTGACCAAGCTGCTGCTGCAGTGCCTGCCCGACATGGCGATGTTCGGCGAGAAGGACTGGCAGCAGCTTCAGGTCGTGCGCCGGCTCGTGCGCGATCTCGACATTCCGGTGGCCATCGTCGGCTGTCCGACCGTGCGCGAGGCCGACGGGCTGGCGCTGTCCTCGCGCAACGCGCGCCTGTCGCCCGCGCATCGCGCGGCGGCTCCGCTGCTCAACCGCCTGATGCGCGACGTCGCGGCCAAGGTCGCGGCGGGCGTGTCGCCGACCCCGCTCCTCGAAGCCGCGCGCGGCGCGCTTGCGGCCGCCGGGTTCGGGCCGGTCGACTATCTGGAACTGCGCCATCCCGAAACGCTGGCGTTGGCCGAAGCAGCACCCGCACGCCTGTTCGCCGCGGCGTGGCTGGGCGACGTGCGGCTGATCGACAACGTCGCGGTCTAGCGCATCGCCCGCCGGTAGAGCGGGCCGAGCAGGGCCGGGATCATGTAGATCGGGAACTGCACGCACGTGAAGAACAGGAAGATATCGGACTGCGTGGGCACGGCCATGGCGCCGATCAGCAGCGCGAAGTTGCGGTTGCCGGCGGC